>CAMYNR010000024.1 GCA_947259715.1 uncultured Desulfuromonadales bacterium
CCCCTGAAATAAATACTCCACTCCGGCAGAGGCAAGAGGGGGGTTGAACTCCCCCTCCCATGTGACGCAGCCGGAACGGAAGGGATGCAAGGCGAATAAGCGAGGAATGTCTGAGCCGCAGGCGAGTTTTGCGAGCGCGCCTTGCATCCCTGCAGTGGAGGGAACCCGCAGGGCAAGGACCTGGGCGCGTTTTTCTGCTTACTCTTTTGCCGCGCAGCAAAAGAGTAAGGCGGCGTGCGGGGCCGCGACCCCGCGGTCTTGATTTTTCATTTTGAACGAACAAAAAGGGCGAACACATAGGTTCGCCCCTACAGGAACAACATGCGAACTCTTTATCTCGACACCTTCTCCGGCATCTCCGGCGACATGTTCCTCGGCCTGCTGATCGACCTGGGCGTCGATTCTCGGCAGCTCTCAGCCGAACTGGGCAAACTCCCAGTGAGTGGGTTTGAATTGCAAATTGCACGCGAACAGCGTCACGGAATTCAGGGCTGCCGGGTGCAGGTGAACTGCCAGGAGAACGCTCAGCACCGCAGCTGGAGCAGCATTGATCAAATGCTTGCCGACAGTGAGCTCGCCACGCCAGGCAAACAGCTGGCCCGACGCTTCTTTCGGCGCCTCGGCGAGGCCGAAGCCAAAGTGCACGGCATCGACATAGATCAGGTGCACTTTCACGAAGTCGGCGCCATCGACGCCATCGTCGACCTGACCGGGGCCGCCATCGGCCTGCAAATGCTGGCGATAGAAAAAATCATCTGCGCGCCGCTGCCCCTCTCCCGCGGCATGAGCCAGTGTGCCCACGGCGCCCTGCCCCTGCCAGCCCCGGCAACACTGGAACTGTTGGCGGGCAAACCGGTCACCGACAGCGGTTGCGACAAAGAGTTGGTCACCCCAACCGGTGCTGCCATCGTCGCTGAAATCGCTGAATTCGGCCCATTGCCGAACCTGCAGATCGAACAGACCGGTTACGGCGTCGGAGGCTGGCAATTGACCGATCGCCCCAACCTGCTGCGCGGTATCCTGGGAACCTCTATCTCCCCTGAGCAACCTTCTACCCAGGATCAGGTACAGCTGCTGGAGACCCACATCGATGACAGCAGTCCCGAGCAGCTCGGTTTTTTACTTGAACAGCTCTTTGCTGCTGGCGCTCTCGACGCCGGTTACAGCCCCTTTCAGATGAAAAAGAATCGGCCCGGGGTGAAATTAACCGTGGTTTCAACACCCCGACAGGCCGCAGCTCTGGCACGGCTGATTCTTCATCAGAGCAGCGCCATCGGCGTCCGCAGCAGTTCCTGCGAGCGCTACACCCTCGCTCGACGAATGGCCAGAGTCTGCACAAAACATGGTGAAGCCCAGGTCAAATTGCTCTATGATGGCGAACTGTTTTTACGCCTGAGTCCAGAGTATGAAGATTGCCGCCAACTGGCCCACGCCAGTGGTCAAACTCTGGAACAGATCTATCGGATCGTCACCGAGGCGGCCTGGGAACAGCTGAAACCCGAACCTGGCAAGGATCTTCAGCATGACTGATTTCGAACCCCGGGGAGCACTGCGCAAACTGATCCTGCTGCTCTCCAGCAATGGCGGTCTCGGTTATGCGCCGGTCGCTCCCGGCACCTTCGGCAGCCTGGCCGGCATTCCCTGCTACTATTACCTCTCCCGCTTCGGCTGGTCGCTGCAACTGCTGTCACTGTTGGCAATTCTGTTCTTGAGCTTCTGGGTCTGTGATCAGGCAGGAAAACTTTATCGCGAGGCGGATGATGGCCGGATCGTTATCGACGAACTGATCGGCTACCTGATCACGGTAGCGTTTTTACCCTTCAGCTGGACAACGGCGCTGCTCGGCTTTTTCTGGTTTCGGACCTTCGACATCCTCAAGCCACCGCCCGCCAGCTGGTTCGATCGACGCATGAAAAACGGCATTGGCGTCACCCTGGATGATGTCATCGCGGGACTCTACGCCGCTCTGGCTCTGCGGCTCTGCCTGGCATTGTTCGCCTGATGACCATTTATTTCTCAAACCAAGGCGCTTTTGCCACCAAGACACCAGGAGCGCCAAGAATCCAAGGACATGCAAGTTCTTTTTGATGCGAAACCATCAAGCAAGGTACCACCATAAGCACTTTGAGATTTTTGAACTTCTTCCTTGGTGCCCTTGGCGTCTTGGTGGCTAACTTTTTTTTGGCTTATCGGTCCGCATTTTATTGGAGTTAATATGCCACCCTTTGAAATTGCCGTCTTGACCACCGGCGATGAGCTGCTCAGCGGCGACCTGGCCGACACCAATACAGGCGTTATCGCTGAAATCCTTGGTCGTCAGGGCTATCGTTTGCGCTGCTCGCTGTCGGTTCCGGATAAGGAAAAGGAGATCGAAGCGGCCCTGCGCTATCTCAGTGCGCACGCCCAGGCGGTGATTGTGACCGGCGGCCTGGGCTCCACCGTTGATGACCTGACCGCCCGCGCGGCCGCCCGCGCCCTGGGCAGGTCACTGGTTATCAACGAAGAGGCGCTGGAGATGATCAAGAACTGGTTTGCCCAGCGCAACCGGACCATGGAGCCGAACAACGAGCGTCAGGCGCTGTTGCCGCAGCACGCCATTCCCCTGCCGAACAGCCTGGGCACGGCACCCGGCTTCTGGATCAAGGAGCGGGACTGCGAGCTGTTTTTTCTGCCCGGCGTGCCGAATGAGATGCAAGCGATGTTTGCAGAAACGGTCCTGCCGCTCCTGCAAAGTCGCCATCCCGGCAGCGGTCCGCGGCGGCAGCGCAGCTATAAATTTTTCGGCCTGCCGGAACCGAAGATCGATCAGCTGATCCCATACCAGCAATTTCCTGCAGGGATCGAGGTCGCCTTCGCCCTTGAGTATCCGTTGGTCGTGGTTAAACTCAAAGTTGGCGGTGAAGGAGCTGAATTCCGCCTCGACCAGGCCGAGGCTTTATTGCTAAAAGATTTGGGCGAGCAACTGGTCGCCCGCGATGGAGAGACACCGGAGGGCAATCTTGGCCAGCTGCTGACCAGCGCCGGGCTGACCCTGGCACTCGCTGAATCCTGCACCGGCGGGTTGATTGCCAGCCTGCTGACCAGCCAGCCGGGAGCATCCCGTTTTCTCGAACGGGGTGCCGTCACCTACGCCGACTCGGCGAAGCTCGACTGGTTGCAGGTGCCCTTACCGATCATCCGCCAGCATGGCGCGGTCAGCGAACCCTGCGCCAAAGCGATGGCGGAGGGATTGCTGCGGGTTGCCAACACCGACCTCGCTCTGTCGGTCACCGGAATCGCCGGTCCAGACGGCGGCACTCAAGAAAAACCGGTCGGCACAGTCTTTATCGCTTTAGCCAGTAAAGAGGGGACCCACGTCAAAGCGTATCGTTTCAACGGCGATCGACAGAAAGTACAGCGCATGACGGCATTTATGGCCCTGGAGTGGCTGCGGCGCTTTGCCTGCAGCCACCTCAGAGGCTAGCTGACGCGGAAAAGAAAAGTTATGAGCAGTAAATCGTCGCCACCAGCGAGCCCAACAGCCGAATCAGCAAAGCTGCGGCAGCAGGTGAAGCACCTTCAGGTGCTTCAAAGGATCTCCTTGCTGGCGGCGACCATTCGCGACCGGAATCAGCTGTTGACAGAGTCGCTGCAGCAACTCAAAGCGGCATTTCAGATGAGCGGTTGCGGCATATACCAGCTGCACGATCTTGACTCTCCCCTGCATTTGGTCGCCGAGCTGGGGATCAGCACGGAACTGGTTCGTGAGCTGCAGAAGGTTCCTGCTGGCCAAGGCCTGATCGCCCAGGTGGTACAGAGCGGCCAACCGCAACAATGGCCTGATCTCGCCCAGGAAACACAGCTTTATTGCCAGGCCTGCCTGACTGCCGGCTGGAACAGTCTGCAGGCCCACCCTCTGCTTGCTCATGACCGCCTGATTGGCGTCCTGTTCATGTTTCAGAACAACCAACGGGCACTTACCCCACAGGAGATGGCCCTGCTCGGCGACTGTTGCCAGATTCTGGCCGCCGCCATCGACTCCTCAGAGCTGCTGGAAAAACTGGAATGGCAGCATCGCCTGACCCATGCCAGTCAGCGCGAGCTGGACCGCTCCCGGCGGCAGCTGCGCGAACACGTCTCGCGTCTGGAAGAGAGCAATCGCTCTCTGGAACAGGCCAATCAGATGAAGGATCGCTTTCTGGCCCTGGCCTCCCATGAGTTGCGTACGCCCTTAACCTGGATCTTCACGGCAACCGAACTGCTCGAGGGCCAGCTATTTGCGATGCCGGCCGAAAGCCGTGCATTGCTGGAAACAATCTTCAAAGGCAGCCGGCGGCTGAACAGCCTGGTCGAAGACCTGCTGGAGATGGCGCGAATCGAATCGCGCGATATCTATCTGGCTCAGGAGGCGGTCGATCTGCCACTGCTGCTCAACGAACTGGTGCTGCAATATCGCGACGAGGCCCTGCGCCGGCAGTTAACCCTGGAGCTGAGCCTGGGCAGCCTGGCGGGGCAGCTCTCGCCGGTCGGCGACCACTATCACCTGCGCATCGCTTTGGAGCGCATCCTGAAAAACGCTTTCAAATTTACCCCGCCTGAGGGCACAATCGGCATTTTTGCCGGCTATATCAGCGGCGAAGACCTGTCTAAGCGCCGTAGCGATATCGAACCGTTCTGCCCCGATTTTTTTCGTCAGACCCCGCTGCATGATCACCTGGATATCCGGATTGTCGATTCTGGCGTTGGTATCGCCGAACAGGACCGGCTGCTGATTTTCGATAAGTTTCACGGCGCCGGCGACATCAGCCTGCACGGCAGGCAACAGAATTCGATTCAGGGCCCCAGCGCCGGACTCGGCCTGCCGCTGGCCAAGGGGATGATCGAAGCCCACGGCGGCATGATCTGGGTGGAAAATGCCCCCGGTAGAGATTCGGGCAGCAGCTTCCATGTCCTGTTGCCTTTGCACCAGCCAAGCAGAGAGAGCGATGCCTGACGATCACTCCCAGCTCGTGCGCGCTTTTATTGCCGTGCCCCTGCCGGAAGTGCTGCAGCAGAGCCTGGCCGAACTGCAAAACCAACTGCAAGCGACCCTTCCTGAGCTGAAACCGGCGGCAGCCCGCAATCTGCATCTGACCCTGCATTTTCTTGGCGAGCTGACGCAAGAGCAGCTTGCAGAAACGGCCCGGCTTATGGTATCGATAGGACAAAAGAAAAAAGATTTTAATGTTTTTTTGAAAGGCCTTGGCTTTTTCCCGCGCCGCAGCCGGCCCCGGGTCCTCTGGCTCGGGCTGGAGCCGCCGGATCAGCTGCTGGCGCTGTTCGAGGATCTGGCGGATGGTTTGTTGCAACTTGGCTTGCTTGACCAGAAACGCCCCTACCAGCCGCATCTGACCCTCGGGCGGTTCAAGGTTCCACCGGCCAAGCTGGACGCACTGTGTCCTTTTCTGTCACAGGAGTTCGGTACCTTGCGGGTCGAGCGACTGGTGCTCTATTCCAGCCGCCTGACGGCGACCGGAGCGATCCATAATCCGCTGCAAGAAGTGACTCTGAAGAAGACAGAATGAAACGCTTGCGTATCTAAATGTCTGAAAGTTTATCATGCCAAGGGAGGCAGAAATGTCCGACGAAAACCGTAATCGCGCATTAGAACTGGCCATGGGTCAGATTGAAAAACAGTTCGGCAAAGGCAGCATCATGCGCCTCGGTTCCGACTACCAGATGCCCGCCATCGACTACATCTCGACCGGTGCCTTGAGCCTCGATCTGGCTCTGGGCCTGGGCGGAGTGCCCAAGGGCCGGATCATCGAAATCTTCGGCCCGGAATCCTCCGGTAAAACCACCCTGGCTCTGCACATTGTCGCCGAGGTCCAGAAGAAGGGCGGCATCGCCGCTTTCGTCGATGCCGAACATGCCCTCGACATCCAGTATGCCGGTCATCTGGGCGTGAAAGCCGATGATCTGCTGGTCTCCCAGCCGGACACCGGCGAACAGGCGCTGGAAATCACCGAAATGCTGGTGCGCAGCGGCGCCATCGACGTGCTGGTGGTCGACTCGGTCGCTGCGCTGACTCCGCGCGCCGAGATCGAAGGCGAGATGGGCGATTCACACATGGGTCTGCAGGCCCGCCTGATGTCCCAGGCGCTGCGCAAACTGACCGCCACCGTCGCCAAATCAAACTGCTGCATCATTTTCATCAACCAGATCCGCATGAAGATCGGTGTCATGTTCGGCAATCCGGAAACCACCACCGGTGGCAACGCGCTGAAATTCTATTCCTCGGTGCGCATGGATATCCGCCGCATCGCCGCATTGAAATCGGGACAGGACGTGATCGGCGGCCGGACCCGGGTCAAGGTGGTGAAAAACAAGGTGGCGCCGCCCTTCAAACAGGCCGAATTCGACATCATGTACGGAACCGGCATCTCCCGGGAAGGGGATATCCTTGATCTGGGCGTCGACAACGATATTGTTGAAAAGAGCGGCGCCTGGTTCTCCTACAACGGTGAGCGGGTCGGCCAGGGGCGTGAAAACGCCAAGCAGTTCCTCAAAGACAACCCGGAAATGACTAACGAAATCGAAGCCCGGCTGCGTGAACTTTACGGCCTGGGAACAGTGACAACTGAGAGCATTGATCAGGAGTGAGCTCGTCGATGCGAGCCGAGCAGCACTCCCCCTGACAGGATGATGGCATGGATCTGAACGAAATTCTCAGCATGGCCCTGAAGGCAAATACCTCGGACATCCACTTGAAGGCCGGCCTGCCGCCGGTGTTCCGAATTGACGGAAACCTGCGCCCCCTGCCCAAAGCCCCCCGCCTGACCGCCGAAGCGGTGCGCAGCATGTGCGAGGGGATCATGAACGAGCGGCAGAAAGCCAACTTTCAGGAATCCTGTGAAATCGACCTGGCCTATGGGGTTCCCGGCCTCGGGCGTTTCCGGGTCAACGTCTTTTCCCAGCGCAATTCGGTTTCGGCGGTTTTTCGGGCCATCCCCTATAAAATCGCCACCCTGGATGAACTTCTGCTGCCGGCGGTGCTGAAAAAGATCGCCACCGAACAGCGCGGCCTGGTTTTGGTCACCGGCGCGACCGGCTCGGGGAAATCGACCACCCTGGCGGCGATAATCGACTATATCAACAACACCCGCACCGCCCACGTGGTGACCATCGAAGATCCCATCGAATATCTGCACCGCGACCGCAAATGTATCATCAATCAACGGGAGGTCGGCTTTGACACCAGCGGCTTTGCCACCGCTTTGAAAAGTTCCCTGCGGCAGGACCCGGACATCATCCTGGTCGGTGAGATGCGTGATGTCGAAACGGCCGAGACTGCCCTGGCGGCAGCGGAGACCGGCCACCTGGTGCTTTCGACCCTGCACACCATCGATGCCCCGGAGACCATCACCCGGATTATCTCGATGTTCCCCCCCCACCAGCAGCGGCATATCCGCCTGCAGCTATCCGGAGTCCTCAAAGGGGTGGTCTCACAGCGGCTGGTCCCCCGTGCTGAAGGCAAAGGCCGGGTCGCCGCCATCGAAGTTATGGTCTCCACCGCCCGGGTCCGCGATTTGATCGACGACCGGGAAAAAACCGTTCAGCTCAAAGACGCCATCGCCCAGGGCTACACCACCTACGGCATGCAGACCTTTGACCAGGCGCTGATGGACCTGGTGAAGAAAGAGGCGATCACCTTTGATGAGGCGCTGCGCCAGAGTTCCAACCCGGATGATTTCAAACTCAAATTCTCCGGCATCGACTCCACCTCCGACAGCTCCTGGAGCGACTTCGAGAAGGGCAAGGCGGAGGAGGAAGGGCCGGGCAAAGAGGGCAATGTCGAAATCCAGCGTTTCTGACCCCTTTGCCACCGCCTTAAAGCTGTTGACCCGCCGCGACCGAAGCGAAGCCGAGCTGCGCGACAAACTGAGGCAGCTCGGCTTTTCTGCCTGCGCCATCGAAAGCTGCATCGAAAAATGTCGCGACTACAACTATCTCGACGACCAGCGCTATGCTCTGGAACGTGCCCGCGCTTTGCTGCGCAGCGGCCGCGGCGTCGGTCGTAAGGTGCTCCTCGACCTGCGGCGCCGCGGCATCGATGAAACCACCGCTCAGCAGGCGCTGGAAACCAGCAGCGCTGAATTCCCCCCCGAACAGCTGCTGCGCGATCAACTGGAGCGGCGCTTTCCTGACTTTGACTATGCTGCCGCCGACGAAGCAGAGCGGCGCCGGGTGGTCGGCTTTTTCCAGCGTCGCGGCTTTTCCTGGGGTGAAATCTTCACGCTGCTGAAGGAAAACCACGACTGATTCGCTTCAAGACCGGAAAAAACTGGCAAAAGCCTTTTCAAACCGGGCCTCTTCGATTATCATCCCTGATTCTAATACCTGCAATTCGTCCAGTTCACAGATAAGCAAGAAAGGTAGCTGCAGATGATCACCGGCAATGAGATCCGCGCCCGTTTCCTGAAATATTTCGCCGACCGAGGCCACCGGGTGGTCTCCTCCTCGTCACTGGTTCCGCACAACGACCCGACCCTGCTGTTTACCAATGCGGGGATGAATCAGTTCAAGGATTGCTTCCTCGGGGCGGAGAAGCGTGATTATGTCCGCGCCACCACTTCGCAGAAGTGCGTCCGCGCCGGCGGCAAGCACAACGACCTGGAGAACGTCGGTCGCACCGCCCGCCACCACACCTTCTTCGAGATGCTCGGCAACTTCTCCTTCGGTGATTATTTCAAAAAAGAAGCGATCGCTTACGCCTGGGAGTTCCTTACTGTCGAGATGGGCCTGGACAAAGAGCGGCTCTACGTCTCGGTCTACACCAACGACGATGAAGCCGCCGACATCTGGCATAAGCAGGAGGGCGTGCCGCGCGAACGGATTTATCGCTTCGAGGAGGACAACTTCTGGGCGATGGGTGATACCGGTCCCTGCGGCCCCTGCTCGGAAATCTTCTACGACAACGGTGCCGAGGTTGGCTGCGATTCCGAAAACTGCGAGGTCGGCTGCGACTGCGATCGCTTTATGGAGGTCTGGAACAACGTCTTCATGCAGTTTGATCGCCAGCCGGACGGCGAGCTGATTGCGCTGCCGAAACCGGCGGTTGATACCGGCATGGGCCTGGAACGTCTGGCCACCGTCATGCAGAAGGTGCAGTCGAACTATGACACTGACCTGCTGCGCGACATCATCGCCCACATTGAAACGCTCTCCGGAAAAACCTACGGCGACAATGAAGAGAACGACGTCTCGATGCGGGTCATGGCCGATCACAGCCGCGCCACCGCCTTTCTGATCGCCGACGGCGTGCTCCCCTCCAACGAGGGGCGCGGCTACGTTCTGCGGCGTATCATGCGCCGGGCGATGCGCCACGCCAAGATGCTCGGCTTCGAGGATCCGGTGCTGTTCAAGACCGCCAGCTTCGTCCTCGATTTCATGGTCGAGGCCTACCCGACCGAGGCGGAGCGTAAATCCTTCGTTGCCAAGGTGGTGCAGAATGAAGAGGAACGCTTTATCGCCACCCTCGGTAACGGTCTGCGGATTCTGCAGGATGAGATCGCCGCTCTGGAGAAGTCGGGGCAGAAAACCATCCCCGGCGAAACAGTTTTCAAACTCTATGACACTTACGGCTTCCCGGTCGACTTGACCGCCGATATCGTCGAGAAGGATGGCTACTCCCTTGACGAAGCGGGATTTGAAACCTGCATGGAAGCCCAGCGTGCCAAAGCCCGGGAGCATTGGAAAGGCTCCGGCGAAGAAGCGATCTCGGCAATCTACAAGCAGCTGGTCGATGACGGCATCAAAACCAGCTTCAGTGGCTACCAGAAGAGCGAAGACAGCGGCGAGGTCCTGGCGCTGATCAAAGCAGGCGAACTGGTTGCTGAAGCGGTCTGCGGCGAAACCGTCGAAGTGATCACTGCGACCACCCCCTGTTACGGCGAGTCGGGCGGCCAGGTCGGTGACACCGGCGAAATTGCCACCGGCGAGGCAACCCTGCGCATCATCGACACCAAGAAACCGCTGGAAAATCTTTTCAGCCACGTCTGTGAAGTCGTCACCGGTGCAGTTAAGAAAGGCGCGGAGGCGACCGTCAAGGTCGACGCCGAACGGCGGCAGAAGATCGTCCTCAACCACACCGCCACCCACCTTCTGCAGGCCGCCCTGCAGAAGATTCTCGGCGACCACATCAAGCAGGCCGGCTCCTTGGTCGAGCCGGAGCGCCTGCGCTTCGACTTTACCCATTTCTCCCCGGTGACGACAGAAGAGCTGATCAGAATCGAAGAAGAGGTTAACGCCCAGATCCGCGTCAACGCCGCGGTTCAATCTGAGCTGATGGCCGCCGACGCGGCGCAGGCCGCCGGCGCCATGGCCCTGTTCGGCGAAAAATACGGTGACGAAGTGCGGGTCATCAGCGTCGGCGACTACAGCAAAGAGCTCTGCGGCGGCACCCACGCCAACGCCGCTGGCGATATCGGCCTGTTCCGAATCATCTCCGAAGGTGGCATCGCGGCCGGCGTGCGCCGGATCGAAGCGGTCACCGGCGACGCGGCCCTGGCCCAGGTGCATCAGCAGCAACAGACCCTGCAGCGGCTGGCCAACCTGGTCAAAAGTGAACCGCAAAAGCTGGAAACCCGACTACAAAAGCTCCTCGAGCAGCAGAAGGAGCTGGAAAAAGAGCTGGAGCAGTTGCAGGCCAAAGCCAACGCCGACAAGAGCGGCGAGCTGGTCAATCAGGCCCAGGAGGTATCCGGGGTCAAGCTGCTGGCCACAAGGGTTGAGGGGATCGACGGCAAAGGCTTGCGCGAATTCTCTGACCAGCTGAGAGACAAACTCGGCTCCGGGGTTATGGTGCTGGCCTCGACCGAAGGGGGCAAGGTCGCCCTGCTGGTCGCAGTGACCAAAGATCTGACCGGCCAGGTCAAGGCCGGCGAGCTGATCAAGCCACTGGCAGAAATCGTCGGCGGTCGCGGCGGTGGCCGTCCGGAGATGGCCCAGGCCGGTGGCCCGGATGTTGGCAAGGTCGATGCCCTGCTGCAGGCGGCGCCGGAACAATTGACCCAACTGCTGAAGCAAAGCTAAAGTACATTTTTGCCACCAAGAACAAAAAGAAAGGCTTTCAACGCAGAGGCGCTGAGAAGGAGAGTCGCAGAGATAAGATTTGCTCTGCGGACTCTGCGTTCTCTCCGTCTCCGCGTTAAAGTCCTTGCCCTTTTTGGTGCCCTTGGTGTCTCGCTGAAAAGCGTTTACTTTTGGTGGTGGCTATTTTTTGCTTTTTCTCAAGACACAACAAGCCAGACAAATCTGACAGCTCTACAACCAGCAGGTGGACAACACCGGCCGTTTCGCTATATTTTGACTGTCCATAGAAGATACATATCCATTTTTCTGCCCCAGGAGCCTGCCGCGTGCAACCAGAGCTTTTGAGCAAACTGGAACAGGTACCGCAACAGCTGAACAAATCCCTGTTGGTGGTCGATGACGAACCGATTATCCGCCAGCTCTGTGCCCGGGCGCTGAAAAACTTCAAGGTTGTCGAAGCGGGCGATGGACAGGAAGCACTCAATATTCTGGAAAAAGAATCCTTCGACATTATCCTCAGCGATGTGATGATGCCGAACCTCAGCGGTTTGGAGCTGCTGAGCAGGGTCAAGGATCAGAACCCGGATCAGGCGGTGGTGATGATCACCGGCTACACCGAAAAAGAAGTTATCCTCAAAGCGTTGCAGGCCGGGGCGGATGATTTCATCAGCAAGCCGATCAACCTCCTGCAACTGCGCACCACCGTCGACAAAGTGCTGGACAAAACCGCCCTGCGTCAGGAATTGAGCAGTCTCAAGCAGGCCGACAAGCTCAAGAGCGACTTTCTCGGTCTGATCTCGCACAAGCTCAAGACCCCGGCCACGGCGATATCGCTGTTTATTCAGAATATTGCCGATGGAATCGAAAATCCGGAAGATGAAAGCTTTCAAAAAATGCTCACCATGGTGCGGGCCGAAAGCCTGCACCTGGAACACCTGATCCAGGACCTGCTCTACTTCAGCAATGTCATCCTGCAGGATAACGAGCCCAAGCTCGAGCCGGTCGAGCTTGGCCGCATCGCTCGTCAGGTCGCTGCCGCCCTGGAGCCAGCCGCCAGCAGTCGCCAACTGCAATATGAGGTCAGCATCACCCCGCCCCTGCCGCCTGAACCGCTGATCCTGGATCGACAACGCATCAGCTTTGCCATTCGCGCCCTGCTCGACAACGCAATCAAATTCACCCCTGAGGGAGGCTGCGTGCAGCTGGAAGGCAAATTGGAAAAGGACCGGGTTCTGCTTGAGGTCCGCGACACCGGCATCGGCATTGCCCAACAGGACCTGCCCAAGGTGTTCAGCAAATTCTACCAGGTCGATCCGGAAGGCACCGGCCAGGTTCGTGGCTTCGGCCTTGGTCTGTTTTATGCCCGGGACTTTATCCGCAGCATGGGCGGTAAGCTGACGCTGGAAAGCCGCCCGGGACTGGGCACCCTGGCGAAGATTGAATTCCCGCTGCCGGATTGATCTGGCTACCGGCAAATAAATTACCGACCCTTTCCATGATCGCCCGCAAAGCTTTTTTTCCGGCGCTTTTTTGTGCTATATTTCGTCCTTTGCTTCAGTGAAGCTTGCATCCCAGTTTTTTTGGAGGACAGTGATGTTCAAAGGGACCACCATCTGTTGTGTCCGTAAAGATAACCAGGTTGCCCTGGCGGGCGACGGTCAGGTCAGCCTCGGCAATACGGTGATGAAGCATGGCGCGCGCAAGATCCGCCGACTGCATCAGGACCAGGTCCTGGCCGGTTTCGCCGGAAGTACCGCCGACGCCTTTACCCTGTTCGAGAAATTTGAAAGCAAATTGCAGGAATTTCGCGGCAACCTGCCGCGCGCCGCCGTCGCCCTGGCCAAAGACTGGCGCACCGATCGGGTCCTGCGCCGCCTGGAAGCTTTGCTGATCGTCGCCGATAAGGAGTCGACCCTGGTCATCTCCGGCGCCGGCGATGTCATCGAACCGGATGACGGGGTCGCCGCGATCGGCTCGGGAGGCAGCTTTGCCCAGGCCGCAGCCCGGGCGATGCTGGCTCATTCGCCTCTGGAAGCGCAGCAGATCGCCGAAGAAGCGTTGAAAATTGCTGCTGAAATTTGCATTTATACTAACGACAAGATAGCTGTTGAGGTTCTTTCGTGACCAACTTTACCCCACGGGAAATCGTTTCCGAACTGGATCGTTATATCATCGGCCAGAACGACGCCAAGCGCGCCGTCGCGGTGGCCCTGCGCAATCGCTGGCGCCGCCAGCAGGTCGCAGATGACCTGCGCGACGAAATCGTGCCGAAAAATATCATCATGATCGGGCCGACCGGCGTCGGCAAAACCGAAATCGCCAGAAGGCTGGCCAAGCTCGCCCAGGCTCCGTTTATCAAGGTCGAAGCGAGCAAGTTCACTGAGGTCGGCTACGTCGGTCGCGATGTCGAGAGCATGGTTCGCGACCTGCTCGATCTGGCGATCATCATGGTTAAAGAAGAAGAAGCGCAGAAAATGCGTATCAAGGCCGAGGGCAACGCCGAAGACCGGCTGCTCGACCTGCTTTTGCCGGGCGAGCCCGACCGCTCGCCGGACAAGCTGGAGCAGCAGCAGGGAACCCGGGAGAAGCTGCGTAAGCTGCTGCGCCTGGGTGAGCTCGACGAGCGCTTTGTCGAACTGGAAAGCGAAGTCAGCAGTATGCCGACGATGAACATCCTCACCCCGCAGGGGAACGAGGACCTCGGCATGAACATGAAAGAGATGTTCGGCAACCTGTTCCCGAAAAAGACCAAGCGCAAGCGAATCAAGGTCAGCGAGGCGCGCGAGATTCTGATCGAAACCGAGGCGGAAAAACTGGTCGACATGGAAAATGTCACCAACCTGGCTCGTGAACGGACCGAACAGTCCGGCATTATCTTTATCGATGAGATCGACAAGATCGCCAGTCGCGAAGGGCTGAGCGGCCCGGAAGTCTCGCGCGAAGGAGTACAGCGGGATATCCTGCCGATCGTCGAAGGCAGCACCATCACCACCAAGCATGGTCCGGTCAAGACCGATCACATTCTGTTTGTCGCGGCCGGGGCTTTTCACGTCTCCAAGCCATCCGACCTGATCCCGGAACTGCAGGGGCGTTTCCCGATCCGGGTCGAACTGGACAGCCTCAACGCCGAGGAGTTTTACCGCATCCTCACCGAACCGAAGAACGCCCTGATTCGCCAGTACAAGGCGCTGCTGGCGACTGAATCGGTCGAACTGGAATTTGAGGATGATGCCATCCGCGAAATCGCCAGAATGGCCGAGGCGGTCAATCAACGCACTGAGAATATCGGCGCCCGGCGGCTGCACACGATTATGGAAAAGCTCCTTGAAGAGCTTTCTTTTGGTGCTTCGGAGCTGACCGAACGCAAGATCAATATCGATGCGGATGAAGTGCGGCGTCGCCTGGCCGACATCAGCCAGGACGAGGATCTGTCGCGTTACATTCTTTAAACACCGTTCGGGGTTCGATGTTCGAGGTTTTAACATCGAACCTGCAACGTCGAACGTCGAACTCACCTGCAAGGTGCAATATGCAAGAACTGATCGGCAAAGCCAAGGTCCTGATGGAAGCCCTGCCGTGGATCAAGCGGTTTTACGGCAAAACCATCGTCATCAAATATGGCGGCAACGCCATGGTCGAGGAGCGGCTGAAAGAAGGCTTCGCCCGCGACATCATTCTGATGAAATATATCGGTCTCAATCCGGTCGTGGTCCACGGCGGTGGTCCGCAGATCGGCAAGGTTCTCGAGGCGATGAAGATCGAAAGCCAGTTCATCCAGGGAATGCGGGTCACCGACAGCGCAACCATGGACGTGGTCGAAATGGTACTCGGCGGCAAGGTCAATAAAGAGATCGTCAACAATATCAACCTGCATGGCGGCAAAGCGGTCGGCCTGACCGGCAAGGACGGCGGCCTGATCCAGGCGCGCAAGCTGGAGATGACGGCGGTCAACCCCGACACCCTGACTCCGGAGATCATCGATATCGGCATGGTCGGCGAAGTGGAGCGGGTCAATCCGGCGGTCATCAGCGCCCTGGAAGAGAGTAACTTCATCCCGGTCATCGCCCCGATCGGCGTCGGCCTCAATGGTGAAACCTATAACATCAACGCCGACCTGGTTGCCGGCAAGATCGCCGGCGCGCTGCAGGCGGAGAAGCTGATCCTGCTCACCGATATCGAAGGGGTCAAGGACAAGCAGGGGCAGCTGATCTCAACCATCGACATTCAACGGGTCGCCGATCTGATCAACGAGGGCACCATCTCCGGCGGCATGATCCCGAAGATCAACTGTTGTGTTGACGCGGTCGAGGAAGGGGTCGGCAAAACCCATATCATCGATGGCCGGATGGAACACGCCTGTTTGCTGGAGATCTTCACCGACAAAGGGATCGGCACCGCAGTCGCGAGGTTCAGCTGATGAGTGACGCACAAAACTGGATCGACCGAGGCCTGACCCACGTCGCCGCAACCTACGGCCGCTACCCGCTGGTCGCTGAGCGGGGGGAAGGCAGCTGGCTCTGGGATGTCGACGGCAAAAGATATCTCGATTTCCTCGCCGGAGTGGCGGTCAACAATCTGGGTCACTGCCATCCGAAGGTGGTCGCCGCCCTGCGGGAGCAGGCCGGCAAGTTGCTGCACTGCTCGAACTTTTATCACATCCCCCAGCAGATCGAGCTGGCTGAACTGCTCTGCGAGCACTCCTTCGGCGATCGGGTATTCTTCTGCAACTCCGGCGCAGAGGCCAATGAAGCGGCCCTGAAGCTGGTGCGCAAATACAGCGCCGAGCAGTTCAACAGCGAGCGCTACGAGGTGATCACCGCCCTGGCCTCCTTTCACGGCCGGACCATCGGCGGTATCAGCGCCACCGGCCAGGATAAAGTGAAAGCCGGCTTCGCTCCGCTGCTGCCCGGCATCAAGCACGTGCCCTTCGGCGACCTTGAAGCAATGCGCCAGGCCGTCGGCCCACAGACCTGTGCGATCATGCTGGAGCCGGTGCAGGGCGAGGGAGGGGTCAATGTCCCGCCGCCCGGCTACCTGCAAGCGATCCGTGATCTCTGCGATGAGCTAGAGCTGCTGCTGATCTTTGATGAGGTACAGGTCGGCTGCGGCCGGACCGGCAGCCTCTTTGCTTACCAGCAGGAGGGGATCGAGCCGGACCTGATGACCCTGGCTAAAGCCCTGGCCGGCGGTCCGCCCATCGGCGCCCTGATCGCTAAAGAAAAGTATGCCGCAGCCCTGGGCCCGGGCACTCACGGCTCAACCTTCGGCGGCAACCCGCTGATGGCGGCAGCCGGGCTGGCGACCCTGAAAACCATCCTCGAGGATGGCGTGCTGGAGAATTGTGTCGCCATGGGCGACTACCTGCGCCAGCAGCTTGAAGCTTTGGCCGGGCAATATTCCTTTGTCAAAGAGGTCCGTGGCCGCGGCCTGATTCTTGGCATGGAGCTGACCATCGACGGCGGCGAGATGGTTAAAACCGCCCTCGAGCGCGGCCTGCTGATCAACTGCACGGTCGGCAAGGTGCTGCGCTTTTTACCGCCACTGACAGTCAACAAAGCTGAAATCGACCAGATGCTGGAAATTCTTGACGGGATTTTCATGGAATACCAGGAGAACACCGATGACTAAAGACTTCCTCAGCCTCTCCGATTGGTCGCTGGCCGACCTGGAGGCGATTTTCGATCTCACCCGGGAGCTGAAGGCCAAACAGAAAGAGGGCACTCCCCATCGTTTGCTCGAAGGCCAGACCCTGGGCATGCTGTTCGAAAAAAGCTCGACCCGGACCCGCGTCTCTTTCGAGGTCGGTATGTTTCAGCTCGGCGGCCACGCCCTGTTCCTGCACTCCGGCACCACCCAGCTGGGCCGCGGCGAGCCGATCAAGGACACTGCCCGGGTCATGGCCCGCTACTGCGACGGCATCATGATTCGCACCTACTCGCAAGCTGCGGTCGAGGAGCTGGCGGAGCACGCCTACATCCCGGTCATCAACGGTCTGACCGATATGTATCACCCGTGCCAGATCATGGCTGACCTGTTCACCGTCAGCGAGCATAAAGAGGATTATCGCAACCTCAAGTATTGCTGGATCGGTGACGGCAACAACATGGCCAACAGCAGGATCAACGCCGCCGCCGTCTTCGGCTTTGAACTGCGCGTCGCAACCCCCAAAGGCTATGAGCCGGATGCCGAGGTTGTCGCCCGCGCCGAGCAGGCCGGGGCCAAACTGCTGCTGACCGAGGATCCCAAAGAAGCTGCTGCCGACGCCGACGTACTCAACACCGACGTCTGGGCAAGCATGGGCCAGGAAGAAGAGCAGGCCGAGCGGGAAAAGGCCTTCAAGACATTCCAGGTCAACAGCGAACTGCTCAAGCTGGCCGATCCCCAAGCCGTGGTCATGCACTGCCTGCCAGCCCACCGCGATGAAGAGATCACCGACGAGGTGATCGAAGGGCCGCAATCGATCATCTTTGATGAAGCGGAAAACCGGCTACATGTGCAGAAGGCGATCATGGCCACCCTGATGGCCCGCTGAAAAAATGCTTGAACTGACCTGTCCACACTGCGGTTTCAGCAAGCAAATCGACCAGAGCCAACTGCCTGGCGGAGCGACTAGAGCCAGCTGCCCGCGCTGTAAACAGAGTTTTTCGCTGCCGACCAACGAGCCGCAGCAGGCAACCTCCGCCAGTCCAGAAATGGTCTCCACAGTGCAGCGGCCGCTGGCAACCGTAGGCCATTCACAAGAGGAAGTTGATGCCCTGCCAAAGGCCGGTTTCTGGATTCGGGTCGTCGCCACCCTGATCGATGGCACCCTGGTCTTCCTTCTGCAACTGGTGCTCGGCCTCGGGCTTGCGTTAACCGGAATTGTCAGCGGCGGCGGCAGTGAAGAGGAGTTGAGCGGCCTGATGCTGCTGGTCCAGCTGTTCAGCTATGTCCTCAGCTTCGCCTACTACGTCTTTTTCACCGGCTACTGTGGCCAGACACCGGGGAAGATGGCGGTGCGGGTCAAGGTGATCCGCCGTGACGGAACACCGATCAGCTACCTGCGGGCGGCATTTCGGGAAGTACCGGCAAAATTTGTTTCGGCGATCATCCTCGGCATCGGCTATTTGATGGTTGCTTTCGACGACCAGAAGCAGGGCCTGCACGACCGCATCGCCGATACTTACGTGATTAAACTTTAATCTGGACCAATTATTTAGCAGATAGTTTCGAGGACCGAAAGTTTTTCTGCAGGACAAGGAAGTCAAGCGAGCGCGCGGAGGCGTACGCAAGTACGTCGCACAAGCAGCGAGCGCCGACTGACGCCGGCCTGCAGGAAAAGGTTCGGTCCCTACATCAAGGAGAATAAAAATGAGCAAACATGGCCAAGTAAAAAAAGCTGTCCTCGCCTATTCGGGCGGTTTGGATACATCGATCATCCTCAAGTGGCTGATCGAAGAGTACGGTTGTGAAGTGGTCGCTTTTTCGGCCGACCTGGGCCAGGGCGAAGAACTCGACGGTATTCCCAAGAAAGCTGCCGACACCGGCGCCAGCGCCTGCCACATTCTCGATCTGCGCGAAGAGTTCGTCCGCGATTTCGTCTTCCCGATGTTCCGTGCCAACGCTATCTACGAAGGCCGCTACTTCCTCGGCACCTCCATCGCCCGGCCGCTGATCGCCAAAGCGCAGATGGAGATCGCCGCCAAGGAGGGCGCCGACGCGGTTTCCCACGGCGCTACCGGCAAAGGCAACGATCAGGTGCGCTTCGAACTCGGCTACTACCACTTCGATCCGAGCGTGAAAGTCATCGCGCCCTGGCGCGAGTGGGATCTGAACAGCCGTACCGCCCTGGAAAGCTACGCTAAAAAGCACGGCATTCCGATTCCGACCAGCAAAAAGTTCCCCTGGAGCTCCGACCGCAACCTGCTGCACATCTCCTTCGAAGGGGACGTGCTGGAGGACCCCTGGGCCGAAGCGCCGGAAGAGATGTACCTGCTGACCAAGCGCCCCGAAGACGCTCCCGATCAGGCGGAATTTCTTGAAATCGAGTTCGAAAAAGGCGACCCGGTCGCCATCAACGGCGAGCGGCTCTCCCCGGCGGACCTGCTCGCCAGGCTCAATCAGTACGGCTACGAGCACGGCATCGGGCGCCTCGACCTGCTGGAGAACCGCTACGTCGGCATGAAGAGCCGTGGCGTCTATGAGACCCCTGGTGGCACCATCCTCGAGGAAGCGCATCGCGGCGTCGAGCAGATTACCATGGACCGCGAGGTGATGAACCTGCGCGACTCGCTGATCCCCCGCTACGCGGCGATGGTCTACAACGGCTACTGGTTCTCGCCGGAGCGCGAAGCCCTGCAGACCCTGATCGACGACACCCAGAAGACCGTCAACGGCGTCGCCCGGGTCAAGCTCTACAAAGGCCACTGCCGCACCGTCGGCCGCAAGTCCGAGACCCACTCGCTGTTCAACCCGGAGTTTGCCACCTTTGAGGCGGACGAGGTCTACAACCAGGCCGACGCTGAAGGCTTCATCAAGCTCAACTCTCTGCGCCTGCGCATCCGCAGCATGATGGAGAAGAGCCTGAAATAAACTGACTGGGGCAGGTTCTGACCTGTCCCGCTTTTAATTTGGACAACACGAAAAGTTAATAGGAACGAGGATTTTTGTTCAAGATCAAGGAAGGCAAGTCTTGCCTGCACAGGCGTACACCGTACGTCGAGCACAGGCAAGGCGCAGCCTGACGCCGAGATTGGATAAAAAGACCGTTCCCGGAGAGCAAAATGAGTAAACTTTGGGGTGGCCGCTTTACCCAGCCGACCGATAAATTTGTTGAAGAATTCACTGCCTCGATCGATTTCGATCAGCGTCTCTACGCCTACGACATCCAGGGGTCCAAGGCCCACGCCGAAATGCTTGGCCGCCAGGGAATTATCGCTGCCGAAGAGGCCAAAGAGATCATCGCCGGTCTCGATGGCATCCTTAAAGATATCGAAGCGGGCAAAGTGGAATTTTCGGTCGAACTGGAAGATATCCACATGAACATCGAGGCGCGCCTGATCGAGCGGATCGGCGCGGTCGGCGGCAAACTGCACACCGGCCGCAGTCGTAACGATCAGGTGGCGGTCGACATCCGCCTCTACCTGCGCGAAGAGATCGATACCATTCTCGACTACCTGGGTCAGCTGGAGGCAGCGCTGATCAAACAGGCGGAAGAGAATCTCGATGTGATCATGCCGGGCTACACCCACCTGCAAACCGCCCAGCCGGTCCTCTACAGCCACCACATGCTCGCCTACCGGGAGATGATCGCCCGTGACATCTCACGCCTGCAGGATCTGCGCGCCCGCTTCAACGTCCTGCCCCTCGGCGCCGGGGCGCTGGCCGGCACCACCTTCCCCATTGATCGGGAGTGGGTTGCAGAGCAGCTCGGTTTCGACGGGGTGACCCGCAACAGCCTCGACTCGGTCTCCGACCGCGACTTCGCCATCGAGTTCTGCAGTTTCTCCAGCATTTTGATGATGCATCTCTCGCGCCTCTCGGAAGAGCTGATCCTCTGGTCAAGCGCTGATTTCGACTTCGTCGAACTGACTGACGCCTTCTGTACCGGCAGCTCGATCATGCCGCAGAAGAAGAACCCCGACGTACCGGAACTGGTGCGCGGCAAGACCGGCCGGGTCTATGGCAACCTGATGAGCATGCTGACCCTGATGAAGTCGCTGCCGCTGGCCTATAACAAGGATATGCAGGAAGATAAAGAGCCGCTCTTCGATACCATCGACACAGTCAAGGGCTCATTGAAAATCTTCGCTGACATGATCGCCGAGATGCGGGTCAAAGGTGACAACATGCGCATCGCCGCGGCACGCGGTTTCTCAACCGCCACCGATGTCGCCGATTACTGCGTACGTAAAGGGCTCCCCTTCCGTCAGGCCCACGAAGTGGTCGGCAAGACGGTGCGCTACTGCGTCGAAACCGGCAAGGATATCCCTGATTTGAGCCTCGACGAGTTCCGCGCATTTTCCGATCTGATCGAGAAGGACATCTACGACTTCGTCACCCTCGAAGCTTCGGTCAACGCCCGCAAGGCCACCGGCGGTACTGCCCGCGAAGCGGTTGAGCGGGAGCTGCAGCGGCTGAAATCATCCTGAATTGAACAACTTTTGCAGGGGCAACCTGGGTCGCCCGGCGTGAACAGAGCGGTTACTATAAATCATGGGCGAGCCAGCGGCTCGCCCCTACACGACAATCCATAACGTCATGCGCAAAACTTATCTATTTACCTACCCGCTTATCCTCCTGCTGCTCACCGCTTGCGGCTACAAAGGTCCGGTACGCCCGCTGGAAACCCCTCTTCCGGGTCCGCCAACAGTCCTGGAGCTTCGCCAGCAGGGGGACAGCCTGCTGCTCGGCTGGCAGCTGCCAACCGCCAACCAGAACGGCAGTCTCCTGAAAAAAGCGCCGCAGCTTGAGATCTACCGGATGACCTTTGACCCGGAAAATGACTGCCCGGAATGTTTCGACCGCTCCGAACTGCTGGTCCGCATCGATCCGGAACTGCCTGAACCGGGCCTTAAAGTCGGCAAACGCTACCTGTATCGCGACGAACAGGTGCGCGCCGGGACCGGCTATCAATACAAACTGCTCGCCCGCAGCGCAAATGGCCAACCCGGCCAGTCGGCGATCCTTCGTCAGCCTTTCACCAACCCGGTTCCAGCACCCGGCCAGCTGCAAGTCCTCTCCCGCGACCGTTCCGCTCTGCTCAGCTGGCAGCCGGTTGAAATCGCCCCGGGGGATCAATTGCTCGGCTATCGCATCTACCGACGGCTCGACGACGTCTTGAGCTCTCCCTACCCTCTCAGGGGGGAGCCGCTGCAGGAAACCCACTTCGAAGATTTCAATCTCGAAAATGGCACCCGCTACCACTACCGGGTCAGGGCGCTGGTCCAGAGAGGCGATCTGCAGATCGAAAGTCGCGCCAGCAGCGAACAGAGCGCCACCCCTGAACCAGGCCGCTAATCCCCTGAGAAACAGGCTTATTTCCTCTTTTCACCGCACCGAGGAGACTTTACTTTCCCCCGGCGCTATGTTAGCTATACGGATTACTTCAGCCGCTTCCAGCGGTACTTTTATTGATCACATATTTCTGAGAGACAACGGCAACAGCATAAGGTGAGCGGCCTGAAAGACCGCTTCCCTCGATGGAGGAAAAGATATGTTTCAGGGATCCATGGTTGCGATCATCACCCCCTTCACCGCGGAAGGAACCTTCGATGAGGAAAGCTACCGTCAACTGATCGAATTTCAGATTGAAAACGGCACCGATGTCATTGTGCCCTGCGGGACCACCGGCGAGTCGGCGACCCTCAGCTATGAAGAGCATAATCGGGTCATCAAAACCTGTATCGAGCAGGTTGATAAGCGGGTTCCGGTGATCGCCGGGACCGGGTCCAATGCCACCGCCGAAGCGATCGAAATTTCTCAGCATGCCAAAGAACTGGGTGCTGACGGCCTGCTGCTGGTCTCCCCCTATTACAACAAGCCTTCCCAGGAAGGTCTTTATCAGCACTACAAAGCGATCGCCGAAAAGGTCGCCCTGCCCCAGGTGCTGTACAACGTCCCCGGGCGCACCGGTATGAACATGACGGCGGCCACCACTATCCGCCTGGCGGAATTCGACAATATCGTCGCCATCAAGGAAGCCTCCGGTGACCTGACCCAGGCGAGCGAAATCATCGCCAACGCCGGCGATAAGATTGCGGTCCTCTCCGGAGATGACTTCCTGACCCTGCCGCTGATGGCCTGTGGCGCCAAAGGGGTGATCTCGGTCACCGCCAATATCATGCCGAAGCAGGTTAAAACGATGGTCAAGGCGATCCAGGATGGCCAGTGGGATGCGGCCCGTCAGCAGCACCTGAACCTGCTCGATGTCCACCAGGCGATGTTCATCGAGAGCAATCCGGTGCCGGTCAAAATGACCGCGTCGCTGCTCGGCAAGTGCCGGGCCGATGTCCGCCTGCCTTTGGTCGCCATGCAAGCGGCGACGCTGGAGAAGCTGCAGGCGGTTTTGCGCAAACACAAATTGATCTGATTGATGTAGGGACGGACCCATGTGTCCGCCCTTGGTTGAAGATGGGTTTTACGAAATAAATAAAAGGGCGATCACAAGGATCGCCCCTACAATATTTATACGGAAGAAAATTTATGAACGTAGCAATTATTGGTGCTGCCGGGCGCATGGGCGGTCGCCTGATTCATGCTGTTCTCGAAGCAGAAGGGCTGGAATTAACCGCTGCAATTGAACGGCCGGGACATCCGCAAATCGGCATGGACGCCGGCTTGATTGCCGGTGCCGGCGAGCTGGGCGTCGCGATCAGCGATGATCTGGCGGCCAGCATGGCTGACGCCGATGTGCTGATCGATTTCACCTTCCCAGATGTGACCCTGCAAAACCTCGCCGTCTGCGCCAGACTCGGCAAAATGGTGGTCAGCGGCTCCACCGGTTTTACCCCCGAGCAGCGGGCCGA
>CAMYNR010000025.1:0-30143 GCA_947259715.1 uncultured Desulfuromonadales bacterium
AATTATCGAAGGCTTTCTGCCCCCAGCGCAGGAACATGTAGCGCTCGCGATTGCGCTCCATCTCTTTTTCCACATTGGCGGCAAAGGCCGACGGGTTGCCGAACTGATCGACCATCACCGAGTGGTCGATGACCAGGTCGACGGGGATCTGCGGATTGATCCGCGCCGGATCGCCGCCCTCTTTGGCGACCGCGTCACGCATCGCTGCCAGATCGACGATCGCCGGAACGCCAGTGAAATCCTGCATCAGCACCCGCGCCGGAGTAAAAGCGATCTCAGCCCGCTCGGCCTGCTGCGGCTGCCAGCCGGCCAGCGCTTCGATATCGCCCCGCTTGACGCTTTCACCATCCTCTTTGCGCAGCAGGTTTTCCAGCAACACCTTGATGGTGAAGGGCAAGCTGTCGAGCTTGCCCAAGCTCGAGGCTGCGGTTTTCAGACTGTGAAAGTGGTATGTTTGCCCCTGAACCTTGAGGGTTTGGCGTGTCTTGAATGAATTGCCTGGCATCGACCTGCTCCTGTCGTTTCTTGGGTTGAGAAAAACGGTTAATATCTTATTTTAACCCGTTTCCTCGGCCTGGCAAAAAATTCCGCAAGATTATTCGTTTTGCGCCAGACCAGCTGGCTGCGGCAGCAGGATAGAAAAGCTGCTGCCTTTGCCGAGCGTACTGCTCACCTTGACTTCGCCACGATGCGCCTGGGCGACATGCTTGACGATGGCCAGCCCCAGCCCGGTTCCACCGAGGTTACGGCTGCGTGCCTGGTCAACCCGGTAAAAGCGTTCGAAGAGCCGCTCCAGATGCTCTGGGGCGATGCCGCAGCCGAAATCCTGCACCCGGATACAGATCTGCGCCTCCAGTTCAGCAACCTCGAGCACCACCCGACCACCGATATCACTGTATTTGATGGCATTGGTCAACAGATTGATGATCGCCTGCTCGAGCAGCGGCGGATTGATGCGCGCCTGAAGATTCTCGCCACAGAACAGTTTCAGTTCGATCTGCCGGTCACTGAGCAGACTTTCGCAGCCGATCCTGGCTTGCTCCAGCACCGGCCGCAGCGGTACGGTCTGCATTTCCCAGCTGCCGCTGATTTCGCCCTGCTCGATGCGCGACAGGTCGAGGAGATCTTCGACCAGGGCGTTGAGCCGTTCGTTCTGTTTGAAAATGATTTCTAAAAACCGGCTGCCGGCAGGGTCGCTGACCTCGCTGTCGAGCAGCGTCTCCACGGCGCCGCGGATGGCGGTGATCGGCGTTTTCAGCTCGTGGGACACATTGGCGACAAAATCGCGTCGTACCGACTCCAGCTGGCGCAGCCGGGTCAGGTCATGCAGGACGATCAGACTGCCGATCCGTTCCTCCTCTTTGCCGGTCAGTGGGGTGGCCTGGACATGCAGGTGACGCTGCTGCGGCCCCAACAACAGCAGCTCCTCTTCGAGAGGCTGCTGCTGGCTAAGGGCGCGCTTGATGAAGCGCTGCAGCTCCGACTGGCGGATCAGCTCCTGCAGCGGCCGACCGGGCTGACAGCAGGGGAGGCCGAACAGCTCAGCAGCGGCCAGGTTGAGGCGAATCACCCGCTCATCATTATCAACCGCGATGATCCCCTCGCTCATACAACCGAGGATCGCTTCCATCTCCCCGCGCTGCTCGACCTCACGAGCGATCCGGTCCGACAATTCAACAGCCATCCGGTTCATCGCCGCCGCCAACCGGTTGGTCTCTTCTGACCCGCTGGCCGGCAAAGGAATATCCAGTTCGCCACGGGAAAAGCGCTGGGCAGCGGCGGTCATCTCCTCCAGCGGCCGACTGATCCGCCGCGAGAGCCACCAGCAGACCGGCGCGGCCAGCAGGGCGATCAGCGCCCCGCCGCCGAGCAGCTTCCAGAAAATAGCCTGAAAGGTCCGGTCTATGGCCGATAGCGGCATCGCCGTGCGGATGCTGCCGACCAGCTGCTGCTGCTCATAGATCGGCAGGGCGACATACATCAGCGTCTGGCCGAGGGTCTGACTGAAGCGGATCGAGACCCCTTCGCCGCCGACAGTGGCGGCGAGGATTTCCGGCCGCAGCGCATGGTTATCCATCTGCAGGGGGGTTTCTTCAGAATCGGCCAGCACCCGGCCATCGGCCAGGATGACAGTAATCCGGGTCGCCGATTGTTCACCCAGCCGCTCGACCAGCTGGGAGACCCAGACCTGGTAGCTGGGGCCGATCTGGCCACTCAGCTGCTCTTTGACCAGCTGGGCCCGGGCGCGTAGATCGCGACTGGTCTGCTGATAGTGAAAGCTGCGCAGTTCACTCAGGACGAACCAGCTGACCGCCAGCAGAACCAGCAGGATCAACAGCAGGTAAGAGGGGTATAGCTGCCAGATCAGCCGGCGACGTCCGGCAAACCTTTTCACAGCTGATCACGGAAGCGGTAACCGACGCCGCGCACGGTTTCGATATAACTGCCACAGGGCCCGAGCTTTTTGCGCAGCCCGGCGATCTGCACATCGACCGCACGGTCAGTGACCGCGTAATCCTCGCCACGTACCGCGTTGACGATCTGGTAGCGGGTGAAAACCCAGCCGGGACGACTGGCCAGGGCAACCAGAACGCGGAATTCTGTGTAGGTCAGCTCAACAGGTTCTCCGGCAACCTGCACCTGGTTACGCCCCGGATGGATCCGCAAGTCCCCCTGGACAAGCTCTGCCGCCGGGTCGTCCTCCCCGGTTTCCGTACGGCGCCGTAGGACGGTTTGGATTCGCGCCAGCAGAACCTTGATGCTGAACGGCTTGGTGACATAATCATCGGCTCCCAGCTCCAGCCCCTGCACAACATCCTGCTCTTCACCGCGGGCGGTCAGCATGATCACCGGCAGATCGAGGGTCGCTTCGTTCTGCCGCAGCTGGCGGCAGATGTCCAGTCCATCCATCCCCGGCAGCATCAGGTCAAGCAGAAGCAAATCTGGCTGCCGGGCTTCGATCTGCTTAAGAGCATCCTCGCCGCAACTGGCACAGTCGACCTGGTAACCCGCCTTGATCAGGTTGAAATGCAGCAAAGCGAGAATATCCTCTTCATCTTCAACCACTAAAATCGATTTTTTCACCAGCTTTTATCACCTCAAAGTAGATTTTTTAAGTTTCACGAGATTGTAACATTATCCGGTTATGTTAGTATTTTGTGAGTTATCATGCTTAATTTATTCGAAATGTTGCAATTGCAACATTTCAAACCTTAAAACTACCTATTCGGATTACGAGTATAACCTGCTGTTACTTATATATACTTTTAAAAAGTTTGAGACCATCTGTGTTCTGGTTGCCCTCGCATTATAAACAAGGAGTGGAAGTATGGCTGAAGGTATTGTGAAGTGGTTTAATGATTCAAAAGGGTTTGGCTTTATCGAGCAGGATAATGGACCGGATGTCTTTGTCCATTTTTCGGCGATTCAGGGAGAGGGCTTCAAGTCACTCGCTGAGGGCGACCGGGTAACATTCGACGTAACTCAAGGGGAGAAGGGTCCACAATCATCCAACGTAGTAAAAATTTAACGGTAAGCGTGAAGGCCGGCAGACGCTGCCGGTGATCAGGTATTGCGACAGAGGGTAGACCAAAAAAAGCTCCGCAGGTAACTGCGGAGCTTTTTTCGCTGCTTGTCAGGCTGGTTGCCCTCAGCCGCTGAGTTTGCCCAAGGAGCGCTCCAATAATATGCGCCACTGGCCATTTTCTTTCACCAGGTTCAGCGACTTGAGGATCCGATCCGCATAGCGATCGGAGCGGTAGCTCTGCTTCAGCTTGACCTCAACGCGATCCTTATCCAGCTGACGCAACCGAATATCCTCCAGCTCCAGCTTGATCCACTGGGGTTTGCTCAACCGGGCAATGCGCATTTCCTGCCACTCGGTCCGGCTGCGACCGAGTTCGGGCTGATAGTCGTCACTGTAATGGGAAAAATAATTCTGCAGATCCTGGTTGGACCAGGACGCTGCCCAGCTTTTTATTGCAGTGGTCAATTCGCGCTGCATGTCCATCGGCAGAGCGCTTCGGGAAGCCTGCTGCTCGATGTCGAGAGCGACCTTGATCTGCTCCAGCGGGATCGCCGCAGCTGCGGAAAATTCGTTCCCGGCCGGCCACCAGCTGGGCGGCTTCTCTTCAGCCGGAGCCACCTCGTAAGCTGCCTCCGCTTCTGCAACCAGAGCAAAGTTTGTTCCGCTGCGTAGCGGCTCGCGAGTCTGGTCCTGCTGCTGAGCGAGCACCTCGGCTGGGGGCTCCTGCAGCTGCGTTTCAGCCTCGGCAACTTCTACTGAATCTGAATCGGTGGGGCTGAGTTCTCTGGCCTCACTATCGTTTTGCGCAACCCCCGACACTTCGGCAGGCGGCTTATGAGCGGGATTAGGGACTTCGCTCAAGGGTAATTCTGCCAGCAACTGAGTGCGGGGCTGATCGTTCAGGTAGTAGCCCAAACCGCCTGTCAGCAGGAGGCCGAGAACAAAGCCACCGGCCGCCCAACCGGTCGGTTGCCAGCGACTGTTTTTCTGCGCGGCAACCAGTTCCCAGGCGACATCCGCTTCTTCCTGGACCTTGCTCAACTCGGCCTGGGCGGCCTTCAACTCGCGCGCCTCTTCAAGCAACTTGTTCTCAGCCAGATCTCGCCGGGAAACAGCCTCTTCAAGCGACTGCTGCAAACCATTTTTTTCCGCCACCAGGCGACGGATCTCAACCACCGCCTGCTCCCGGTGCTCAGCGTCATTCAGCTCCAGCCCCTCGGCGAGAGCATCGCCAGAACTTTCGCCACGCTGCTTGCTGAGGGTCCGTTCCCGTACCAGCGAAGTGAGCTCGGCGAAATTAGCCAGTTCATCAAGCAGGTCGGCGAAGGAGGAGAAGCGCCACTCTCCCGGAAGCAGAAATCGTCCGATCAGTTTGCGCAGCTGCGGCTCGCTGATTTCAGCTACCAGATCTTCAATCCGGCCATCGGTGAAATCACAGGTCGGCCCAAGCCGCAAGTGCAACAACAGTTCACCCAGACTGAACAGGGTTTCCGCGACATCGCCCTGCTCCTCGGTCTTATCACCAGATTCAGCGGCTGCGTTAAAGGATTTGATAAACCGGTCGAGACTGAAATCGGTGAGAACCGCACGCCCCTCGGCATCGAAAAAGATCTTTTCGGCCAGCAGTTTGCCCTGCTTCAGGCCGTGCTCATGGGCATAATCAAAGGCCATGGCCAGCTCTGCGGCAAGCTTGAGAACCCGCTCCGCCGGCATGCGCCCCTGCATCTGTTCCAGCAGGCTGCCGCCATAATAGGGGCTGCTGGTAAAGTAGATATCGGTCTCTTCAAGACCGAAATCATAGATCGGCGCGATGGAGGGATGGTCAAGTTCCGCTAATATTTCCAACTGTTTTTCTAACGGAGCTAAAATCGCCTCACCCTTCTCCCCCTGACAGGAAAAGATCTTCAGGATGACCTGGCGGTTGAAGAAAGGGTCCTGCGCCAGGCAGGAAACAAACCCGCCGGTGGTGCTGATAACTTCCGCGATGCTGTAAAGGCCAAACTGGCGACCGAGCTCTATCATCTTGTCTCCTACCAATTACAGAAAGTGAATTGGTATCGAATTTGTCAGCTGATTGACATGATAAGGACCTGATCAAACTGAGCAAAACCTGTACCAGACTGACCTGGACAGGACAATATTATGGCGGAATAATGATAATTTCCAGTTTTTTCTCAGATCAGCGGGAGCGCTGCACGCCGACTCGTGGACAGAGATCGGTGACCGGACAGCTGCTGCAGATGGGGATAGGGGCTTTACAACAGGCGCGCCCATGAGCGATCAGGATGTGACCGGCCTGGGTCCAATCCTCCGGTTTCAGCAGCAGGGAGAGCTCCTGTTCAATTTTTACCGGGTCCTGGGATCGGGTCCAGGCGAAGCGGTTGGCGAGACGTTTGACATGGGTATCGACAACCATGCCGGGAATATTATAGGCGTTGCCAAGCACCACATTGGCGGTCTTACGTCCGACCCCGGCCAGGTTGACCAGCTCTTCAAGACGGCGGGGAACCTGTCCCTGGTGCTGACTGAGCACCTGCTCGGCGCAACGGAGCAGGTTTTTTGCTTTGTTGCGAAAAAAACCGGTGGTGCGGATCAACGCTTCAACCTGCTCCTGGCTGGCCGCCGCCATAGCGGCCGGGTCGGGAAAGTGACGAAAAAGCTCACGAGTCACAATGTTGACACGCTTGTCGGTGCACTGCGCGGAGAGGATCGTCGCCACCAGCAGCTGCCAGGGATTATCGTACTCAAGGGCGCAGTGAGCCTCAGGGTAGGCTTGCTCAAGACGGCGCAAAAGGCAGCGCGCCTGTTCAACTTTGGTCATTGTTCGGCATCCGTGAAAGATAAGTTATCAACAGAATCAACAACTTTATCCACAGACGGGGTTCGGTTGTTTCGGCAACCTGGCGGCTTTTTCGGCAACCTCTTTGATCTTCAAAAAGTTACGGTTTTCGCAGGATTCAACGGTCAGCACCAACGGCAGGTGCGGCGAGGCCTGGCGCGCTTCAGCAGTCGCCACCACGGTTCCCGCCAGCGCCCGGACGCCGCCACGAAAATAGATCCGATCGCGGCCCCAGAGCGGAAAGTTTGCCGGATAGTTGGCCCGCCAGAGCGGCAAGCTGGCCCGCTTGAGGTGTTCACTCAGGCGGATCTGCCCGTAACCCCAGAGGGGCAGGGTAAAGTCGCCGCCGATAATGGTCGCGCAGGGCAGTGATGGATTGTTGAGCAGCTCTTCACTGAGCAGGACGCGGATCTGGTCGCGCCGCTGCCAGGGGTCAAAAGAAAGGGAAAGGTTGAACAGGTGCAGCCGTTCGCCACCCAGGTCAAGGTCAGCACGGCAGCAGAAGCTGCCGTAGCCAAGAGGGTACTCCTGCAGATTGTGCAAGCGATATCGGCAGAGAAAGGCGCAACCACCCTCTTTATCCGGTCCGTAAGCGACCAGGCCGACCCGATCGGCGAGCTTTTGCAGACCACCCTCTCCATCAGGCGAACTGAGCTGTTGCAGCAGCACCAGGTCAGGCCGCTGCGAGCGGATCACACTGGCGCAGCGTTCTGGAGCAAAGACGCCGTCGTTACTGCGGCAGCTGTTGATATGATAGCTCATCAGCCGGAATGTCGGCATTGCTCCCCCTTTTGGATATCAGCACCCACATTATAAACCCGCTCAATAAAAACGCCAGTTTTTCAGGCAAGAACAGAAAAAGAGGCCAGCGGCCTCTTTTTCAGAATCATTCGATTCGGCAACAGCTATTCGCTGACTCGACGGACCGACTCGATGACCACCACAGGCTCCGGGAGGTTCTGAAACAAGCGATTTTTAGCGATGGTTTTCTGCTTGGCGATCTTTTCCACCACATCCATCCCTTCAATCACCTTACCGAACACGGCGTAGCCGTATTGGCGGGGATTCTGACCGCGATGGTTGAGAAAATCGTTGTCTTTGAGGTTGATGAAAAACTGGCTGGTGGCGCTGTCAACCACATTGGTCCGGGCCATGGCGATGGTCCCTTTGGTATTTTTCAAGCCGTTGGTCGCTTCATTTTTGATCGGCGCCATGGCTGTTTTGCGCTGCAGGTTCTGCGTAAAACCACCACCCTGAATCATAAAATCAGCGATCACCCGGTGAAAGACGCTGCCGTCATAAAAGTTCTGGTCGACATAATCAAGGAAATTGGCGACGGAGATCGGTGCCTTGTCTTCATAGAGTTCCAGTTTGATGCTGCCCATACTGGTCTGCATTACCACCAGCGGCCCAGCCTGCGCGTTGCTGGCAACGGCAATCAAGAAAAGAATAAAAATAAACAGTTTTTTCATGCTGTCTCCTGTTGCGGGATTCTGGTTATTGATACAGCTGCGAGCCTTGAGATTGATATCTCTGCACCTCAGCCGCGCACCGCTTCCGCTTTCAAATCGCGCAGCATCAGGTCGCTGACCGCCTGACGGGGGTCCTTATCCTGGTAAAGGATCTGGTACATCTGCTCGATGATCGGCACTTCCACCTCAAGTTGTTGCGCCAGCTGATAGGCGGAGAGGGTGGTCTTAACCCCTTCGGCGACCATCTGCATGCCATCCAGAATCTCTTTCAGCTTGCGCCCCTTGCCAAGCTCGATGCCGACGCTGCGATTCCGCGAGAGGTCGCCGGTGCAGGTCAGCACCAAATCGCCCATTCCGGCCAGGCCGGCGAAGGTTTCCGCCGAACCACCCAGTTTCAAGCCGAGCCGGATCATCTCCGCCAGGCCGCGGGTAATCAGCGCCGCGCGGCTGTTGTAGCCGAAGCCGAGCCCGTCAGCGACGCCGGCCGCCAGGGCGATGACATTTTTCATCGCACCGCCCAGTTCGACGCCGATAATGTCGTCATGGGTATAGACACGGAACTTTTCGGTGCTGAAAATCTCTTGAATCTGTTCCGCCAGTTGCAGATCGCGGGCCGCAGCGACCACTGCGGTCGGCATCCCCTGGGCGACCTCTTTGGCAAAGGAGGGACCGGAGAGATAGCCGAGCCGACTGTGCAGGCTGGTCGGCAAAAGCTCCTCGAAGACCTGCGACATCAGCATCAGGCTGTCGTTCTCAATCCCTTTGGAGGCTGAGACGATCAAACTCTGCGGCTCGATATGCGGCAGGGCCTGCTGCAACACCTGGCGGGTGACCTGGGAGGGGGAGACGAACAGCAGCAGCTGCTTGCTGCTGACCGCCTCAGCGAGGTCACTGGTATAGCGCAGATTCTCAGAGAGTTGGATACCGGGCAGGTAGAGATCGTTGATCCGCGTCTGCTGCAGCCGCTGGCAGAGATCGGCCTCATAGCACCAGAGGACGACCCGGTTGCCCTTTTCCGCCAGCAGGTTGGCCAGGGTAGTGCCCCAGCTGCCGGCGCCGATCACCGCATAGCTTTCCGTTCCATCGGTCTTTTGCATCAAATCGCCTTTTTTTTCGCCGCAATCCGTTTTTTCAGCCGTTCGATCTTCTCCCTGAGCAACTGCTGCTGGGGGAAGTCGTCGAGCTGCTGATACTGCTGCAGCGCGTCCTGCAACAGCGACTGCTCCTCAAGGAGTTTGGCCAGGTTGAATCTGGCCTGCAGCGCATAGTCGCTCTGCGGATAAAGCTCCAGGAGCTGCTGCCAGCTGTGATGCGCCTGGTCAAGCTGCTTTTCCAACAGGTGCAGCCCGCCTTTACGGAACAACACCGTCGCCCCCAGAGAGCTTTGCGGGTAGTTCTGCAACAGGCTGTCAAATTCGATGCGGGCCTGGTTATAATTATCGAGCCGAAAGTAACAGTCGGCGATCTCGTAAAGATATTCATCCCCTGCCTGCGGGTCGGCGTCAAGCAGCCGCTGATAATATTCTATCGCGCGGGAAAAATCGCGCAGTGAGTATTTTACCAGTTTGGCCGCTTCCCGCTGAGCGCTCAGAACCAGCGGACTCTGGGGATAATCATGTTCCAGCTGCAGATAACTGAGCAGTGCCTGCTGATCATGCTGGCGATCAAGCTGCCAGATCCGCCCGCTGCGCAGCAGCGCCATAGGGGCCTGGGAGGCCTGTGGATAATTGACGTAAAGCTGTTGATAAAGTTTTTGCGCAGCGGCAAATTTGCCGCTGCTTTCCAGCTTGATTGCTTCATTCAACCAGCGCTCCGGGTTACTGCGCTGGTGCTGTTGATAAACCGGCCAGAGCCCGGCGGCCAACAACCCCAACAGCGGCAGCGACCAAAGCCAGCGGTTACTCTTGTTCGTCTTCAGGCGTTGACGGTTCTGCTGCTTCAAGTCCTTCTTCAGCCGGTGCAGATTCATCCGCCTCATCCTTTTCCGCAAGCTTAGCGACCGAGACAATCTTTTCATCATCCTCGAGCACCATCATCCGCACCCCTTGGGTATTGCGGCCGATACTGCGGATGTTGCTGACCTTGGTGCGCAACAGCTTGCCGCGGTTGGTAATGAACATCAGATCGGATTCGTCATCGACCATCATGATGTTCACCACCTTGCCATTCCGCTCGCTGGTCTTGATAGTGATCACCCCTTTGCCGCCACGGCTTTGCACCCGGTATTCACCGATATCGGTGCGCTTGCCGTAACCGTTTTCGGTAATCGTCACCAGCGCCAGGGCGGTGTTATCGGAGACCGACTGCAGGCCGATCACCTCATCATCCCCCTCAAGGGTCATGCCGCGCACGCCTCTAGCGGGCCGGCCCATGGGCCGCACATCGCTTTCCGGGAAACGGATCGACTTGCCGTTACGGCTGGCCAGGATCAGATCCATGCTGCCATCGGTCAGGCGGGCTTCGATCAGGCTGTCTCCCTCGTCGATGGTCAGGGCAATGATACCACCGGCGCGCGGGTTACTGTAAGCCATCAGCTCGGTCTTCTTGATGGTGCCGCGGGCGGTGGCAGTGACGATATACCTGCCCGCCTCGAACTCCTTGACCGGCAGGATGGTGGTAACCTTCTCCTCCGGCGCCAGACTGAGCAGGTTGACGATCGCCTTGCCGCGTGAGGCCCGGCCGCCCTGGGGAATCTCATGGACCTTGAGCCAGTAGACCTTGCCCAGGGTGGTGAAGATCAGCACGTAGGAGTGGGTCGAGGCGATGAACAGGTTCTCGACGAAATCCTCCTCTTTCGGCTTGATGCCGCTCTTGCCTTTGCCGCCGCGACGCTGGGCACGATAGAGGGAGACCGCGTTGCGCTTGATGTAGCCGCCATGAGTGACGGTGACCACCATATCCTCTTCGACGATCATATCCTCGAGGGTCAGGTCGGCGCTGCGGTCGAGGATTTCGGTGCGGCGTGGATTGGCGAACTTTTCTTTGACCTCGAGGAGTTCGGTCTTGATGATCTTGAGGATCTCCACCTCGCTGGCGAGGATCTCCTTGAGACGCTTGATCTGGGCGAGGATCTGCTCCAGCTCTTCAAGGATCTTGGCCTGCTCCATGCCGGTCAAACGATGCAGGCGCAGATCGAGGATCGCCTGGGCCTGCAGATCGGAAAAGCCGAAGCGCTCGATCAGCCGCTGTTTCGCTTCCGGTGAATTGGCGCTGGTCTTGATGATCTGGATCACCTCGTCGAGGTTCTCCAGGGCCAGTTTGAAGCCCTGCAGGATGTGGGCGCGGGCTTCGGCTTTTTTCAGCTCGTAGATACAACGGCGGGTGACGATCTCGCGGCGGTGATCGATAAAGCAGTCGAGCACTTCGCGCAGATTGAGGATCTTCGGCTGACCGGAGACGATGGCCAGCATGATGATGCCGAAGGAGGACTGCATGGCGGTCATCTTGTAGAGCTGATTGAGAATTACCCCGGGGACCATGTCCCGCTTCAGCTCGATAACGATGCGCATGCCGTCGCGGTCCGATTCGTCACGCAGATCGGAAATCCCCTCAATCTTTTTGTTTCGCACCAGATCGGCGATCTTCTCGATCAGCCTAGCCTTGTTGACCTGATAGGGAATTTCGGTGACGATGATCGCTTCGCGGCCGCTGCGTCTATCGACCTCGACCAGCGCCCGGGCGCGCATCTGGACAATGCCGCGACCGGTGGTGTAGGCCTCGCGGATCCCCTCCTTGCCGTTGATAAAACCGGCGGTGGGAAAATCGGGGCCGGGAACCTTTTCCAGCAATTCCTCCAAGGACAGGCGGGGATCGTCGATCAGAGCGACCAGGCCATCGATCACCTCGCTGAGGTTATGCGGCGGAATCTTGGTGGCCATGCCGACGGCGATCCCTTCGGAACCGTTGACCAGCAGATTCGGATACTTGCAAGGCAGAACCAGCGGTTCTTCCAGAGAATCATCGTAGTTAGGCCCGAAATCGACGGTTTCTTTGTCGATGTCGGCGAGCAGCTCGCCGGCCAGGCGATCCATGCGGATCTCGGTGTAACGCATCGCCGCGGCGTTGTCACCATCGATGGAGCCGAAGTTGCCCTGGCCGTCGACCAGCGGATGGCGCATGGAAAAATCCTGGGCCATGCGGACGATTGAATCATAGACCGCGGTGTCGCCATGCGGGTGATACTTACCGATGACATCGCCGACCACGCGAGCCGATTTTTTGTACGGCTTGTTAAAATCGTTGCCCAGGTCGTGCATGGCGAACAGGATCCGCCGGTGGACCGGTTTCAGCCCATCGCGCACATCGGGCAGGGCGCGACCGACGATGACGCTCATGGCGTAGTCCATGTAGGACTTGCGCATCTCGTCTTCAATATTGACGGTGACTTTGTTCTGTTCTGTCAGCATCTAAATTCCTCCAAAACTCCCGCTTTCGGGAGCAATGTCACGTAAATCGCTTCGGCTCAGACATCCAGGTTGGCGACGTTCAGGGCATTGTTTTCGATAAACTCGCGGCGCGGCTCGACCTGGTCGCCCATCAGCACGGTAAAAATCTCGTCCGCTTCGACAGCATCCTGGATGGTCACCTGCAGCAGCACCCGCTTTTCGGCGTCCATGGTGGTTTCCCAGAGCTGCTCCGGGTTCATCTCGCCGAGGCCTTTATAGCGCTGGATATACTGGCCTTTTTTAGCCCGGCTGAGGAATGTTTCGAGCAGCTCCTTGCGGTCGGAGATTTCGATATCGGCCTTCCCCTCGGCCTGCAGCAGCGCCGGCCCCTGGGCACAGATCTCCTCGACCTGGCGGTAGGACTGGAGCAGCAGCTTATACTCGTGGGAGGAAAGGGTATCGACGGTCTGGCGGTCGATGCGGGCATGCAGGTTACCGAAGCTGACCAGGATCCGATCGGGATTTTCCAACACCTGAAAGTTGGCCTGCGGCTCGCTCTGGCGGAGTCTTTCTGCCAGAGGTTCGAGATCGGCTTTGTCAGCAAAGCCGTTCTTGATCTTGCCACGCAGGAACATGCGCAGGATCTCGCTCGGCACGCCGCGGTTGACGATCTTGTCGAAGTGCTGGTTGAATTCGAGGATATTGCGCAAAGTCGGGATAATCTGCTTGCCGCGCAGCACCTTCTTACCCTCGTCCATATTCAGCGAAACACCTTCGGTCCCCTCGTCGAGCAGGTAGTCGAGCAGTGCCTCGTCATCCTTGAGGTAGATCTCTTTTTTGCCCCGCTTGACCTTGTAAAGGGGTGGCTGGGCGATGTAGAGATGACCGCGCTCGACGATCTCCGGCATCTGCCGGAAGAAAAAGGTCAAAAGCAGGGTGCGGATGTGGGAACCGTCGACGTCGGCATCGGTCATGATGATGATGCGATGGTAGCGCAGCTTGGCGACATCGAAATCGTCCTTGCCGATGCCGGTTCCCATGGCGGTGATCAGGGTGCGGATTTCGTTGGAGGTAAGCAGCTTGTCGAAACGCGCCTTTTCGACGTTAAGGATCTTTCCTTTGAGTGGCAGGATCGCCTGGTAGCGCCGATCGCGCCCCTGTTTGGCGCTGCCGCCGGCGGAATCACCCTCGACCAGGTAGATTTCGCAGAGGGCCGGATCCTTCTCCTGGCAGTCGGCCAGCTTGCCCGGCAGCGATAGCCCCTCCAGCGCCCCTTTGCGACGGGTCAGATCGCGCGCCTTGCGCGCCGCTTCCCGGGCTCTCGCCGCCTCGATCCCTTTTTCAAGAATCTTCTTCGCCACCTGCGGGTTTTCTTCGAGGAAGGTCGCCAGTTTCTCGTTCATCATGGTTTCGACATAACCCTTGACTTCGGAGTTACCCAGCTTGGTCTTGGTCTGCCCTTCGAACTGCGGATCGGGAAGTTTCACCGAGATAACCGCGGCGATCCCTTCGCGCAGGTCATCGCCGGAGATCGCCACCTTGACGTTTTTCAGCAGGTTGTTGGCGGTCGCATAGGCATTCATGGTCCGCGTCAGGGCGCCGCGAAAGCCGCTCATATGGGTGCCGCCTTCGTGGGTGTTGATGTTGTTGGCGAAGGAGAAGATCTTTTCGTCATAGCCGTCGTTGTACTGGATGGCGACCTCGATCTCGCACCCTTCCTTGATGCCGGAAAAATAGATCGGCTCGCTGTGCAGCGGGCTTTTCGCTCGGTTCAGGTACTCGACGAAAGAGCGGATGCCGCCCTCGTAGAGGAACTCATGGTTCTTCTCGCTGCGATCATCAGTGATGATGATTTTGACCCCGGCGTTCAAAAATGCCAGCTCGCGCAGGCGCTGGGAGAGGGTCTCGAAAGAAAACTCGGTGGTGTCGAAGATATCCGGGTCGGGCCAGAAGGTAATCTTGGTGCCCCGTTTGATGGTGTCTCCCTCGACCGTCAAGGGTCCGGTCGGCACTCCGCGTTCGTAGCTCTGGCGATGAATCTTGCCATCCCGGCGGATCTCCAGATCCAATCTTTGCGACAGGGCATTGACGACCGATACGCCAACCCCGTGCAGGCCGCCGGATACCTTATAGGCACCTTCGCCTTTATCGTCAAACTTGCCACCGGCGTGCAGCACGGTCATGACCACTTCCGCCGCCGACTTGTTCTGCTTGGCGTGCATATCGACCGGAATGCCCCGGCCGTTATCCTGCACAGTCACCGAATTATCTTCGTGAATGGTGACGATGACGTCATCGCAGTGCTTTGCCAGGGCTTCGTCGATGGAGTTATCGACCACCTCGTAGACCAGATGGTGGAGGCCATTGACCGAGGTTGAACCGATATACATTGCCGGACGCTTGCGAACCGCTTCCAGACCTTCCAGGACCTGGATGCTTTCCGCGCCGTATTTTTTTTCTTCCGCCATACCGCTCCTCTTGCGTCAGTTGACTAAACTGATTTCGCCTTGCTGAACCCGAAACCGTTTCAGTTGTTCGGAATGTTCGATCGGCTGAAAATCTGTTGAAGTGATAAAGACCTGACCGGAATTTTCCAGCAGGTTCTCCAGGAGTAGATTCTTTCTGCCCATATCCAGCTCGCTCGTCATATCATCCAGGATCAGGATCGGATAATCACCATGAACCTGCTGATAATCGAGGATCTGGGCGGTCTTATAACTGATAACCAGAGAACGCTTCTGCCCCTGGGAGGCGTACCTGATGGCCGGTTTGCCATTGATATTAAAGAGAACATCATCCTTATGGGGACCGACCAGGGTATAGCCTAGCAGCTCTTCGCGGGCCTTTTTCTTCTCGAACTCAGCGACCAGAGCCGCGCGAATCGCTGCCTGTTCGCAACTTTCGCGGGAATAATGCAGGGAGTAGCGCTCCCGGCGATTCTTTTCAAATGCACCAGTTTTCAAAATTTCATTGATTCTGTCAATATATTTTAACCTTTGGGTGATGATTGTTGCGCCGTAGTCGAGCAGCTGTTCCTGCCAGCAGTCGAGCCCCTGGGAGCCGCCCTTTAAAAAAGCATTTCTTTGCTTTAAACAGCGGGTATAGTTCCGGTAAGTCTCGATGTAACTGAAATCTGTGTAAAAAATCGATCGATCCAGCAGATTGCGGCGAAAGGCTGGATAGCTGCTGATATAATTAACTTCATCGGGATGAAAAATAATAACATTAATATACTGATAATAATTATCCGCCGTCGGTTTTTTGCCATTAATGGTCAGTTGTTTGGATTTTTTTTTAAAGATCAGTTTCAGGCGATTACTGACCTTTTGGTTTAATAGTTCAATTTCAATCTCTGCCTGTTCTTTACCATCCTGAATAAATTCGCTGCTATCTCTGGTGCGAAAACTTTTCAACAATGCTGTAGCATAAATTGCTTCAACCAGATTGGTCTTGCCCTGGGCGTTGTCCCCCAAAACAAAATTGATCTGCCCCCCCGGTTGAAGTTCCGCTGCGGAAATATTGCGAAAGTTTTTCAGAACAATCCGCTTGATCAGCATTGCGCAGCTGTTACAGGCGCATCGGCATAATAACCGCCAGGCAGTCTGCATCCCCTTCCGGCTGAATCAGACCGGGGGAGATATTATCCTTGAGATAAAACAGGACGTTTTCCTTATCGACCGCCTGGAGAATATCGATGATGTAGCGGGCGTTGAAACCGATCGAGATCTCCGCCCCGGCATAATCGATATCGATCTCCTCTTTCGCATCGCCGAGATCGGGGTTGGAGGAGGAAAGGATCAGGCAGTCTTTGATCAGATTGACTTTGATTCCTTTCGATTTTTCGCTCGAAAGCACCGAAATCCGGCGCAGCGAATGCAGGAACAGATCGCGATTGATCAGCGCCGAATTGCTCGATTTTTCCGGAATCACCCGCTGGTAGTCGGGAAAATCGCCGTCCACCATGCGCATAATCAGGGTGGTGGTTGCGGTGCTGACGGCAAAGTTGTTATCGGAAATGCCGATATTCATTGCTTCATCAGCACTTTCGATCAATTTCCGGATCTCATAGATGCCTTTTTTCGGCAGAATAAAACCGCTGCTGAATTTTTCATCCAGATCGCCCTCCAGGCTGCGCTCGATCAGGGAGAGGCGATGACCGTCAGTGGCGACGAAGGCCAGGTTGTTCTTACTCTCGCCGGTCTCCGCCTTAATGTAGATTCCGGTCAGGTTGAATTTGGTGTCGTCATTGGAGACGGCGAAAATGGTTTTGTCGATCATCTCGCCGATCAGGCTGCAGGGGATCTGGTTGCTGCTGTCGCTGATCTCCGGGAACTTAGGAAATTCATCCGGCGACAGCCCGACCAGATTGAAAATCGACTTGCCGCAGGTTATTTCGACCCAGAAATTATTCTTCGAGGTGAACTGGATATCCTTATCCGGCAGTTCCTTGATGATCTCAAACAGTTTTTTCGCCGAAACAGTCACCTTGCCCGCGCTGATCACGTCCGCTGGATAACGCGACTTGATGCCGACCTCCAGGTCGGTGGCGGTAATGATGATTTCACCGTTGCCCGCTTCGATCAGGACATTGGCCAGGATCGGAATGGTGTGGCGTTTTTCAATAATCCCTTGAACCTTGGTCAGGCCTTTCAGGAAGGTTTCTTTGTTGATGTGAAACTGCATCAGCTCCTCCATGCACAGGGAAATACTATGTATTAAGTCTTTAAAAAGAAAATAGTCGTCTATAGTAACGCTTGTGAATTCGTGGATAACTATACAAGTAGTCGATTTTTCATGTCAAAAAAGGTCGCTTTAGACTGTTGAGCAATTGTTGGTCAGGCGGCTGGATTGTGGATACAACCAGCGCCCCGACCCAATGGCCGATTTATCCCCAGTCGCATAAACAACTTATGGCTTGAGGTTATCGATCAGTTTTTCCACCGTAGCTCGCAGCTGCAGGTCGTCGGCCATCTGTTTTTCAATCTTCTTGATCGCATGAATGATGGTCGAGTGGTCTTTACCGCCAAACTTGGCGCCGATCTCCGGGTATGAGGAGGAGGTCAGCTTGCGGCTGATATACATGGCGATCTGCCGTGGCTGGACCAGGGTCTTCAGGCGTTTGGCCGATTTTAAATCGGAGGTTTTCAGCTGAAAATGACTGGCAACGCTCTTCTGGATAGCCTCAACTGTTACCTCTTTGTTTTTCTCGACAATAATATCTTTCAGAATGCTCTTGGCCATATCGAGGCTGATCGGTGTTGAGGTCAGACTGGCAAAGGCGCCGATGCGCACCAGGTAGCCTTCAAGTTCGCGGACATTGCTGGTAACCGAGCTGGAGAGAAAGAAGGCGACATCCTCCGGCAAACTGATTTTATTCTGATCCGCCTTCATCTTCAGGATCGCCTGCTTGGTTTCGATATCCGGAGCCTGAATATCAGCAATCAAACCCCATTCAAAACGCGATCTGAGCCGTTCCTCCAGGTCGGGGATCTCCTTGGGGAACTTATCCGAGGTCACCACGATCTGTTTATGTGATTCGTAAAGCGCATTGAAGGTATGGAAAAACTCTTCCTGGGTACTTTTTTTCCCGGCGATGAACTGAATGTCGTCAATCAACAGCACATCTATGGAGCGGAACTTGTTGCGGAATTCATCCATTTTGGCATGCCGCAAGGAGTTGATCAGTTCGTTGGTGAATTTCTCTGAAGAGTAGTAGCAAAGCTTCAGGTTATTGTTATTGGTGATGATCTCATTGCCGATGGCATGGACGATATGGGTCTTGCCGAGACCAACCCCGCCGTAGATAAACAGGGGATTATAGGTTGTTGCCGGGTTGTTGGCCACCGCCATGGCGGCAGCGTGGGCAAACTGATTAGAGGGGCCGGAAACGAAACTGTCAAAAGTGTATTTCGGGTTGATGTTGGCAAACTGCTCCAACTGTTCAGGCTTACTGGCTGCCACCGGCAGTTTAGGGGCCGCCTGCGGCTCACTGCTGGCCATCTCCGGCTTAGGCTGTACCTGGGTGGCGCTGTTGATTTCAATCCTGATCCGGTAATTGACGGTTCCCAGATCACTCATGACAGTCTCGATCCGTTTTAAATAATTTTCCTGCAGCCAGTCTCGGATGAAGCGATTCGGCACCTCAAGCAGGACCTGATCATCGGTGATAGCGACAAAATGCACCGGTTTGATCCAGGTGGTAAAGTTCTGCGCACTGACCTCCTGCTGCAATTTCTGCAATGTTTCCTGCCAGATTTTTTCCATTTCAGTTATTTAAATCCACAATTTATAAACAGCTGTGTATAAAAAGATTAACCTTTAAAAACTCGGGACTTATCGTTTTTTATCGGCGCAACGCTAGCAGAGGAAGCGGTGAAAAGCAAGGGCTTGTGCACAGCTGACCGGTGCCCCCCGCTCAGCTGCCTTTGACTGCCGCCCTTTTAGTTCAGGATCAGCTCGATAATATAACTCTTTCCCGAGACAGTCTGCCAGCAGATTTTTTCTGGCCGGCAAACCTGTTGATGCGGCTGGTGACAGTTCGGGGAATTTTCCTTGTTTGCTCGGTTATGCACATTTTTGGTTTTTTACCAACATCTCCTCCACAGTTTTTTGTTCGCATTTTTATAAAGGAAATCAATATCTTATCAGCTAATTCAGATACTCACAGGCACTACTGTTAAAGACTGGAAAGCTTTTTATAAAACTAACAGTCTTAAGGGAATGTGCATAACCGGAAACAGTTTTTTTTCTATTCTGGAAGTTCATTTTGGGCGGAAGATTTCTTCGCTAAAAAAGGTTTTTTATTTGACTTGAAGGGCTAATTATGATTAAAGAGCTTCTTTGTCAGACCATAGATGGGAGGAAAAAAGATGTCGAAACGTACTTATCAGCCGAGTCGGATCAAGCGCAAGCGGACTCACGGTTTTCGGAAAAGAATGCAGACCAAAAACGGTCGTCAGGTGATTAATCGTCGGCGGGCGCGTGGTCGTAAGGCTCTCTCGGCCGCGATTCCGCAAAAATAGTTGGGCAAAGCAAGCTTTCCCAAGCAACACCGCTTACGGAAAACTTGGGAATACCAACGTGCTTGGAAGATGGGGTGTAAATTACATACACCCCATTTTATTCTTTTGGTTGTTAAAAATAATGGCGATTTTTCCCGACTCGGCCTGACGGTGAGTCGTAAAGTCGGCAATGCGATCCAACGCAACCGGGTTAAACGGCTGCTCCGGGAATATTTTCGGGCCAGCTCGCAAAGCTATTGTCAGCCGGTTGAAATTTCAGTGATCGCCAAAAAAGGTGCGGCCTGTCTATCTCTTCAGCAGGTAACTGCGGAACTGACCAGTGCACTGACCAAAGGCGGGCTGACAAATGGTTGAAAAACCCTTTGTTTTTATGATTGATCTGTATCGGTATTGCCTCTCGCCACTGCTACCCAGGGCCTGCCGTTTTTATCCGTCCTGCTCAGCCTATGCCCGTGAATCTCTTCTGTCTTTCGGCCTGTTCAAAGGCGGTTATCTGACTCTGATCAGACTTCTTAAATGTCACCCATTCCATCCGGGCGGTTTCGATCCCGTTCCGGTCTCCAATAAACAGGATAATCAGTAATGGAAAATAATAACCGGACCATATTGGCCATCGCCCTTATCGTATTGCTCTGGTCAGGTTACAGCATGTTTTTTGCTCCCCAGCCTCCACCAGCACCGCCGGCGTCTGAGACTGCATCCACGACAGCAGCCGAGCCAGCGGCCGGCAGTGAGATTTTTCCAGCTGCGCGACTGGAGGAGCCGCTGCAGGGGAGCACCCCGTTACCGGCAGATTACCGGGAGCGGCTTATCAGTGTCAGTTCCGATCTCTATCGGCTGGAATTTTCCACCACCGGTGCAACCCTGCGGTCGGTCGAGCTGAAGCAGTACCGCGCCTCCAATGGCAAGAATGCTGAAGCGTTTATGTACAAGGAGCTTGGGGAGTTCAAATTTGCCAGCTACAAAACCAGCGGCAGTGAAGGGCTGGCGATCCCCACCGATCTTCCTTATCAAATGGTTGCTGGAGCTGACAGCAGCATCCTGGTCGGTGACGAAAAAAAGGTGGTTACTTTTACCGCAACCACAGCATCTGGTCTGACCGTCAATAAAAGTTATATTTTCTATCCCGATTCCTACCAGATCGATGTGCAGCTGCAACTGGCCAACACTTCCGACCAGGCTTTGCGTGGCGCAGTCAATCTGGCATTGGTTTCCGAGCTTGGCAACGTCAAGGGTGAAGGCATGCAGGACATGTACACCTTTTTAGGTCCCTTATCCTTTGATGGAGAAGAACTCCTTGAGGACGATCTTGATGACCTGGAAAAATCAGCCAAGATCTATAATGATTCGATCATCTGGTCCGGGTTTGTGGAAAAATATTTTTTGAACATCCTTGCCCCGCAAGATTCGGCCAAACAGGTTCAGGTGCAAAAAGGGGAAGGATTCGTCGAAAACCGTTTTGTTTCTCCCTTTATCAATCTTGAAGCGGGGCAACAGCAATCCTTTGACTATGTCTCTTTTATCGGTCCGAAAGATTTTGATCTGCTGCAAGGGGTCGGCTACTCTTTTGAAAGAGCCAAAGATTTTGGCTTTTTTCGCTTTCTGGCCAAACCACTGCTGCATGTCCTGAAATTCTTTTATGGCTTTTTGGGCAACTACGGGTTTGCCATCATTCTGCTGACGGTCTGCATCAAATTGATTTTCTGGCCATTGACGCAAAAAAGTTACAAGTCGATGAAGGGGATGCAGAAGCTGCAACCTGAAATGCAGAAGATGCGGGAAAAATACGGCCATGATAAACAGCGCCTGAATCAGGAGATGATGTCCTTTTACAAGGATAACAAGGTCAATCCCCTTGGCGGCTGTTTGCCGATGCTGATTCAGATTCCGGTTTTCTTTGCCCTCTATCAGGTTCTACTGGGGGCGATCGAACTACGCCATGCTCCCTTTATGCTCTGGATCACCGATCTTTCGATGAAAGATCCTTATTATGTCACTCCACTGATTATGGGTGTGACGATGTTCCTGCAGCAAAAAATGACCCCGACCAACATGGATCCGACCCAGGCCAAGATCATGTTGATGATGCCTGTCGTCTTCACCTTTTTGTTCCTTAATTTTCCTGCCGGTCTGGTTATTTATTGGCTGGTTAACAACCTGTTGACCATTCTTCAGCAATACCTGATCAAACGTCAGCCCGACTGAGCCTAAGGATCGAGGCCACTGTGAACGCCTCTGAAACAATCATTGCGCCCGCCACCGCGGTGGGTGAAGCTGGTATTGCCGTGGTCCGGATTTCCGGGCCACGGTCGTTAGAAGCGTTAAAAACCTTCTTTCGGCCGACAAGCAAAGTCAATACCTTTCAATCCCATCGACTCTACCACGGTACTCTCTGCGATCAGCAGGGACAGCATCTCGATGAAATTCTGGCCGTCTATATGGCCGCTCCGCAAACCTACACTCGAGATGATGTGGTAGAGATCCACTGTCATGGCAGCCAGCAGGTCGTCAAGGCTGTTCTGCAGCTCTATCTGGAATTTGGGCTACGGCTTGCTGAGCCTGGCGAATTTACCTATCGTGCCTTTGTTAATGGCCGTCTTGATCTCAGTCAGGCTGAGGCCGTTTCGCAATTGATTCATTGCAAGTCAGATTCTGCCCGCAAACTAGCTTTATCTCAGGTGGAAGGGCAATTAAGTCGACAGCTTTATCAGTTTACAGAGCAATTACGGCAAATACAGATATTGATCGAAGCCTGGATCGACTTTCCCGAAGAGGAACTGCCCAGCGAGGATCGGAATCATATCTTTGCCACGGCTGCCGATATCATGACCCAGATAGATCACCTGACCAGCAGCTACCATTCCGGGCGGGTCTTAAAAGAAGGCGCCGCGATTCTGCTGGCTGGTCGACCCAACGTCGGCAAAAGCTCACTGCTCAACGCCTTACTCGGTGAAGAACGAGCGATTGTTACCGATATTCCTGGAACCACCCGCGATCTTCTGGAAGAAGGTTTGACCATCGGCGGCGTTCCGGTCCGGCTGGTTGATACCGCGGGGCTACGCAAAACCTCTGATCCGGTTGAGAGGGAAGGGGTTCGTCGAGCCCAACAGAAACTTAGTCAGGCTGACCTGGTCTTACTTCTGATTGATGGTTCCAAACCTGTTGCAGAGGATGATCACTACGCCTTGGCTGCCTGTGAAGGACAGCCTGTTTTTATAGTTCGTACCAAAGCCGATCTGCCTACCGCTGAAAAAAATAATATATCTAAATATGATGAATATAATATTTCGTCCAAGACCGGGGAAGGTATTGAGCAGCTTAAAAACGCTATTCAGGAATTTTTACTTGGCGATTATTTACCGGGGGCTGAATCCGTTTTGCTGACTGAAAAGCGTCACTTCGATTCCTTGGTTGCCTGCCGGCGGAACCTGGGCCACCTTTGTTATTCACTGGATAGCGATCAGCCTATGGAGTTGCTTGCTATGGATGTTCGCGACGCACTTTACTGCCTTGGGCAGATTTCCGGGGAGACAACCAACGATCAATTGCTTGAAGGGATCTTCTCGCAATTTTGTATCGGCAAGTGAATGACGATCAATTGCTTGAAGGGATCTTCTCGCAATTTTGTATCGGCAAGTGAATGTTCCACGTGAAACATTCATAGGAATAGAAAAATGAGCGGATACGGAAAAAAGTACGAAGTGATTGTCGTTGGTGCGGGACACGCAGGTTGTGAGGCCGCTCTGGCAGCAGCCAGGATGGGTAGGAAAACCTTGTTGTTAACCATGGGCCTGGATACTGTTGCTCAGATGTCCTGTAACCCGGCCATTGGCGGACTGGCTAAAGGCCATCTGGTTCATGAGGTCGATGCCTTGGGTGGTGAGATGGGTTTGAATATTGATGCGACCGGAATTCAATTTCGCCGCTTGAATATGAAAAAAGGCCCCGCCGTTCGAGCCGCCCGCGCCCAGGCAGATCGGATGGCATACAGCGCCCGAATGAAATCGGTCATTGAGGCAGAACAGCTATTGGATTTGAAGCAAGGAACGGTGATCGATCTTCTGCTTCAAGGTGGATCTGTTGCTGGGGTCAGAACGCGCGAGGGTTTGGACTTTTCTGCCAAGTCTGTGGTTTTAACAACCGGAACATTTATGCGTGGTCTTATTCATATTGGTCTGAATAATTATTCCGGTGGTCGGGCTGGGGAACCGGCTTCCATGGGATTGTCTGAGCGTTTAAGGGAAATAGGTTTTAAGGTTGGCCGACTGAAAACCGGGACTCCGGCCAGGTTGGCAAGTCGCTCAATCGATTTTAGTAAGTTGGAAAGTCAGCCGGGTGATCCATGTATCAGGCCCTTTTCATTTTTAACAGAAAAAATTGAGCGAACCCAGATCGATTGTTATATCGCCAATACCAATGAACGGACCCATCAGATTATCCGCGATAACCTGGATAGGTCGGCCCTTTTTTCCGGGGCTATAGAGGGGATTGGACCCCGCTATTGTCCATCCATCGAGGATAAGGTGGTCCGATTTCCTGAAAAAAATTCACATCAGACCTTTATCGAGCCGGAAGGCTTGTTAAGCGGTGAGATGTATCCAAGTGGTATGTCAACCTCTCTACCGCCTGATGTTCAACTCGCCTTTTTTCGTACCATGACTGGTTTGGAAAACGTCGAGATCATGCGCCCCGGCTATGCCATTGAATATGATTTCGTTGAACCTACCCAGCTACAGGCCACCCTTGAGACCCGGTTGGTTCCAGGTCTCTATCTTGCCGGTCAACTCAATGGCACTTCCGGCTACGAGGAGGCCGCAGCGCAGGGTCTGCTGGCCGGTATCAATGCGGCGTTAAAGAGTCGCGACGAAAAAGAACTGATCGTTGGACGGGATCAGGGCTATATGGGGGTTATGGTCGATGACCTGATCACTCAACCGACCCTGGAACCCTATCGAATGTTTACTTCACGCTCGGAATACCGATTGCTGCTGCGGGAGGATAATGCTGATCAGCGACTCACTCCCTTGGGCCGCCAGATCGGTCTGATATCAGACCGACGCTGGCAGGTTTACCAGCAGAAACTTAGTGAGCTAGGGCAGGGGGGGGGAATATTATCTCAACGGATGATAAGGCCCGGTGATCAAAAGTGGATCGCAGCCCTGCAGCTTGGAGAATTAAAAAATGGCCTCCAACTTGAAGCTGTTCTGCGCCGCCCTGAAATCGATATTTCTCAAATAGCGGAACTTTTTCCGGAATTGCAGGAGCTTTCCGATCAGGTCCGCGAACAGTTGGAAATTGCGATCAAGTATCAGGGGTATATTAAGCGTCAATTGGAGCAGGTCGCGAGATTTCGCGAGTATGAGAATATCTCTATCCCGGAAAATATCGATTATTCACAGATTGAAAGTCTTTCCAATGAGGTCAGGGAAAAACTTAGCGAAGTCAGACCGACGACCCTGGGGCAGGCCGGCAGGATCCAGGGGGTTACCCCGGCGGCAATCGCAGTGCTGCATATCTTTCTACGAAAGCACTAAAAGATGATCGAGAGGTTCAACGAGGGGCTGGCAGCCCTCAATATCGACCTTCCTGTTGCAGTGAAAGTTGCCCAGCTCGATTTTTTGCGGGAGTTATTGCGCTGGAATCAACGCATCAACCTGACGGCGATAAAAGATCGACAAGAGGCCCTGGAGAAACACCTGCTCGACTCCTTACTGCTTCTGGAAAAGCTGCAAGGACCAGGTCATCTACTCGATATGGGTTCTGGCGCCGGTCTGCCTGCTATACCTCTGGCTATAGCATCTCCCCAGTTGCGGGTCACCTCGGTTGATGCGGTGGGAAAAAAAATCACTTTTCAAAAGCATATCAAGCGGCTTCTGCAATTGGATAATCTCTTTCCGGTTCAGGCCCGCCTTGAAAATCTGGCCACTGAGATTTCTCCAGGTCAGGAATTCGACCAGGTGGTCGCGCGAGCCTTTGCCCCTTTAAACAAGATTTTTACCCTGGCTGCCCCTTGCCTGAAGCCAGGTGGCGAATTGCTGGCGATGAAAGGCCCGGAAGGGGAGGTCGAGTTAGCGACAGCTCTGTCAACGATGCAGAGTACCGGCTTTACCCTGGCCGCGGTGCACCATTTTTTCTTGCCATTTAGCAAAGCAGAGCGACAGCTGCTGGTCTTTACCAAAGCTGCTTCATAAAATAGACCTATCTGCCGTTTTTCTCTGCCACGAGAGTGAAATAGAGCTGAATTTCCCTTCCGGCTATGCTAATCTCTGGGCCTCATCTGTCCAAGGAGTCCTGTGTATGGCCAAAATAATTGCCGTTGCCAACCAAAAAGGTGGCGTTGGTAAAACCACAACCGCGGTAAACCTGTCGGCGTCGTTAGCAGCAGCAGAACATCGCACCCTGCTGGTCGATATGGACCCGCAGGCCAACGCCTCAAGTGGGCTGGGTATCGATAAGACCGAGGTCGATACCACTGTCTATAATGTGCTGTTGGGTGAAGCGACGGTGCTTGAGACAATTCAGAAGACCGCGCTGCCCTGTCTGGATGTTCTGCCCTCCAATACCGATCTTATCGGGGCGGAAATTGAACTGATCGAACGGGTCGATCGCGATCACCGGTTGAAAAATGAACTTCAGGCGGTTACCGCCGACTATGCCTATATTATTATCGATTGTCCCCCATCCCTCAGTTTGCTGACCGTCAACTCCCTTTGCGCGGCCAATTCGGTGCTGGTTCCTCTGCAGTGCGAATTTTACGCTATGGAAGGACTGGGGCAGTTGATGCAGACGATCCGCCTGGTCCAGCAGGAATTAAATCCCCAATTGAAAATCAGTGGAATTCTGTTGACCATGTTTGATGGCCGCAACAATCTCTGTCGGCAGGTGAGCAGCGAGATCCGCGAACATTTTGGCGATAAGGTCTATTCGGCGGTGGTGCCGCGCAATGTGCGATTATCAGAAGCGCCAAGCTTCGGTCAACCTGCCTTGATGTACGATATTGCCTCCCGCGGGGCACAGGCCTACATGGCCCTGGCAGAGGAAGTTCTGGCAGGAGGAAGACATGGCCGCTAAACGTCCGGCTCTTGGTAAAGGCATCGGTGCGCTGCTGACTTCAGCGGCTCAAGAAGGGGGGAAAAAATATTTTTCCTGTCCGATTGAAGATCTTAAGCCGCACAGTCAACAGCCAAGAAAAACCTTCGATTCCAATAAGATGGCTGAACTTGTCGCCTCAATTAAGGAAAAAGGGGTCATCCAGCCGCTGGTCGTCCGTCAACAGGATGATCACTATCAGATCATTGCCGGTGAACGACGCTGGCGGGCAGCACAAAAAGCCGGTCTCGACCGGCTCCCGGTGGTTATCCAGGATGTCAGCGAGGACTGGGCCCTTGAAATTGCTCTTATTGAAAATATTCAACGAGAGGATCTTAATCCTCTTGAGGAGTCGTCCGCCTACCGGCATCTGATGGACAATTTCGACCTGTCTCAGGAAGAGGTCGCAAAGCGGGTCGGCAAAGAGCGATCCACTGTGGCCAATTCTCTGCGCCTGCTGCGCCTGCCGGATAAGGTCAAGAATGATCTGCTGGCCAACCGTTTGAGTATGGGACATGCCAGGGCCTTGTTGTCGTTGGAGCAGGATGAGGATATTACCGAGGCCAGCAATGAAGTTCTTCGCAAGAAGCTATCGGTTCGGGAAACCGAAAAGCTGGTGAAAAAGATCAAGAACTTTGGTCTGCCCAAGCCGGCGGCTCCGCCGGTGGCTAAACCCCTGGACCCGAATCTTGTGGCGTTGGAAACCGATCTGAAACAGGTCCTCGGCACTCAGGTAAAACTGGCCCCTAAAGGGCAGGGTGGGCGAATCGAAATCAGTTACCATAATCAGGATGAACTGGAACGTCTGCTGGAACTTTTCGGTGTCTCCAGTGATTAATTTCATCCACTGCATTGAAATGGTGAATGGCCATGTTTGGTGGTAAAAAAGTGAAGCAAACAACGGTAAAAAAACCGGTACCGATGGACAAGGCTGACATCAAGGCATTCCTTGGACCGGGGAGCCGTTTTGAGGGAAAACTCAGTTTTGATGAGATGGTCCGGCTTGACGGCAACTTTTCCGGGGATATCAATTCGAGTGATACCCTGATTGTCGGTGAAACGGCAAAAATTGATGGCCGCATCGAAGTCGGCGCCTTGATTCTCAGCGGCTGTTTTACCGGTCATATCATTGCAGATACGCTGGTCGAATTGCGAGCTCCCGCTAAGGTTGAGGGAACGATTACCACCCCGCAATTGAAAATCGAGGAAAAAGTGATCTTCAATGGCGAAATTAAAATGGCAACCGGTGTTGAACCTGAGCAGAGAACTAAGCAAGCAACTCCAAAAGCTTAGCCGGTTCCACGGGGAATTAAGCCTATAACAATGTTGCAAATGCGTTGCAAAACGGCTTGACACATATTTTACGATATGTTAGCAATGCTCTGCTTTCCCGCTGAGAACCGAGTTTTTCCGACTTGGTTGATTGTATACTGTATACCGTTGAATGAAGTATTAACCTGCGAATAAAGAGGTGAGTTAGGTGATCAGTCTCGACTGGACCCTTGGTCTGCAATTTGTCAACTTCATCATTCTGTTAATAATCCTGAATAAACTGCTTTACCGGCCGCTGCAGAAGGTGCTGGCCGAACGGCGCGAAGCGATCGACGGCTCCCACGCCCGGGCAAAAAGTCTGGAAACGGATATTGAAGAGAAGATGCAGCGCTATCAGGAGCAGCTCAGCGCCGCCAAACTTGTTGCCAACGATGAGCGCAACGCGTTGAAAAAAGCCGCCGCGGAAGAGGAAGCAAAGATTCTCGCGGAGGCACACGGCAAGGCAACGGCCCGGTTGCAGAAGATTAAAGAGCAGGTGGCAGAGGAAGCTGATTCGGCGAGCAAGACACTCAAAAGCAAAGCCGAAGCCCTCTCCCAGGAGATCGCCACCAAAATTCTTGGCCGCAAAGTGGCTTAAGTGCAGGAAGGGTCTATTGAATCATGCGTAGCAAAACGACATCTATTCTTCTTGCGGTTCTGCTGGTGCTCGGGCTGAGCAGCCTGGCTTGCGCCGCGGGCGGTGGCCATGCCGACAGTGGCGTGTTGTTGAAAGATTTTCTTTTCCGGGTGCTGAACTTCGGGATTGTGGTCGCGCTGCTGGTTTATTTTTTGCGCAAGCCGCTGAAAAAAGGGCTGGCCGGGCGTCGCGAAGATATTGAAAAGGCCCTCGCCGAAGCCAAGCAGGCCAAGGAAGAGGCCGAAGCCAAGTTTGCCGAATACGACCGCAAACTTGACCAGGCCACCGAGGAGATTGCTGAAATCAGTGCCAGTATCCGCCGGGAAGGGGAGCTGGAGAAGCAGAAGATCATCGCAAATGCTAATGAAATGGCCGCCAAGATCGAGCAGGACGCTGAAAAAGCAGCTGCGCTTGAAGTGGCCAAGGCCAAGGCTGCATTGCAGCGCGAGGCGGTTCAGTTGGCTGTTGATCTGGCGGAAAAGAAATTGAAAAAGAACTTCACTAAGGACGATGATGCTCGCTTTATCGACGAGTATATTGAGAAGGTGGGAGAGTTACATTGAGTAGCAGTGCGATTGGAATAAGATACGCCAAGGCCCTTCTTAACATCGCTTCCGAAGAGAAGCAGGTTGAGGCCTATGCGGCTGAGTTGGCGCAGGTTGCGTCGGTCCTCGAGCAGGAAGATATGCTGCGCCTGCTGCTCGACAGCCCGACCTTTCCCTTGGAAAAAAAACAGGCGATGCTGAGTGACCTGAGCGGTCTGCTCGAGTTGAGCGGGGGAATGAAGAAATTCCTCAGTCTGCTCCTGGAAAAAGACCGGATCGGCTATCTCCCTCAGATCGACCGGAATTACCGCCGCTTTGCCGATGATCTCTCCGGAGTTATCCGCGCCAAGATCACCTCGGCCAACAAATTGACCAAAAACCGCGTAGAGGCCATCAAAAAAGGTTTGGAAAAACAGACCGGCAAAGAGGTGGTCTTAAACGTGGAGACAGATAAATCGCTGATTGGCGGCCTGCAGGCCGAAATGGGCGGTAAACTTTTTGACGGCAGTGTGAAAACCCAGCTGAAACGGATTGCAGAGACCTTAGCAAAGGGGTGACAGGAATATCATGGAAATCAGAGCAGAAGAAATCAGCGCGATCATCAAGAAGCAGATTCAGGATTTCGATCGCGAGGTAGAAGTCAGCGAAACCGGCACGATCATTTCGGTAGGTGACGGTATCGCCCGTATTCATGGCCTCGACAAGGCAATGTCCGGTGAGCTCCTGGAATTCCCTGGCGGAACCATGGGCATGGTTCTCAACCTTGAGGAAGACAACGTCGGTGCTGCGATCCTCGGGGATGCCGAGCACATCAAGGAAGGCGACCTGGTCAAGCGGACCGAGCAGATCGTTCAGGTACCGGTTGGTGAGGCGCTGGTTGGTCGCGTGGTCAACGGTATTGGGATTCCGATTGACGGTAAGGGTGACATCGCAACTGACACCTATAGTCAGGTTGAGGTTAAGGCTCCAGGTATTGTTGACCGTAAATCGGTGCACGAGCCGATGCAGACCGGTCTCAAAGCGATCGACGCCATGGTCCCAATCGGTCGTGGTCAGCGGGAGTTGATCATCGGTGACCGTCAGACCGGTAAGACTGCGGTTGCGATTGATACCATCATCAACCAGAAGGGTAACGGTGTTGTCTGTATCTACGTCGCTATCGGCCAGAAGCGTTCGACTGTTGCCCAGGTCGTTGATAAGCTGCGTCAGCACGGCGCGATGGATTACACCATCGTTGTTGCTGCGACTGCATCCGATCCGGCTCCGCTGCAGTTTATCGCACCATACACCGGTGTTACAATGGGTGAGTTTTTCCGT
>CAMYNR010000025.1:30151-38153 GCA_947259715.1 uncultured Desulfuromonadales bacterium
ATGGTTTGATCGTTTATGATGATCTCTCCAAACAGTCGGTCGCTTATCGTCAGCTTTCCCTGTTGCTGCGTCGCCCACCAGGCCGCGAAGCATTCCCGGGTGATGTTTTCTACCTGCACAGCCGGTTGCTCGAGCGTGCTTGTAAGCTCAGTGATGCCAAGGGTGCCGGATCCTTGACCGCTCTGCCGATCATTGAAACTCAGGCTGGTGACGTTTCGGCTTATATCCCAACCAATGTTATCTCAATCACTGATGGCCAGATCTTCCTCGAGACTGATCTGTTCTACTCCGGTGTTCGCCCGGCAATCAATGTCGGTCTGTCGGTCTCCCGGGTTGGTGGTTCGGCCCAGGTTAAAGCGATGAAGCAGGTTGCCGGTACCTTGCGTCTGGCTCTGGCTCAGTATCGCGAGATGGCTGCTTTTGCCCAGTTCGGTTCCGACCTCGATGCCGCCACTCAGGCTCAGCTTAACCGCGGTGCCCGTCTGGTTGAGATCCTCAAGCAGGGTCAGTACAAGCCGCTGCCGGTTGCTATTCAGGTCCTCTCGATTTTCGCCGCCAACAACGGTTATGTCGATGAGTACCCGACCACTGCTGTTTCACGCTATGAGAGTGAAATGCTCGCTTTCATGGAAGCTCAGCACAGCGGTATCATCAAAGATCTGACCGAGAAGAATAAGATCGATGACGATCTCGAAGGCCGCATCAAGTCGGCTCTGGATGAGTTTAAAGGTCAGTTTGTAGCCTGATTCGATAAAGGTTTGGACAGATGGCAAGTCTGAAAGACATAAAAAAACGGATCGGCTCGGTTAAAAACACCCAGCAGATCACCAAGGCGATGAAGATGGTCGCTGCGGCCAAACTGCGCCGGGCTCAAGAGGCCGCCGTTGCTGCAAGACCCTATGCAGAAAAGCTGCAGTCGGTCATGTCAAATCTGGCGCAGCGCGAAGAGGGCGACAGCCATGCGCTGCTGACTCAACGTGGAACCGGTCGTGCGCTGGTGGTTTTGATGACCGCGGACCGTGGTCTTTGCGGTGGTTTTAACGCCAACGTTTCGAAAGAAGCTGAGCGTTTCATCCGCACCAATGAGCAGGGCTTCGATGACATCGACCTGATGATCATTGGTCGCAAGGGGCGTGACTTTCTCAAAAACCGCGTTGGTGACAATATCACCAAGGTACACGAGAACATCACCTCGGATGCAACCTACAAGACAGCCCAGCTGATCGGCCAAGAAGTGGTAGATGCTTACAGCGAAGAGAAGTACGACGCTGTCTATGTCATCTACAACGCCTTCCAGAGCGCCATTGTGCAGATCGTCACGGTTGAGCAGGTGTTGCCGATTCAGCCACAAGAGACTGAAGAAGTCAAAGAGGACAGCGTCGATTACATCTACGAGCCGAACCGGAGTGAAGTTCTTTCCCAGTTGCTGCCGAAGATGGTCGAAGTACAGATCTTCCGGGCGCTGCTTGAGTCGAACGCTTCGGAGCAGGGCGCGCGGATGTCGTCGATGGACAGTGCTAGCCGCAATGCTTCCGAGATGATCGGCAAGCTGACCCTGCAGTACAACCGTGCACGACAAGCAGCGATCACCAAAGAGTTGATGGAAATCATCTCTGGTGCCGAATCGATTAAATAACAAGATTTCAGACATACAAGAGCTTATTCCGTCGGGATAAGGAGGAAAGGTTTCGTTATGAACAAGGGAAAGATCACACAGGTTATTGGTCCTGTCGTTGACGTGGAGTTCGAGCCTGGCAAACTGCCAGAGATCTTCCACGCTGTTAAGATCACCAATCCCTCCCTGGGGGAAGGTGAGTTGAACCTGGTTTGCGAGGTTGCTCAGCACCTGGGTGAGAACACTGTTCGTACCATCGCTATGGACTCCACTGATGGTTTGGTTCGTGGTCAGGAAGTTGTCGACACTGGCGATCAGATTCTTATGCCGGTCGGTCCCAAGACCCTCGGTCGGATCATGAACGTTGTTGGTGAGCCGATTGATGAGGCTGGTCCGGTTGAAAATGACAAAGCCTGGCCGATTCACCGTCCAGCTCCAGACTTCGTCGCCCAGTCGACCAAGGTCGAGGCGTTCGAAACTGGTATTAAGGTTGTTGACCTGCTCGCTCCTTACTCCCGGGGTGGCAAGATCGGTCTGTTCGGCGGTGCCGGTGTTGGTAAGACCGTTCTTATTATGGAACTGATCAACAATATCGCCCAGCAGCACGGTGGTTTCTCGGTATTCGCCGGTGTTGGTGAGCGGACTCGTGAGGGTAACGATCTCTGGGAAGAGATGAAAGAGTCGGGCGTTCTGGAAAAGGCTGCTCTGGTCTATGGCCAGATGAATGAGCCTCCAGGTGCACGTGCCCGGGTTGCTCTGTCGGCTCTGACCGTTGCAGAATACTTCCGTGATGAAGAAGGCCAGGACGTTCTGCTGTTCGTCGATAACATCTTCCGCTTTACTCAGGCTGGTTCTGAGGTATCGGCGCTGCTCGGTCGGATTCCATCCGCCGTTGGTTACCAGCCGACCCTCTCCACCGAGATGGGTGAGCTGCAGGAACGGATCACCACCACCGATAAGGGTTCCATCACCTCGGTTCAGGCGATCTACGTCCCTGCTGATGACTTGACTGACCCGGCTCCGGCAACCGCATTTGCTCACTTGGATGCAACCACCGTTCTCTCGCGACAGATTGCCGAGCTCGGCATCTACCCGGCGGTTGATCCGCTTGACTCCACCAGCCGGATCCTCGATCCACAGGTCATCGGCGAAGAGCACTACGGCGTTGCCCGTGAGGTTCAGTTCGTACTGCAGCGCTACAAGGATCTGCAGGATATCATCGCCATCCTCGGTATGGACGAACTCTCCGAGGAAGATAAAATGGTCGTTGCCCGTGCCCGTAAGATTCAGCGTTTCCTCTCGCAGCCGTTCCACGTTGCCGAGGTCTTCACCGGCTCCCCCGGTAAGTACGTTGAGCTCAAGGACACCATCAAGGGTTTCCAGGAAATCCTCGCTGGTAAGCATGACGATCTGCCCGAGCAGGCTTTCTACCTCGTCGGTACCATCGAAGAGGCGATCGAAAAAGCCAAGAGCATGGCGGCCTGATCGATCTGAAAGTCTAGATTCAAACGTAAAGGACAGTCGCAATGGCTGATAAGCTGAAACTTGAAATGGTCACCCCGTACAAGCGGGTCCTCTCTGAGGATGTTGACGAGATCACTGCTCCCGGTTTTGTCGGTGAGTTGGGAATTCTACCGGGTCACACCCCGTTGCTGACCACCCTGAAAGTCGGAGAACTGACTTACAAAGTTGGCAGCCAGCTGTTTCACGTGGCGGTCAACTGGGGTTATCTCGAGGTAGAAGAGGACAAGATCACGGTGCTGGTCGATACTGCTGAGATATCAGACGAAATCGATCTTGAGCGGGCCAAAGCCGCTCTGGGCCGCGCTGAAGAGGCCTTGAAATCCTTGCCACAGGAAGATAAAGAGTTTGCCGTCATGCAAGCAGCTCTGGAACGGGCCATGATCCGTATTCAGGTGGCCGGCAAAAAATAATTCATTTTTAAATTAATTGAATAGTTATTCTGAGCGTCTCAATAAAATGGGACGCTCTTTTTTTGATCCAACACCCCAAAATGGTTTTTAATCCAAAGACGCAGAGGTCGAAGAGAAAGCCCTGTCTCTACGCCTCTGCTTTAAATATGGAGTTTTTACCTGCGACCTTCTTTTGGTTCTAGCTCCGCTTTTTAACAGGCGCTGGGATTCTCAATGGCTGGAAATGGTATACAGCATAAGGTCATTATTGATTTGACAGGCGACCCCTTTTTGTCATTAATTAACCTATAAAGTAGCTGTAGATTGGTATCGGCGTTGAGACGCTGCGACGTCTGCCGAGCGGCCCTGCTGGCTGCTGTTTTTGTTGTTTGTTCCGCCCGGTTATGATTTGAGAGGCTATGGCCAAGAGCGCGGCTCCAGATAAGTTCACCTGTTTCGCGATAGCGATCATCTATGCCGTGCTTGGCGGCATGTGGACCTTCTTCTCCGATAACCTGTTTGCCATTCTGCTCAATCAGACCAATCCATCCCACCACAGCGTGGCGCTCAGCCATTGGGTGTTTGTTGTCTTTTCCGCCATTCTCCTCTATTGGATGCTGCGTGTCTGGCAGCTGAGCATTGGTCAATCCCAGCAATCGCTGCACAACGCCAACCGTGCCCTGCGCAGCATCAGTGAATGTACCAAGGCGATCACCCGGATCAGCAACGAAGCAGGTTTGATGCAGGAAATCTGCCGGATCTTTGTCGAAGTTGGCGATTACCGCTTTGCCTGGGTCGGCTTCGGGGTCCACGATGAGCAGAAAAGTCTGCAGCCGGTGGCCCATTGGGGCTATCAGGATGGCTTTATCGAGACCATGAATGCCAGCTGGGCTGACTGTGAACGGGGCCGCGGACCGGCCGGCACGACGATCCGCACCGGTCAAACCACCACCTTCCAGGATTTTGAGACCAATCCCGATTATCGGCCCTGGCTGGACAAGGCTCGCCAGTGCGGCTATGCCTCGGGAATTTCCCTGCCCCTGCGCAATGGCGAAGATGCTTTCGGCGCCCTGGTGATCTTTTCCGAGGAGCCGCATGCCTTTGACGAGGAAGAGGTGCGGCTGATGGAGGAGCTGGCCGAGGACCTTTCCTACGGGATCAATACGATTCGGATGAACCAGGAGCGTCGCCAGGTGGCGGAAGAGCGTACCCTGTTGGCGCGGGTTATCGAGCAGGCCTCGGACGGGGTGCTGATCGTCGATGAGGATGCCAATATCCTCTATTTGAATCATGCCTTCGGGGAAATGTTTGAATTCGACAGCCTGGCTGCCTTGAATCGCTGCTTGTATGATCTTGAGGATGTTCGGCTCAATGAACGGTTTTGCTTTGAACTGTTGAAGGCGATTTTTTCCGAACAGGAGCAGGCGGCCAATTTCACCGTTCAACGGAAAGGCAAGCCCTGCGAACTGAATGTGCGGATCTCACCGGTTTTCGATCAGAAAAACGAAGTGCGCCGCTATGTCGCCATTTTGCGCGATGTCAGCAATGAGTCGCATTTGGAACGGCAGCTGCGCCAGGCGCAAAAGCTCGAGGCGATCGCCACTCTCTCCGGGGGTATCGCCCATGACTTCAACAATATCCTGGCCGTGATAATCTCCAACACCGAGATGGGTCTGGACGATCTGGACCAGAATGATCCTCTCTGGCCACACCTGGACATCGTTCTGAAAGCGGGGATCCGCGGCAAGACCCTGGTCAAACAGATCCTCACCCTCAGTCATCCGGCCGAGCACGAACGCCAGCGAATCAGCGTCGCGCCGGTGCTCAAGGAATGTCTCAACCTGTTGCGGGCCTCCTTGCCGACCACCATCGAGGTGGAAAAAGCGGTCCTCAGCCAGGGATTGATCTACGCCGATCCGACCCAGATTCATCAGGTGATCATGAATCTCTGCACAAACGCCGCTGACGCCATGCGCGATACCGGTGGCCTGTTGGCGGTCCGTCTGCGCGACCTGGAATTGTCCGCCGAAGAGGCTGGCAATCTGCCTGAGGTGAAACCGGGTGCCTATCTGGAACTGATCGTGCGGGACACCGGGCATGGCATGGGGCCTGGTCATATGGAGCGGATTTTCGATCCATTCTTTACCAGCAAAGAACAGGGCAAGGGTACCGGATTGGGCCTTTCGGTGGTTCATGGCATCATCAAAAGCCATGGCGGAGCGATCTCGGTCAGCAGCGAACCGGGCCAGGGGACCGAGTTCCGGGTGCTTTTTCCCAGGGTCAAAGGTGAGGAGAAGGTCAGCGGCTTCAGCCAGCTTGAGGAGCGACAGGGGGGCAATGAACGGATCCTGTTTGTCGACGATGAACGGGATTATGTCATCGGCCAGCAGAAAATGCTCGAACGGATCGGCTATCGGGTCACGGCAGGGACCGACAGCCGGGAGATTCTGGGCATCTTCCGCGGCCGACCGGAGGCCTTCGACCTGGTGATCACCGATCAGACCATGCCCCACTTAACCGGTGAAATGCTGGCCAGAGAGATTCTCAAGCTGCGCCCCGATATCCCGATCATCCTCTGCTCCGGTTCGGCCATCGACAGCATCGGCCTGTCACCGGAGCGGGCCAGGGCGATCGGGATACGGGAAATCCTGTTAAAACCGGTCGACCGCAGAGAATTGCACCGCAGCGTACGCCGCCTGCTCGATGAGGCGGTCAGTGCCGACCCAAGAGGAGAAGATGCCGAATATTCTTATCATTGATGATGATGACATGATGCAATCGACCCTGTCGATGCTGGTGAAGAAGCGCGGTCATACGCCCAGCTGTGCCGGCACCCTGCAGGAGGGGTTGGAGCAGGCGCGCAGCCAGGCCTTCGACGTGGTGTTCCTCGATGTCAAAATGCCGGACGGCAACGGCCTGGAAATCCTGCCGAAGCTCGAGGCGGAAAGCAACCCACCGGAAGTGATCATCATGACCGGCTACGGCGATCCGAACGGCGCCGAGCTGGCGATCAAAAGCGGCGCCTGGGACTATATCGAAAAGGGCTCCTCGATCAAGGAGATCACCCTCTCCTTTGAGCGGGCCCTGCAGTACCGCAAAGAGAAGCAGGATGTCCAGCAGGCGCGTAAGGCGGCCTGTTTGCAGCGCGAAAATATCATTGGCAGCAGCCCCGGGCTGCGCGCCTGCCTCGATCAGGTCGCCCAGGCGGCAGACAGCGACGCCAATGTTTTTATTACGGGAGAGACCGGCACCGGCAAAGAGATGTTCGCTCGGGCGGTGCATGACAACAGCCAGCGCAGCAAGGGCGCCTTTGTCGTCGTTGACTGCACCTCGCTGCCGGAGACCCTGGTGGAAAGCCTGCTCTTCGGCCATGAGAAAGGCGCCTTTACCGGCGCCGAGAAGGCCCAGGACGGGCTGGTGCGCCAGGCCGATGGCGGCACCCTGTTTCTCGACGAGGTCGGCGAACTGCCGATGAGCCTGCAGAAGGCCTTTCTGCGCGTATTGCAGGAACACCGCTTCCGCCCCTTGGGCAGCAACCGCGAGGTTGAGAGCAACTTCCGCCTGGTCGCGGCGACCAACCGCGATCTTGATCAGATGGTGAAGAAGGAGCAGTTTCGCAGCGACCTGCTGTTTCGGCTGCGCTCCTTCGTTATCGAATTGCCGCCGTTGCGCGAGCGGCGCGAAGATATCAAGGATCTGACCAGGTTTCATGTGGATAAGTTCTGCGCGCGTTACGGGCTTGCCAGCAAGGGGTTTTCTCCGGAATTTATCGAAACACTGGAAGATTACCCCTGGCCCGGCAACGTACGTGAGTTCGTCAACACCATCGAACGGACCCTGGCCAGCGCCCGCTTTGAGCAGACCCTCTTCCCCAAACATCTGCCGAACCACATCCGCGTGCTGGTGACCCGCTCGGCGGTCACCGGAGATAAGCCGGGCAGCCCGGAACCGAACGGACAGATCGTCCAGCGCCTGCCAAAGCTCAATGATTACCGGGAAGCGATCTACGCCAAGGCTGAAAAACAGTACCTGCAGGAGCTGATGGAGGTCTCCCAGAAGAAGATCCCCGAAGCCTGTCGGATCTCCGGACTATCGCAGTCGCGGCTCTATGCCTTGCTCAAGAAATATGAAATCAGCCGCTCAGAGTGACTTGGCCTATTCAGACAGTAGCCCCGGCTGCTCATTTGAGAGCTGCTTCAACTGTCAGGTGTCGGTATTTTTATCGTTTTTCCAAGCCTAGCTTCAATCAACAACAGAAAAACAATCCTTTTTCCAGAGATAGCCATTGGAAAATGGCCATTTTCCTAATCTGTTAACCTGAGAGAGGGAAAATTGGGCATTAGGTAACAACTTGAAATTAAAAAGTAAAATGATTCTTCAGAGCGTTGATTTTCTAGGATGATCCTGGAGATAAGTTGTTTTTTTTATGGATGGTTGAGGTAGAGAACTATTATTTTATATTGTCAAAAATATT
>CAMYNR010000026.1 GCA_947259715.1 uncultured Desulfuromonadales bacterium
CGTTCAATTCGGACGATTACTTTTTCGTCAACATTCAGGTCAATATAGTCGAGGATCGGCAGTTGCGGCGACAATTTGGCGTAGATCCGCTCCAACCGATCGAGTTTCCTGGCAAGCTTATCCCGCCCCAGCCGAATTCTCACCCCGCCGTCCAGGGTGTAGAGTTGCAGGCTGCCACCGGCATCCCGGTGAATTTCCGAAATCTGATTCAGGCCGAACATCTGCCGCTGTTGCAGATGCTCAAGCAGGCGGACCACCCTCTGCAGGTCTTTCTCGCTCTGCGGGTCCTGCTCCTCCAGTTTGGCCGTGTCGAACCCGGTAATCACCGGAAAATCAAGGCGATCGGCGCCGTCCAGCAATTTAAAAACCTCGGCATGCCGATCCAGGTAATAGAGATAACCCAGGTTGATGATCGCCAACGGGGCCCGCTCTTCAACCTGAATCACCACCTGCTGCGGAAAAATCCGCTCGACCCTGGCCGATTTGACCCAGGGATTTTCGGAGATCTTTCGGCCGATCAGCCCCAGGTCGAGATCGAAGGTGTTGACGCCCGGCTTGATGTCCGACAAAACCACAATCTGACCTTCTGTCAACTGACGGCCACCTTGCGCACTGATCGAGTCGACCCGGAACAGGTCGGATGCCATCAGCAGCTGAATCGAGAAAAATCCCCCTACCAACAGCAGCGTACCACTGATCGACGCGACGGAAATCCGCAGAATCCGGTGCAGCAGCTTGCGCAACTTGAGTGGCTGCTTTTTCTTCTTCGGCCGGTTCTTCCGGACCTTGTTTTTCGCTTGCGGTTGTCGTTTCAGGTCACGCATCGTCACTATCTCTTATTTAGTTTCCTATCTGAAAACCACACAGCGGCATCCGGAAGTTCCTGATGGACACTATTTATCCAGTCCAGCATCGAGCAGAATCTGCTCGACCAGCTGATCAAAGCCGAGCCCCGCTTCAGCGGCAGCTTTCGGCAGCAGGCTGGTTTCGGTCATGCCCGGGATGGTATTCACTTCGATGCAGTAGAACTCCCGCTCCCGCAGCATAAAGTCGACCCGCACCGCGCCGCGGCAGCCAAGCGCCTGGCTGGCCTCGACGGCTGCCTGCTGAACACGCTGGTAGCTCAGCGGATCGATTGGAGCGGGCAGCAGATATTCGGTTTCACCGGCGGTGTACTTAGCCTGATAGTCGTAAAAGCCACTTTTCGGGACAATCTGAATGATCGGCAGGGCCTCACCATTCAACACCGAGACGGTTAATTCAATCCCCTCGATAAAATCTTCGACCAGGACGGTGCCGTCCAGGGCGGCGGCGGTGTCGATGCCATGTCGCAGGGCTTCGTGGCTGCGCGCGATGGTGATGCCGATGGTCGAACCTTCCCGCGATGGCTTGACAACCAACGGCAGATGCTTGCAGCGCTGCAAGAGGTTTTCTGCCGAATCGCCGGGTCGCATGAAATCGAAACCCGGGGTCGGCAGCTCGTGGTAGAGCAGCATCTGCTTGGTGACCACCTTGTCGATCGCCATGCTCGACGCCAGAACGCCGCTGCCGGTATAGGGAATCTGCAGCATTTCCAGCAACCCCTGCACCCGGCCATCCTCACCGAAACGACCATGCAGGGCGATAAAGGCAAGGTCAATTTCGGCCGCAACCAGTTTTTCCGCCAGATCATTGCCGGCGTCGATGGCCACCGCCTGGTAGCCGAGCCGCTCCAGGGCTTGCAATGCGGCCTGACCGGTGCGCAGAGAAATCTCCCGCTCAGCCGAAAGGCCGCCCAGCAGGACAGCGATTTTTTTTCTCAGCAGCTCTTCACGACAGAACAGATTCACGGCTGAAGCCCTCGCTTCTGCAGGCGTTCCGCAAGCAGGTCACAGACCTGATTAACGTTGCCGGCACCCAAAGTGACAACCAGATCGCCCGGCTCGACAACATCGGCGAGATACTCACTGGCCTCTTCAAGATCTCCCCGGTAATGGCAGTCCTTATGACCATGCTCGATAATCCCGGCGACCAGCGCCTCGCTGTTGGCCCCTTCGAGGGGCTCTTCGCCAGCGCCATACACGTCGGTCACCACCAGCAGATCCGCCTGGTAGAAAGCTTTCAGGAAATCCTCGAACAACGCCTTGGTGCGGCTGTAGCGATGCGGCTGAAAAACCGCCACGAGCCGTTTTTTCCAACCCGACTTGGCCGCAGCGAGGGTCGCTTTGATCTCCGCGGGATGATGACCATAGTCATCGACAATCATCACCCCGCCGATCTCATGGCGCTGCTGAAAACGCCGCTGCAGTCCGCCGAAATTGCGGAATCCGCCGATAATCGTCTGAAACGGAATCTCCAGCTCATGGGCGACAGCGATCACCGCCAGGGCGTTGAGGACGTTATGACGACCGGGCATGCGGAAGGAGATCCGCCCCAGCTCTTTGCCCTGAAAATGAGCGGTAAAACTTGTGCGCCCCTGCCGGTGCTGCAGCTCGCTGGCGTAAAAATCGGCCTGACTGGAAAAGCCGTAGGTCAGATAGCGCTTTTTAACCTCCGGCAGAATTTCCTGAATATTCGGATCATCCAGGCAGAGGACGGCGCGACCGTAAAAGGGCACCTTATTGATAAAGTCGATAAAGATCTGCTTGATTTCATCCAGCCCGGAATAGAAATCCAGGTGATCAGCGTCAATATTGGTCACCACCGCGATGGTTGGGGAAAGATGCATGAAGGAGCCGTCCGACTCATCCGCTTCGGCGACCAGAAACTTTCCGCGCCCCAGCTTGGCGTTACTGCCGAAGGCATCGAGCTTGCCGCCGATCACTGCGGTCGGATCGATGCCGGCATGAAACAGGACCAGGGACATCATACTGGTGGTGGTGGTTTTGCCGTGGGTGCCGGCGATGGCGATGCCGTATTTCATGCGCATCAGCTCCGCCAGCATTTCGGCCCGGGGGATCACGGCAACGTGCTGGCGGTGGGCTTCAACCACTTCGGGGTTGTCGGCCTTGACCGCAGTCGAAGTGACAACAACGTCGGCTTCGGAGACATTTGCGGCGCTGTGGCCGATCAAAATTTCGCCACCCAGCTCGGCCAGCCGCCTGGTAGTGTCAGATTCCTTCAGGTCTGAACCGGAGACCCGGTAGCCCTGGTTGAGCAACAGCTCAGCGATGCCGCTCATGCCGATGCCGCCGATACCGACAAAGTGAATTTTTTTAATCCGTCCGTACATCTGTTTTAAGCCTTTTCATTTGTCGCGCCGAGCAGCTGCCGACACTCGTTCAAAATTCTTTCTGTCGCCCCCGGCTGGCCAAGGGTCCGTGCCCGGTCGGCCATCTGCTGTAAAACGTCCGGGTCAGCAAGCAGCTCAGCGAGGGTCACGGCCAGGGTTGCGGCGTCAAGCTCGTTCTGTTCCAGCAGTTTTGCGGCACCCTCGTCAGCTAAGGCCCTGGCATTGGCGGTTTGATGATCGCCTGCGGCATAGGGAAAAGGGATCAACACCGCCGGCCGGCCACAGACGGTTAATTCCGCCAGGGTGGTCGCCCCGGCCCGGCAGACCACCAGCTGCGCTGAAGCATAAGCGCTGGCCATGTCATCGATAAAGGGAACCACCTGGGCCGGGTCAATCCCGGCCGCCGCATAGGCTTGACGAACCATGGCCAGATCCTCTTCACCGGTCTGATGCAGAATCGTCGGCTGTTGCGGCCAGGTTTTCAGCAGTGGCAGCATCGCCATCACCGCCTGATTGATTGCTCTGGCCCCGCGACTGCCGCCGAAAATCAGTAATTTTCCAGCGTTTGGCAGCTGGGCGGGAACCTCTTCCAGGCCGGACCGGAGCGGGTTGCCGGTCAGCAACGTCTTCGCCGGATCAAACCCCCTCCCACTGTCTGGGAAGGAAAGGCAGATCCGCTGCGCCCAGCGGCCGAGCAGCCGGTTACTGAGGCCGGGTATCGCGTTCTGCTCATGAATCAGGTAGCCGACTCCAAGCAGCTTGGCCATCAGCAGCACCGGCACCGAGGAGTAACCGCCGACACCGATGACCAGATCGGGGCGAAAACTGCGGATGATCTGGCGGGCCTGATTCATGCTTTTGATCATTCGAGGCAGCAGCTCAAACTTGCGCCGCCAGCCACTGCCCACCACCCCGGCCATATCGACGGTGGCCAACGGCAGCCCAAGCTGGGGGAGCAGACGCGCCTCCAACCCTTGTTCTGTGCCAACAAACTGCACTGCGGCCTGAGGCTCCTGCTGCAGCAGCTTCTGCGCCAGGGCAACGGCCGGAAACAGGTGCCCACCGGTTCCGCCACCGGCCAGCAGCAGCCTCATTTGCCCGGCTCCAGTGAAGCGGAAATATTCAGCAGGATGCCGACCGCCACCAAGCAGACCACCAGGCTGGTACCACCATAGGAGATAAACGGCAAGGCCAGCCCCTTGGTCGGCAGCAGGCCCATGCAGACCGCCAGATTGACAAATGCTTCCAGGCCGAGCAGCAGGCTCAACCCGAACGCCAGGTTCCGCCCGAAAGGGTCCTGGCATTGCAGGGCGACACGGATCCCGCAGAGCACCAGCAGCAGAAAGAGCGCCGCAACCACCAGCACGCCGATCAGGCCCAGCTCTTCACCGATAACCGAAAAAATAAAATCGGTATGCGCTTCGGGCAGATAAAACAGCTTCTGCTCTCCGACCCCGAGGCCCTGCCCCAGCGCGCCACCCTTGCCGAAGGCCACCAGGCTCTGAATGATCTGAAAGCCGGTATCGAAGGGATCCTCCCAGGGGTCGAGGAAGGCCATGATCCGCCGCCGTCGATAATCGACCTGCATGACCAGGATATACAGGGCCGGCAGGCTGGCCAGTATCGTGGCGGCGATATAGTACCAGCGCACCCCGACCACCAGCAGCATCGACATCGCAACCCCGGCGATGATCATCGCGCTACCCAGATCCGGCTGTTTCAGCAGCAGACCGAGCAGCACTCCGAGCACCAGCATATAGGGCAGATAACCCTTGGAGAGGGAGCGAACTTTCTCCTTCTTCCGGGTCAGCGAGTGGGCCAGGTAAAGGACCAGCCCCAGTTTCACAAGCTCGGCGGGCTGGAGGTTAAAGCCGGGCATCCGCAGCCAGCGCAAAGCCCCCCCGACGCGAATCCCCATCCCGGGCACCAGCACCAGCGCGAGCATAACG
>CAMYNR010000027.1 GCA_947259715.1 uncultured Desulfuromonadales bacterium
GATCGTTCGTATAAAGGCCATTATACTGTATTCTGAGCAAGCCACCCGGGTCGATATTCGTCAGGTTAGACAGTTCTACAGGGATCTCCCCAATTAATTTATTGCTGTCCAATAGGCACCATCTAAGTGCTACCAGGTTCCCTAGCTCCTTGGGAATGGAACCCATAAGCTGGTTATTGTGCAGCCTCAAAAATTCAAGGTTATTAAGGTTCCCCAATTCAGGAGGGATCTCGCCGCTCAAATAGTTATTGCTAAGAACAAGCCATTGGAGATTAGGGAGACTTCCTAACTCTACGGGGATGCTACCGGAAAACTGATTATAATCAAGAAATAAAGTCTCAAGATTCTGGAGATTTCCCAACTCTGACGGAACGCTGCCAGTTAGGGCGTTATCATTAACATGAAGGCCTCGCAAGTTGGATAAAGCACCCAATTCCGAGGGAAGGCTCCCGGTGAACTGGTTTTCAGAAAAGTAGAGAGTTACTAAGTCAGTGAAATTGCCTAGCCAGGAAGGAACGCTACCAGATAAATTGTTATGGGAGACATTAAAGTACCTAAGCAGGGTGAGGTTCTGTAGCTCAACAGGAAGCTCCCCTGTTAGTTGGTTATAATAAAGATATAGATAACGAAGATTTGTGAGATTACCTAGTTCTGCAGGGATCTCCCCTGTCAGCTGATTATTATTCAGTAATAGCTCAGTGAGGTTAGTAAGCAATCCCAAAGACGGAGGAATTGTACCGGAAAAGCTATTATTGTGCAGGCGCAGGTTCATTAAATTGGCGAGTTGCGATAACTCTTCTGGAATATAACCAGAAAGTTTGTTACTTGAAACGAAAAGGAGTTTGAGTTGGGCGAGATTCTTGAGTTCAGTTGGCAGTTCCCCAACGAGGTTGTTGTTATGCAAATCAATCCATATGACGGAATCTTCAGTATTACAGGAAATCCCAAACCAGCTACATTCAGTCCCAGCAGCACCAAAACCATCTGCACCCAGCGAACCATCTTTCCACCCGGTGCTATCTGTCCAACTATCCCCATTGGTACTGTTGTAAAGAGCGATAAGAGCCTGGCGTTCAATGTTTGGGATGGCAGCGTTGCCGAGCCCAATCATCCATATGGCCAAAACTATCCCTGTTAAAAAAATCAGTCTCGTCAATTTCATTACTTTTCTACCTCCTATGGCTGTTAATGTATGGCAAATGCCACATGACACGAACTGCATCACGATTTGCGGTCACAGATAAACAGGCGGAAGGCAACAACCGCAGCATCTTCTGCGGTGGCATTGCTCCTTGAACCGGTTTTAACTGTGAACGAAAATAGTCCAGGACACTGCAGAGTTAACGAGGGAGGCGCAATCTGGTTGGATTATAAATGCGCAATTCAGAACGCCAACTCAAGACCCGTTCTTTTTTTGCACTTTTCATTTGTGATTAAGGGAATTGACTGTCGACGAGGACAATTCAATGGGAATGCTGATAGGCAGCTTTCCCCCAGGCAACCGAAAAAATTTGCATAATTCAAATAGTCTGAATGCTCAGACCAAGAAAACAAAACAACGTTCTGACATTATTTATCATGCAAAATAATGTCAAGGAAATTCCTGGCCAAAAAGCTTGCTCTTATTTCGGAGCTGTCTTTCTACCAGAGAAAAAACCGCCCCGCCTGCTGTATAGAATAATCCCCAGAAGGCCTTCAGCTTCGCCGGTTCTTTGCTATGATTTAAATAAGAAAGCATCGCCAGGAAAGACCCTCGACTGTGGGTAAAATGACCGCAAGGGGGAAACCGATGATGAACTATCGAGAGAATGGCATTGTAGAGGAATGCTGCTGTTGCAGTGCAAAAACAAAATTGGCCGATCTCCATAAGTCAACTTACTGCAAAGATTATTTCTGCAGTGGCTGCGCGACATATCATGAAAAGCCCTGGTCTCTGGGGTACCTTTGCGATCGATGCTATGCGGAGCGAAACGCAGGCGATTCCTCAAGTGGCACGAGACGGCTCAATTGAAGCGAGAAGATCAACAGGCAATATCCGGCTCTTCGCCTTCAGATCAGCCTGCGCGGAGATGACTGTCTAACCTCATAACCTGCTTATGAAATGGACCTTATGGCAAATAAAGGCGACGGCATCTATATTGTTCTGCTCAGTATTCATGGCTTGATTCGCGGGGAGGATCTGGAGCTGGGCCGCGACGCCGATACCGGCGGCCAGACCCTGTATGTGGTTGAGCTTGCCCAGGCCCTGGCCAGCCAGCCAGGGGTCAGCAAGGTCGACCTGGTCACCCGACGGATTGTCGACAGCGAGGTTGATGAGGTCTACGCGCAGCCGATTGAAGTTCTCGCTGACAACCTACGCATCGTCCGGATTGAGGCAGGTCCGGAGGAGTACATTTACAAAGAACAGCTCTGGGACCATCTGCACGCCTTCGCCGATAATCTGAGTAACTTTTTCCGGGAAAATGATCAGCTGCCGGACCTCCTCCACAGCCATTACGCCGATGCCGGCTATGTCGGTTCGCATCTGGCCAGCCTGCTGGGCATCCCTCTGGTGCACACCGGTCACTCCCTCGGCCGGGTCAAGCGCAGCCGTCTGCTGGCCGGTGGCCTGACCAGTGAAGAGATCGAGCAGCGCTTCAACATGAGCCGCCGGATCGAGGCCGAAGAGACCACCCTGGCGACCGCTGAACGGGTCATCACCAGTACCCATCAGGAGATCGAAGAGCAGTATGAGATCTACGACCACTACCAGCCGGAGCAGATGCGCATCGTGCCGCCGGGAACCAATCTGCAGCAGTTCTACCCGCCACAGGGCAAGGAGCTGCAGGGGAAGCTGTTTGACGAGCTGACAAGACACCTGAACGAAAAAGACAAACCGATCATTCTGGCGCTTTCCAGGCCGGATAAACGCAAGAACATTCCGGCCCTGGTTGAGGCCTACGGGTCTTCTGAGCAGCTTCAGCAAATTGCTAACCTGATGATTATCGCCGGCAACCGCGACGATATCGAGGAGCTCGAAGAGGGGGCGCAAGAGGTCTTCCATGAGCTGCTGGTGACGATCGACCGGTTCGATCTCTACGGCAAGGTGGCGATCCCCAAGCACCACAAACGCGAAGACGTTTCCCTTATCTACCGGATTGCCACCGCCTCAGGTGGGGTGTTTGTCAACCCGGCCCTGACCGAGCCATTCGGACTGACCCTGATCGAGGCCGCGGCCTCCGGGCTGCCGATTGTCGCGACCGAAGACGGCGGTCCCAGGGATATCATCGGCAACTGCCAGAACGGCTTCCTCATCGATCCTTTGGAGCCGGACACCATGACCAAAGCCCTGCTCGAATTGCTGAAGGATCAGCAACTCTGGCAGCGCTTTTCAGAACAGGGTCTGCAGGGTGTGCGGGAAAATTACTCCTGGGAGGCACATGCCAGCCATTATCTCAAGTTGATAAAGCCGATCGCCCAGCGCTCGGAACAGCTGGTCAGAAAGCCGGTTCAAAGGCGGCGCGGTCTCTACCGCGACCGCGCCATCGTCAGCGATCTGGACCAGAACCTGATCGGCGATGATCAGTCCCTGGGGCAGCTGATGGAAAAGTTGCGCGAGCAGAAAAAAACCACCTATTTCATCATCGCCACCGGTCGACGTCTCGATTCGGCCTTAAAGCTGATGAAAAAACACCGCATTTCCGAACCGGACGTGTTGATCACCAGCAGCGGCACCGAAATCTACCATGCGCCCAAATTTGCCGCGGATGTTTCCTGGGGCGAGCATATCGATCATCAATGGTCCCCGCGCAGGACCAGAGCCATTCTGGCCAAGTTCGACGGTTTGAAGCTGCAACCCAAATCTGAACAGAGTCGCTTTAAAATCAGCTATTATATCGATCCGGAGATTGTTGATATTGAGGCGATCAAAACCCGGCTGCATCAGAAAGAGCAGGCGGTGTTTATCCAGTTGGCCTTTGGTCAGTTTCTCGACATCCTGCCTCTGCGCGCCTCCAAAGGGATGGCACTGCGCTTCGTTGCTGACCGGATGAATATCCCCCTGGAGCGGATTTTCGTCGCCGGCGGCTCCGGCGCTGACGAAGACATGATGCGCGGCAACACCCTGGCCGCAGTGGTCGCCAACCGTCACGATGAAGAGCTCAGCCAGCTGGTCGATGTCGAGCGGATCTTTTTTTCCGAGCGGCCGAATGCCGCCGGCATTTTGGAAGCCTTGGACCATTACGACTTTTTCAACCGCTGCCAGGATCCCCAGGAGATCAGTCCCTCCGATGAAGCCAACTAGATTACTGCTCTGCACCGACATGGACCGGACCGTCATCCCTAATGGCGACCAACCGGAACATCCACTCGCCCGCAACCAATTTTACCGCTTCTGCCAACGGCCGGAGGTCACCCTGGCCTATGTCACCGGGCGCCATCAAGCGCTGGTCCAGGAGGCGATCCGGGAATACGTCCTGCCCGAACCGGATTACGTCATCACCGATGTCGGCACCAGAATCTACCGCCTGGGCTCCGGCGGCTGGCAGGAACTGGCCTCCTGGAAAGAAAAAATCGCCGCTGATTGGCACGGGGTGGGGAGTGGACAGATCATCGAATCGCTCAGTTCACTGCAGGTTCTTCGCCTCCAGGAGGCAAGCAAACAGAGCGCTTTCAAGGTGAGCTACTATCTGCCCCTGGCAGCCCCTAAAGAAGAGTTGTTCCGCCAGATCGAGGATCGCCTGCAGCGGCTTGGCGTGGCAGCAAACCTGGTCTGGAGCATCGACGAACCTGAGCAGATCGGGCTGTTGGATATTCTGCCCCGCCAGGCGAATAAATTAACCGCCATCCTCTTTCTCCAGCAGCAGCTGGGCTTTCAGCCAGAAGAGCTGATCTTTGCCGGCGACAGCGGCAATGACCTGGAGGTCTTATGCAGTCCGGTTCAGTCGGTGCTGGTGGCCAATGCCAGCGCTGAGCTCAAGCAGCAGGCGCGCCAGCTGGCGGAAGAAAACGGGCAGCACAGCTCACTCTACCTCGCCGAGGCTGACAATTTTTTCCTGGGCGGCAACTATACCGCCGGGGTCCTGCAGGGGGTTTGCCATTTCGCTCCCGGTTTTCGACAAACCCTGGCCGCTGCGGAGGGCAGACCATGACGAGCAGGCCAGCGCTGTACATATTTGGCGAGGTGCTGTTCGACTGCTTTCCCGGCGGTGAACAGGTTCTCGGTGGCGCCCCGTTCAACGTGGCCTGGCACCTTCATGCGCTCGGCGACCAGCCGCATTTTATATCCCGGGTCGGGACCGATGCCTGGGGCGACCGCATCCTTGCAGCGATGGAGGCCTGGGAAATGGACCGCAGCTGGGTCCAACGCGACCCGCAGCATCCGACCGGCCGGGTCGAGGTCGAAATCATCGACAATGAACCAAGCTATCAGATTGTCCCGGACTCCGCCTACGATTTCATCGCTCGCGACGCGCTGAAGACCTTGCCGCCCGGCAGTATCCTTTATCACGGCAGCCTGGCTCTGCGCAGCGAGGAGACCAGGGCGGCCTTCGCCAGGCTTTGCCAGGAAGCAAAACCAGCCATCTTCCTGGATGTCAACCTCAGGTCTCCCTGGTGGCAAAAGCAAGACCTCTTCACCTGGCTGCAAGAGGCGCGCTGGGTAAAATTAAACCAGGATGAGCTGTGCCAGCTCGGCTTTTCCGGAGCTGACCTCAACCAGCAGATGGCCGAGCTGCAGAACAGGTTCGATCTCGAGCAGCTGATCCTGACGCGGGGAGCGGAAGGTGCGCTGGTCAGAACAGCGGCCGGCGATTTTCATTCGCAGCCGCCGGAAAAATCAGTTAAGCTGGTCGATACGGTCGGTGCCGGAGACGCTTTCAGCGCCATCTATCTGCACGGTCTGCTGGCAGACTGGCCGGTGGCGAAAACCCTGGCCCGGGCCCAGCAGTTTGCCAGCAGGGTGATCGGCTTACGTGGCGCAACCACGACCGAGGCAAACTTTTATGCAGACTTTAACCGGCTCTTACAGGCCGATGATTAATGGCCAAGAAAACCTCTTCGGCCGCCACAATCAACAATTTCAGGACCGCCTTAAATGTATGAGCAATTATCCCACAGCCTGCTGAATGACATTCTCAACCGCATCAAGCCCGAGATTTCAGAGCAGGACCTGCGCCATTTCTACACCCGGCTCGGCGCCAACTTTTACGCCATCCACTCGCTGTTTGAAAAACTCTACGGAGAGCGGGACGATTTCGAACTGCAGGCCCAGCACCTGGTCGAGACCATGGCCCAGCAATACATCAGGCGACCCGAAAAGCTGCGGCAACTCGATCTGGAACGCGAGAAAGATTACAACTGGTTCCTCCATCAAAAATGGGTCGGAATGGCGCTGTATTGCCAAGGCTTTGCCGGCAACCTGAAAGACCTGCAGGAGCGGCTGCACTATTTTCAGGAGCTGGGGGTAAATCTGATTCACGTCATGCCGATCATGCAATGCCCGGAAGGGAGCAGCGACGGCGGCTATGCGATCAGCGATTTTCGCGAAATCAATCCGGAGGTCGGCACCCTGGAGGATCTCAACCAACTGGCGGAAGAGATGAGCCAGCGCGATATCCTGCTGGTGCTGGATGTGGTTGTCAATCACACCTCGAACAAGCATTACTGGGCCACCCAGGCCCGCGCGGGCAACCCGGTCTACCAGGATTACTACTACACCTTCGAAAACCGCAATGTCCCCGATATGTTCGAGCAGAGCATGCCGGAGATCTTCCCCGAGACCTCGCCGGGGAACTTTACCTGGGATGAAGAGATGGGTCGCTGGGTGATGACCGTCTTCAACGATTTTCAGTGGGACCTGAACTACAGCAACCCTGCAGTCTTCATTGAAATGCTCAATATCATCCTCTTCTGGGCCAATCAGGGCGCTGATATTCTGCGTTTGGATGCTGTCGCCTTTCTCTGGAAAAAGATCGGCAGCACCTGCCAGAACGAGCGGGAGGCGCATCTGATCCTGCAGCTGCTCAAGGATTGCTGCCAGGTCACCGCCCCCGGAGTGGTCTTTATCGCCGAAGCGATCGTCGCACCGGTGGAAATGATCAAATATTTCGGTGAAGACGCGGTGATCGCCAAGGAGTGCGAAATTGCCTACAATGCCACCTTTATGGCGCTGATGTGGGATGCGGTTGCTACCAAGAACGCCCGGCTGTTGAACCAGGGGATTAAAAGCCTGCCGGTGAAACTGGAACGGGCCACCTGGCTCAATTACATCCGCTGCCATGATGACATCGGCCTGGGCTTCGACGACCGCGACATCATCGCCTGCGACTACCAGCCATTACGCCACCGCAAATTTCTGGTCGATTATTTTACCGGCCAATTTGACGATTCCCACGCCCGCGGGCTGCCCTTCGGTCAGAATGAAAAAACCGGCGACGCCAGAATCTCCGGCGCTCTGGCGTCCCTGGTCGGCCTGGAACATGCCCTGGAGATCGGCAACGATCAGGCGATCAACGATTCGGTTAAAATCATCCTCCTGCTGCATGGGATGATCATGTCTTTCGGCGGCCTTCCCCTGCTTTACTATGGTGATGCGCTCGGCACCCTGAATGACGATTCCTACCGCGAGGACCCCCACAAACAGGGCGACAGCCGTTGGGTGCACCGCCCGTCGATCGACTGGGAAAAGGCCGCGCTCAGAAATACCCCCGGCACCGTGGAATATGCGATTTTCAGCGAATTGAAAAAAATGATCGCGGTACGTAAAGAAATCAGCGTGTTTGCCGATTTCAACAATCGCGAGCTGCTCGAAGTCGACAATCCCCATCTGTTTGTATTCGGCCGTTACCATCTGAGCAAGCAGGCGGAACGGGTCCTGGTGGTTGCCAATTTCAGCAACCAGCCCCAGCACCTGGACCTCTCCGACATCGGCCCCTGGGCCCCCCAGTATGGCCAGCTGGTGGACCTCTATCGGGGCGAGACGCCCGACCGTTTCAAAAACAGCCTGGTCATCCCCGCCTTCAGTTTTTACTGGCTGAGCGAAATCCATCGCTGAATCTCCTCGCTGACTTTGCTGGCTCCGCCAGCATACCTCCCTCGAAAGATAACGCCAGAGGCACTTGGCCTGCGCCTGGCTGATCAAGGCGAGGAAATCATTTGACGAGGATGGCCTTAAACCAGTATTGTAGATCGTTTATTTTGTATGGAGGCGAGCCGTGCTGCGCACGTTGTTTTTTTATCTGACATTTCTTCCCTGGACTCTGCTGGTGCTGATTCTGGCTCTACCGATTTCTCTCTTTGGCCAGAATGCCGTCCACAACTGGGGTATCCTCTGGGGCCGCAGCGCTCTCACGTTGGCCGGAATCCGCTTACGGGTGAAAGGCTCAGAGCTTATCCCGCAGAACCAGCCAGCGATCTACCTGGCCAACCACCAGAGCAACTTCGACATCCCGATCCTCTACGCCGGCCTGCCGCTGCAGTTTCGCTGGATGGCCAAGCAGGAACTGTTCAAGATCCCCCTGTTCGGCCTGTCGATGGCCCGCTGCGGTTATATCCCCATCGACCGCTCCGATCGACGTAAATCGATGCAGAGCATTGCTGCCGCTGCTAAACGGATTCAGGACGGCGCTTCCGTCATCATCTTCCCGGAAGGGACCCGCAGCGCTGATGGGCATCTCCAGGAGTTTAAAAAGGGCGGTTTTCTCATCGCCGTCAAAGCCCAGGTGCCGGTGGTCCCGCTGGTGATCAAAGGCAGTTATCAGATTCAAGCCAAAGGGGAGCGGCGGATCAAATCCGGCCAGGTTGAGCTGGAATTTTTCCCGCCGATATCCACCGAAGGCCTAAAAAACGCCGACATTGACGAACTGCAACGACGGGTTCGCCAACCGATCGCACAGATGCTGGAAGGAGCCACAGCTGATGAGCAAAACGCCGCCTGAGGCCCTGCGCGTTCTGCCGCTGGGCGGGCTGGGAGAAATCGGCCTGAACATGCTGGCCCTGGAATACGCCGGAAAGATTCTGCTGATCGACTGCGGGCTGATGTTTCCCGAAGCCTACATGCTGGGGATCGACCTGGTCCTGCCGGACATCAGCTCTCTGCAGGGGCGTGAGACCGATATTGTCGGCCTCTTTCTGACCCACGGTCACGAGGACCACATCGGCGCCATCCCCTTCCTCTGGCAGCAACTCGGCGAGCCGGAGATCTACGGCACCGGGTTGACCCTGGGCCTGCTGCGCAACAAGCTCAAAGAGTTCGAACTCGATCAGCGCGTCCAACTGGTGGAGGTCCAGCCGCGCCAACGGGTCGACCTGTTTCCCTTCGAGGTGGAACCATTTCGCGTCGCCCACTCAATCGTCGATGGTGCCGGCCTGGCAGTGCGCACTCCGGCCGGCCTGGTGGTGCACACCGGAGACTTCAAGCTAGACCAGACTCCCGTTGATGGCCAGAACACCGACCTGGCCCGACTGGCGGAATTTGGTGAAGAGGGGGTCCTGCTGCTGCTGGCTGATTCGACCAATGTCGAAAACGAAGGCTATACCCTGTCGGAAAAAACTGTTGGCAAAGCCCTCGAAGAGATCATTCCGACCTGCCCGCAGCGGGTGGTTGTCGCCACCTTTTCCTCCAACATCCACCGCATTCAGCAGATCGCCGATGCCGCCGCCAAAGCCGGACGCAAACTGTTGATCAATGGTCGCAGTATGATCAGCAACATCGATATCGCCAGAAAGCTCGGCTACCTGCAGATCGATGAAGACCAGTTCATCGATCTGCGCGAGATGCGCCAGCTCCCCCCGAAAGAGGTCCTGATCATCACCACCGGCAGCCAGGGTGAACCGCTGAGCGCGCTGATGCGGATCGCACTGGGAGATCATAAGCAGATCGAACTGGAGCCGGGCGATTCGGTGATCCTCTCCTCCAAATTTATCCCTGGCAACGAAAAAGCGATCTCCGATCTGATCAACAACCTCTACCGCCGGGGGGCGGAGGTTTTCTATGAAAAAACCAGCGAAATCCATGTCTCCGGCCACGCCAGCCGGGAAGAGCTGAAGCTGGTGCATAATCTGGTGCGCCCCAAATATTTCGTCCCGGTGCATGGCGAGTATCGCCACCTGGTGAAACATCGGCAACTGGCCATCGAGATGGGCGTTGCCGCGGAAAACACCCTGGTGCTGGAAAATGGCCAACCACTGCTGATCACCGACAGCGGTCTGCTGCGCGAGGAACGGGTGGAGACCGGCCGGGTCTTCGTCGACGGCAAGGGGGTCGGCGATGTCGGCAAAATGGAACTGCGCGACCGCCGCCATCTGGCCAACCACGGCCTGGTGATTTTGATGCTGGCGATCAACCAGTCGACGGGGGAAATTGTCCAGGGCCCGGATATCTTCACCAAAGGCTTTGTCCCGGAAGATGCTGCGGAGAGCGAAGAGCTGCTGGAGGATGCCAAGCAGGCGGTGCGCGACCTGCTCCACGAGCACAGCCTCGATGCCCTCAGTGACTGGGAGGAACTGCGGGTCGAGGTGCGCAAAGCCCTGCGTCGCTGTTTCAATAAAAAAATTGCCCGCCGGCCGCTGATTCTGCCGGTCATCCTGGAATTGTAGGGGCGGGCCGCTGGGCCGCCCGAATTCAAGATGACCAACCACGGGCGCCCCAGCGGGGCGCCCCTACCGCACGACATTAATTGAAAGCTAAATATTGTAATGGATATTTTTCACGCCACACTGCTGGGCCTGATTCAGGGCCTGACTGAATTTCTGCCGGTCTCCTCTTCGGGGCACCTGGCCATCGCCCAGCACTTTTTACCCGGTTTCGAACAACCGGGACTGCTGTTTGACGTCCTGGTGCATGCCGCAACCACCCTGGCCGTGATCATCTACTTCCGCCGGGATGTCTGGCGACTGCTGAGCTGTTTCTTCCGCAAGGACGCCTACGCGCTGGATGACCGGCATATCTTCTGGATGCTGGTGCTTGGCTCGGTCCCCACGGCGATCATCGGCCTTACCTTCAAAGATTTCTTCGAAGGCCAGTTCGAAAACCTGCCGCTCATCGGCTGCATGCTGCTGGTGACCGCGACGCTGTTGATTGTTGCCGAGCGGGTGCGCAAGGATGGCCGCGATTTAGCTCAGTTGAATGCGACCGATGCGCTGCTGGTCGGCACAGTCCAGGGGCTGGCGATTTTTCCCGGCATCTCCCGTAGCGGCTCGACCATCGCCTGTCTGTTGCTGCGCGGGGTGGATGGCGAAGCCGCCGCCCGCTTCTCCTTTTTGCTGGCCTTACCGGCGGTCGGTGGCGCCATGCTGCTGTCGCTGAAAGATCTTCAGCATGTCAACGGCAGCGATTTGCCCGCCTACGGGCTCGGCGCGCTGGTCGCTTTTCTCAGCGGCCTGTTCGCCATCCGCTGCCTGATGAATGTGGTCCGCCGCAGGCGGCTGTTCGGTTTCGCCGTTTACTGTCTGCTGGTCGGCAGTAGTATTCTCGGCTATTCTTTGCTAGGCTGAGTAAAATCACATGGGAAAACAATTATCAATGAGCAAAGAGATCCCTGAAGTTCCAACTGAAAGCCGCATGCGCAAAGAGATCCTCGGCCTGATCTGGCTGGCCCTGGGGATTTTTCTGCTGCTTTGTCTCGGCAGCTACAGCAGCAACGACCCCTCCTTTAACAACAACCTCAATCCAAGTCGGATCAATAACCTGATCGGGGTCTTTGGCGCCCATCTCTCCGACCTGCTTTATCAGGCCTTTGGTTTGACCGCTCTGCTCTGGCCCCTCGGCTGCCTGCATCTGGCCTGGCGTTGGCTGAAATTTCGCGAGGTGCATTTTCGCTTTTTGCGCCTGATCGCTTTTTTTCTGCTGCAGATCACCCTGGGCGGCCTTTTGGCCCTCAGATGGGATAAAGTGCCGCTGTTCAACAGCGAAATCAACGAGGCCGGCGGCGCCATCGGTCGCGTGCTGGTCAGCGTTCTCTCCAACTATCTGAATATCGGCGGAGCAACGATCATCCTGGTGGTGTTTTTCCTGGTCGCCCTGATCCTTTCGACCCGTTTTTCGCTGGTGCTGTTCGTCGACGGTTTCCTCGAACGGATCGGCCGCCGCTTGGAACAACGTCGTGAGGCCCGCAAGGCGCGCGCCGAGCTGCGAAAAAAAGAGAAAAAGACCCTGGAAATCAAGGGGCCCACCATTCTACCGCCGGAGCCGAAAAAGCTCGTCGAACCGAAAGCAACCAAAAAGAAGCAGAAAAAATCGGCAGAAGAAAACCAGGTCGCCTTTTCCTTTCTCGAGCCGAGCGGCACCTACCATATGCCGGGCCTCAGCCTGCTGGACCATGACGGCGGCGACCCTAAGCCGATCGACAAGGAGAGCCTGACCAAGGCCGCCCAGATGCTTGAAAACAAACTGCTCGATTTCAATGTTGAGGGCGATGTAGTCGAGGTCAAACCGGGTCCGGTGGTCACCATGTACGAATTCGCCCCGGCGCCGGGGGTCAAGGTCAACAAGATCTCCAACCTGCAGGATGATCTGGCAATGGCCCTGCAGGCGGTATCGATCCGGATTGTCGCGCCGATCCCGGGTCGCGGCGTGGTCGGCATCGAGATCCCGAATAAAGACCGCGAGACCGTCTACCTGAAAGAAATTATCGAGGACGAGGCCTTTCAGAAGAACGGCGGCAAGCTGCCGATGGCCCTCGGCAAGGATATCTTCGGTCACGTGGTCGTCTCGGACCTGGGCAAGATGCCGCACCTGCTGGTGGCGGGCTCGACCGGCTCGGGGAAGTCGGTCTCCATTAACACCATGATCCTCTCCCTGCTCTACCGGGCCAGCCCGGAAGATGTCCGGCTGATCATGATCGACCCGAAGATGCTCGAACTGTCGATCTACGAGGGGATCCCGCACCTGCTGCTGCCGGTGGTCACCAACCCGAAGAAGGCCTCGCTGGCCCTGGCCTGGGCGGTGCGTGAGATGGAGCGCCGCTATCAGCTGATGGCCGATAAGGGGGTCAGGAATATCGACGGCTACAACCGCAAGCTGGCCAAAGAGCTCAAAGAGGCGGAGAACCTGCCGCCCGAGCCGGAACCTGCCGAGGATTTCCTCGACGCCGAGCTGGAGCCGCCCCCCTTCATTGAACCGGAGGAGGAGCTGGAACACGGTCATCTGCCCTACATCGTCGTGATTGTCGATGAGCTGGCCGACCTGATGATGGTCGCCGGCCGTGAGATTGAGGAATCGATCGCCCGCCTGGCGCAGATGGCCCGCGCCGCCGGCATCCATCTGATTCTGGCTACCCAGCGCCCCAGCGTCGATGTCATCACCGGCCTGATCAAGGCCAACTTTCCGACGCGGATCTCCTTTAAGGTCTTCTCGCGCACCGACAGCCGCACGATCCTTGACTCGATGGGCGCCGAGGCGCTGCTTGGCATGGGTGACATGCTTTTTCTGCCCCCCGGAGTCGGTTATCTGCAGCGGGTCCACGGGGCTTTCGTTTCGGAACTGGAAGTGCAGCGAGTTGTCGATTTTCTCTCCAAGCAGGGGGAAGCGGACTACGATAAATCGATCCTGCAGGCGCCGCCGGCCGGCAAAAACGGCGGCAGCGACGAGGATGAAGAGTACGACGAGAAGTGGGACGAAGCCCTGCAGTTTGTCGCCAACAAAGGCACTGCTTCCATCTCGATGCTGCAGCGCCACCTGCGGGTTGGCTACAATCGCGCCGCGCGAATGATCGAACGGATGGAGCAGGAAGGGATCGTCGGTCCTTCCGACACCAGCGGCAAGCCCCGCGAGGTGCTGATCAACAAAATCGAATAGGCGCCAGTGCCAGATACCGCCGCCAGCTCTTTTTCAGCCGCTGCCTAACCGACCGAGCGCAGCTTCTCTTCAGAAAACTGCCTTTTCTGCGGCGCCAGGCGCTGGAGAAAATCGAGCAGGTGCCGGTTGAATTCCTGCGGGCGTTCCAGGTTCACCAGACGGCCGGTATTCATTTTCACCGCCCGAAAACACTGCGGAAGCTGCTGAGCCATGAGGTCGGTGTGGCGGTGGTGGGTCACCGGATCATTTCTGGCCCCGACCAGCAGCAGCGGGACCCGCAAACTTTTGAGCAAGAAGGTATAATCCTTGCGCTGACCAATCGCCTGCAGCGTTGCAGCAAGAGAGTCGCCCTGCAGCTCCTGCAGCCAGCGCAAAACATCCTCCCGCAGGCTCTCGGCGACCTGGGCGACCGGTTCCGGCAACAGAATCTGCTGCAGTTCTTTTTTGATGCCTTCCAACTGCCCTGCGTTGAGAACCGCTTTCAACTCATTTCGCTTGGCCCGTTCATGCACATCATCCGCCACCGGTCGGCTGCTGACCAGACAGGCGCCGACAATCCGCTGCGGGTAGTGCTCGAGCAGGTCAAACACCACATAGCCTCCTGACGAGAGACCGCAGAGGGCAACCCGGCCAATGCCGAGATAATCGAGCAGGCCAATGACATCGGCGCTGTAAGTCCCGATAGCGACCGCTGTGCCGGCCAGTTTGGTTTCGCCGGAACCGCGCAGATCGATGAGCAGAACACGAAATCCGGCGGCCACCAGTGACTCGACCTGGGGCTGCCACATTTGGCGGTTCAGCAGACAATCATGAATAAACAGAACCGCCGGCCCCTGGCCATAGTCATCATAGCCAATCTTCACCCCATTGATCCTCGCCTGCATAAGTCCTCCTCCCTGGCTTTTGGCCATCAGCATTCGTCCATTTATCCACCCTGGCAGATTTACTGAGCAACAGATATACCAACGTTCTATTTTTACGGTAAGAGCGCTTAACTGGTTGAAGTTTCATGCAACCAGGAGAAAATCAAAAAACCTGGCGCCCAGGCCCTGATTTGCATTTTTGCGAATCGAAAAAAATTAGCTGCGCAGCAAAAGCCCGAGGATTAAAGGAACACCCATGCTGAAGCGATTTTTCGTCCAAGTTCGCAAATCTGCAAAACATGCAGGCGCAGAGGCGACCTCTCAACGGGGCTCATTTATCTCGCAGAGCCCTTTGACCTGGCTTCCTTCCTGGGTTAAATTGGCGGCGCCGCGACCCCATTGGCGCCACCGACGCTCACCTATTGCAGCGGGAAGATTAATAAACAATGGCCAAAAATCGACCTTCGACCCTCGGCCAGCATGGCCTGCGCGTATTGCTGGTCACCCTCGGCCTGCTGAGCACGGCACTGGCTGTCATCGGCATCTTTTTACCGCTGCTGCCGACCGTCCCGCTGCTGCTGCTGGCTGCGGCCTGTTTTGCCCGCAGCTCGGAGCGCTTTCACGGCTGGCTGCTCGGCCACCCGCAACTGGGGCCGATGATCAATAGCTACCTGAGCGGTCGCGGGATTCCCCTGCGCGCCAAGTTGACGGCAATCGGTCTGATCTGGATTTCGATCCCGGTCTCGGTACTGTTTTTCATCCCCCAGTCCTGGCTTAAAATATTTTTGCTTGCCCTCGGGTTGGGGGCAACGATTTATCTGCTCAGGCTGCCTCTCTGCACCGAGAGCGAAGCCCGGGAGTAGCGCTCCGGGACAGCTTTGTTAAAATGGTAGAGCAAATCTCATGGAAAGGAGTTTACCGCCATGATCGACCTCTACTATTGGACCACTCCCAACGGCCATAAAATCACCATCTTTCTGGAAGAAGCAGACCTGCCCTATCGCTTGATCCCGGTTGATATCACCAAGGGGGCGCAGTTTGAAGAGGAGTTCCTCGATATATCGCCGAATAATAAAATTCCGGCGATCGTCGACCATGAACCGGAGGGCAGCGCCGGACCGATTTCGGTTTTTGAGTCGGGGGCGATTCTGCTCTACCTGGCGACCAAAACCGATCGTTTCCTGCCGGAGGATCTCTACCATCGCACCCAGGTCTTGGAATGGCTGTTCTGGCAGGTCGCTGGCCTTGGGCCGATGCTGGGGCAGAATCACCACTTCAGCCAATACGCTCCGGAGCCGATCCCTTACGCCATCGAACGCTATCGCAAAGAAACCGAGCGACTCTATGGTGTTCTCGACAACCGGCTGGCCGGGCAAACCTATATCGATGATCATTACTCCATCGCCGATATGGCCTGCTATCCCTGGATCGTTCCCCATGAAAAGCAGGGGATCGACCTGAACGATTTTCCCAACCTGAAAAAATGGTTCGAAACGATCGCCAGTCACCCCGCGGTGCAAAGAGCCTATGCCCGTGCCGAGGAGATCGATTCCAACTCGGTGATGGATGACCAGGCGAAAGCGATTCTGTTCGGTCAGGGACGCCGGTAACAAGCAGCTATTCAGGCCGGTTGAAAAGAAGCGGCTGAGGGTCTCCCTCAGCCTTGCCCCTGCCCCGCTGCGTGAAGATCCGCAGGACCCTGCGCCTCCTCCGCCCTCCCCTGCCAGCTCTCTGTCCGCCAAAATCTGTGCTAACTGCCGGGATTCTCTTGACAAACAGCCAAGATCCCTGTTCAATAATTCACTCCGCATGACCATTTGAACAACGATATATTAATGAACATATAGCCGCTGCAAATGAGGGAACATGTCACGCCAAGCACTCCAAAAGGACGAACAGATCATCTACGACAGCATGAGAGCGATCCGCGGGATTCCGCAGAGCAAAATCGAGTTCATGCTGAAAAAGGTCGGCGGCCCCTTTGCCGGCACCTTTCGCCTCTCCGGCCCCTGGGGGGAAGGTTACTTCTACCTGAAAGTTGTCGCCAAACTGACTCCGGCCCTGCTGGAGCTGGTTATCCACCAGATTAAAACCTCGCCAGCCCCGGGCAACGCCAGGCCCCTATTGGTCAGCCACTATATCTCGCCGAAATTGGCCGCCCAGCTCAAAGCCAAGGGGATCGAGTACGCCGACTGCGCTGGCAACCTGTTTCTCAATCAGATGCCGATCTACATCGAAATCAATGGCAAGAAACATGCGCCAAAAGCCCCGGGAGCTGATAAACTTTTTCGTACCGCTGGCCTGAAGCTGGTCTACCTGTTTCTCCGCAACCCGAAAACGGTCAATGCCACCTATCGGATGCTGGCCGAAGATGCCGGCATCGCCCTGGGGGCGATCGGCGGCCTGCTCGGCGAACTGGAGAAGCGGGGCAACCTGAGCGTCGACCATGGTGAGCGTCAGTTGGTGGCCATGGAAGAGCTGCTGCAACGCTGGCAGCTCGGTTACCTGGAAACCCTGCGCCCCAAGCTGATGCGGCAGAGTTACCGCCTGCCAGAGCAGTTTGCACTTAACGAGCTGCCGGCAAAACTGAAGCAGCTGGGGATCGGCCAGCACCTGCTGATCGGCGGCGAGCTGGCGGCGACCTTGCTGGTCAGCGGCTTTGAGGCGCAGAGCGCCGTTCTTTATCTGGAACAGGAGCAGCAGATGCAGCTCGAGGACAAACTGCAGCTGGTCCCCGACCCGCAGGGCAACCTGACCATGCTGAAACCTTTCGGTCTGCAGAACTTCTGGTCCGGCAAACATCCGGACGGTGTCCTGCTGGCAGATCCGCTGCTGACCTTTGCCGAATTGCAGGGGCCGGCCACCGATCAGCTGGCGGAGAAGCTTTACCGCCAGTTTCTGGCGCCGCGCTTCGAGGCCTGATCATGGAACGCCTGCGCAGTCTGCTGAAACGGATCGATGGCCGCGGTTATAAGGCCTACAAGCAGCTGCAGGGACGTTACGACTTCGGCAATTTCACCCTCAGCATCGATCATGTTCAGGGCGATCCCTTCGCCCTGCCTTCACGGATCAGCATACAGGTCAGCGCTGCCGAGCATGGCCTTCCCGCTGAGCTCTGGCAGACCCGCTGCCGCCAGACGGCCCTGGAGGATTACCTGGGTCGCGCGGTGGCCGCAGCGATCCACCGCCACGTCAAAGGGCGGCGCGGTACCGGTCGCAGCGGGGAGATTGAGATCGCCACCAGCGGTCAGCAGGTTCTGCGCCGCAATGCGCTGCTGATCGACCCGCAGCAGCTCGATGCGAGGCTGTTGTTCGCCCTGCCCGGTTCGGGGCGCTCGATCCTCGGCAAAGAAGCCGAGCAGATGTTTTTCACAGAACTTCCGCAGCTGGTCAGCACTGGCCTGCGTTGGGCCGGACGCAGTCAGGAGCAGATCCGCCGGCACGTCGAACAGGTCGAGGACCAGGAGTTTTTGCGCTGCTGGCTGGCCCGCAATGATTGCGTCGCGTTCGTTGCCAACGGATCATTGCTGCCCCGCGCCAGCGGCATCAGCGACCTGCCCCTGACGGGTGGCCTGCCCTTTCAATCGCCCCCGGAATTGGAAGCCAACTTGACCCTGCCGAATCGAGGCGCCATAAGCGGTATGGCGATTCCGAGGGGGGTAACCCTGATCGTCGGCGGCGGCTACCACGGTAAGTCGACCTTGCTGCAGGCATTGGAGCGCGGCGTCTACAATCATATCCCTGATGATGGCCGGGAGCTGGTGGCGATAACGCCGACGGCGGTGAAGATCCGGGCCGAGGACCATCTCGCCGTAACCAGCGTTGATATCACACCCTTCATCGGCACCCTGCCGGGGAACCGGCCGACCGACTGTTTTTCCACCGAAAATGCCAGCGGCAGCACCTCGCAAGCGGCCAACATTATCGAAGCACTGGAATGCGGGTGCGACTGCCTGCTGATCGACGAAGACAGCTCGGCGACCAATTTTATGATCCGCGATAACCGCATGCAGCAACTGGTTCCCGATGATTGCGAACCGATCACCCCGCTGCTGCACCGGGTGCGTCAGCTTTATGAGGATGACGGCGTATCGAGCATTATCGTCACCGGCGGCTCCGGGGATTATCTGGCGGTCGCCGATCGGGTAATTATGCTCAATAACTACCAGCCTCGCGATGTCACGGCAAAGGCGCTCCAACTGGCCGGTGTCCCGCCGCCGCAGCCAAACCATTCCCGCGCAACCTTGCGCCCCCGGCAGCAACGCCGGATAGATCTGCAGACCGCGCCTTTTCGCGGTCAACGCGAGGCGAAGATCCTGGTCCGGGAACAGCGTCTGCTCGAATACGGCTGCAAGCGGATCGATCTGTCGAAAGTTGAACAGTTGATCGATGCTGGCCAGACCGAAGCGATCGGTCGCATATTGAGCCGCTGCCAGCAACAAGACCCCGATCAAACCAGCGGCCTTATCGTGACCTTGCAGCAGGCCCTGGCCGAGGTCGAACAGCAGGGACTTGACATCCTGCTCCCTTGGAAAGCCGGCCACCTGGCGCTGCCGCGCCTCTACGAACTGTCTGCTGCGGCCAATCGTATCCGCAACGCTACCTGAGGTTGGAAAAGTGCGCTTCCTGCATGACCCTTGTTCCAAGGGGGCAAACCTGCTAAATATTAGAACGATTTTTTATTCTGACTAAATTTTCCAAGGTTGAATTCATGCCGATCGTTTCCAGACTGCTTAAACTCCTCGACCGCAGCGGCTTCCGCCTGCTGATTCTGGCGGTTCTGGTCGGAGTGGTGGCTGGCTGCGGTGCCCTCGCCTTTTACTTTGCCACCAACGGCGTCGAGCACCTGATGCTGGGAACCGTCGGCAGCTTTCATCCCCCCCTGGAAGGCACGCCGGAATCGAGCTTCAGCTCGGTTATCGATCAGCTGAAGGTTCCTCACCGCTGGTGGCTGTTTATCATACCGGCGCTGGGCGGACTGTTTTCCGGCTGGTTGGTTTATAAATACGCACCAGAAGCTGAGGGACACGGCACCGATGGCGCTCTGGAGGCCTTTCACCGCAAAGGCGGCGTAATCCGCGGGCGGGTGCCGATCGTTAAAACCCTGGCGTCAATCGTGACCATCGGCACCGGCGGCTCCGCCGGGCGCGAGGGACCGATCGCCCAGATCGGCGCCGGATTCGGCTCCTTTGTCGCCGGCAAACTCGGCCTGTCGGCCATGGACCGCCGGATTCTGCTGCTGGCCGGTATGGCCGGCGGAGTTGGTGCCACCTTCCGCTCCCCGCTGGGTGGCGCGCTGTTCGCCGTTGAAGTCCTCTACCGCGATCCCGAATTTGAACACGAAGGGCTCATCCCCTGCATCATCTCTTCCATCGTCGCCTATTCGCTGTTCGGCGCGGTGACCGGCTGGAAGCCCTTGCTGGCCACCCCGCAATTTCATTTTGAGCACCCGCTGGAGTTACTCCTTTACCTGCTTCTTGGGGTGATCTGCGCCCTGCTTGGCGTGGTCTACGTGAAAACCTTCTACGGCATGCGTGACGCCTTCCGCAAGCTGCCGCTGCCCAACTGGCAGAAACCAGCCCTGGGCGGTCTGGCTCTCGGCTTGATGGCGATGTTTATCCCGCAGGTGCTCGGTTCTGGCTATGGCTGGGTCCAGGCGGCGCTCTACGGCAAGATGGCTCTCTGGGTGATGCTGGTCATTGCCCTGGCGAAGATCATCGCCACCAGCCTGACCATCTCCTCCGGCGGTTCGGGTGGCGTCTTTGCGCCCAGCCTGGTCATCGGCGCGATGCTCGGCGGCGCCTTTGGTGCCACCTCCGAGCTGCTCTTTCCGGCGCTGACCCAGGACCCACGCGCCTATGTCCTGGTCGGCATGGCGGGCTTTTTTGCCGGGGTGGCCAACGCCCCCATCGCGACACTGATCATGGTCTCCGAGTTGACCGGTAACTATGGTCTGCTGGCCCCCCTGATGCTGGTTTGCGTCATCGCCATGATCGTCATGCGCAAAAACAGCATCTATGAAAAGCAGGTCACCGGCCGCTTCGACTCCCCGGCTCATCTGGGTGATTTCGTCATCGACGTCCTCGAAGGACTGACCGTCGGCGAACTGGCGAATAAAGGGCGTAAGCCGACCCTGATCCCGGAAGGGATGACTCTGCCGGAGATTCTCGATCGGATCGCCTCGGCAAAAACCGCCTACTACCCGGTCGTCAATAGCGAGGGTCTGATGACCGGAATCTTTTCCGTCAATGATATCCGCCGCATCCTCAACGAAGACATTCCGCCGACGCTGGTCAATGCCCGTGATCTGTCAACCCACGCGGTCATCTCGGCGACACCGGACGAGCATCTGACAACGGTGATGAAAAAGCTCACCGAGCGCAATCTCGAAGAGATCCCGGTGGTTGAGACGGAGAATCCACAGAAGGTCCTCTACATGATGTCACGACGAACCCTGCTGGCCCACTACACCGAACAGGTGGAAAAAACCAAAGAGGATTTTCAGACCGAATAGGAGTTGAGCAATCCGCATGGCAATATCGGAAGATCACCTTCTCGCAGTTGATGTCGGCCTGCATACCGGGCTGGCGCTCTATTCTACCGATCCCAAACTGCTCTGGTACCGCTCCCACCACATCTCCTCTCCCGCCAAGCTGAAAAAAGTCATCGGCAAATTGCTCAGAGAGTCTCCACGGCCTACCCATCTGCTTCTGGAAGGAGGCGGACCGCTGGCTGAACTTTGGCTCTGTGAGGCAGAGAAACTGTCCATTCAGGCCAGGCAGATCCATGCTCACCAGTGGCGCGAGATGCTATTTTTTGCTCGGCAGCATCGTAGCGGTTCTCAGGCGAAAAAACAGGCCGATGGCCTGGCCCGGCAGGTGATCAACGAACTGGGGGGTAAAAAACCAACCAGCCTGCGTCACGACACCGCCGAAGCGATTCTGGTCGGGCTCTATGGTTTGTTGGAGCTGGGTTGGCTGGACGGCTGGCCGCCGACGCTGAAGAACAAAGATACGACCTAACAAAAATAAAGCTCTGAGTAGACAATAAACTGCCTACCCAGAGCTGACTGCCATTGAAATCAATCTCTAAATATGTTCCAGCTTCAAACTCCTTAACGCTTCCGCCGCAGCAAGGCCAGCCCGACCAAACCGGCGCCCATCAGGATTACGGTCGATGGTTCCGGAACCGGCGCCGTGGTGGCGGTCTGCGTCACCGTAACAAAATTTTCAATCGTGAAATCAATTGAATTACCAAACGCATCGCCCAAGATCAGCAGCGGATCCATTTGTTCTATTTCGATCACTGAGATCCCCTCGGTCAGACACTTGAAATCGAGGCTAGCCAGGACGAAACTATCCGCCTGCAGGGCATCCAGTTCCGTTGGAGAAAGCAGCGAGACTTCCGCCAGATCGATGATGCCGCCCAAATCGCCAAAGGAAAAGTCCAGTGCCTCGGCCATCGATTCGTCGCCAAGGGAGGTTCCGAGACTGTAGCCCTCGAAAGACATCTGGGTCATATCGTAATTAATGTCGACGTCAAAGTCGCCAAGCGAAGGGGTCGACAGGTTCCCCAATCCGGAGACCAGCAAATCGATGCTGAAGCTACTGCCTTGCTCGACATCAATGAAGCTGGTATCAAACCCCAGGCTTACGGCTCCCGCCGTTCCGAAGGACATGAAAAACAAACACATACACAACACTACCCGCTATTAAAAAACAGTAAAACATATAATTTTGCACAGGCACCATGTCAAGGTGTCAGGGGAGAATTAAAAGAGCCTTTCGAATTAGTCGAAAGGCTCAATAAAATGTAATACTTATGTTTAGACCTGGTTAAAACGGGACGTCGTCACCCATGATCGGTTCGGGCAGGGGCGGTTCCTCGTCACTGTAGGTACTTCCCTGGCCTCCTCCGGAGCTGCCGCCTCGGGGGCTGAGCATTTTCATCTCACGTGCGACGATCTCGGTTGTGTATCGTTTGTTTCCATCACGATCATCCCATTGGCGAGTCTGGATCTTACCTTCAATATAAACACGGCTTCCCTTGGAAAGATATTCACCGCAAAT
>CAMYNR010000028.1 GCA_947259715.1 uncultured Desulfuromonadales bacterium
GAAAATTCGGACCACAAAATAGACCGAAAAGAGTGGATCGACCACCGGATCAAAGAAAAACCGCTTAGCTTCGGCAGATTTCAACAGTCAAAGAACATTCCACAGCGCCCGTTCAAAAAGGTTCGGGGAGTGGTGTAACTCTAAACTTCAGCTATTAAAGTAAACAAAAGTTTTTAACGCCGAGTCGGAAAGATCGCAGAGACATCCCAAACTGATCATTTTATGCCTTAAGTCCCGGATTTTCGTTAGCGACCATCTTTTTGGTTATCCTTCCGTTTACTTATCAATTTCTGGCCGATTATACTGAAGATCCGATCAACGCAATTGTTGGTTATTGGGGCTATCCCTACCGATAAATAAATTCTTGCCAGCAATTGTTATACTCAACCCAAGGAACTCAATTTTTCAGGCTTCAGGGTGGGTGTCATGGGTAAGGTCATCGACATAGCCAGAGTGAAATTTTCAGTTGGTCAGTTGGTTCACCATCGACTATTCCATTACCGTGGCGTGATCGTCGATGTGGATCGTAGTTATCAGGGAACAGAGGAGTGGTACCAGGCTGTTGCAAGGTCGCGTCCACCAAAAAACAGACCCTGGTATCATGTTCTCGTTGATGGACAAGAGCATTCCACCTATGTAGCAGAAAGAAATTTGCAGGCTGATGAAAGTCTGAAACCAGTGGAGCATCCGCTCTTACAGCAGTTCTTCTACAAATTTGAAAATGGTCTGTATTTTCGTAAAGGCCCTTGATTCGATTAAATTTACCGGCTGTCGATAAAAAGATCCTTTTTTGGGGATGCTGGGCACTTTTTTCTGACAACAGGGAGGTTGGTCAGACCATGTTCAGCTTCTGATCTGGACAACTTGAGCAGAAAAGGGTAGGTTGTAAACCTGAAAAAAAATCGCCGACAATGAGGAGATCAATGATGTCAGGTACCGAATATTTCAGTGGTTTTGAAGTCATTCGCGCAGCAATGGAAGTGGAAAAAAACGGCCATCGTTTTTATTCGTCAATGGTTGAAAAAGCCCATACTGAATTAGCAAAAGAAATGTTTACCATGTTGGCCCAGGATGAAGTCACCCACCTGCATACCCTGGAAAAATTGTCCGATAAGTATCAGGATGGAGAATTCTGGGACAATGAAGAAGAGTTTCTGCCCTACCTTCAGCAGTTTGATGATAAAAAGATATTTCCGTCTGCCGATCAGGTTGAGACCGCTCTGGTGAGTAAAGAGGGTGATATCAAGGCCCTTGATCTGGCGATCATTGCCGAAGAGAAGTTTGCCGCCTACTTTCATAAGGCTGCGGATCACGCCCGGACCGATGATGGCAAGAATGCCTTCACCTGGCTGGCGGCAGAAGAGGATCGCCATGCCGAGATTTTAAAAGCCCGCAAGGCCAAGATCCTCTCTCTTTAAAACTCCAATTTCCTGGTTGAAATGAAAGCGGAATCGAGTCTTCGATTCCGCTTTTTCATGGCAGGGTGCGACTCACCGAACGCATGGTCACAAACTCCTCAGCGCTGGTTGGGTGGATGCCGATGGTCTGGTCAAAGATTGTCTTGGTTGCGCCGGCTTTCAGCGCAACAGCGATCCCCTGAATGATTTCTCCAGCCTGTTCTCCGGCCATATGAACCCCAAGCACCCGATCGCTTACCGGCTCAACCAGAAGTTTCATCAGGATGCGGTCGCCGCTCCCGCTCAAGGCATGTTTCAGGGATCGGAAATTGGTTGAATAAATATCGATGGAAGGATATTTTTCCAGAGCTTCTGCCTCGGTCAGGCCGACAGTGCCGATAGTCGGCTGGCAGAAGACTGCTGTCGGGATCAGGTCATAATCAAGTTTTTGCTTATAGCCCCGGTACAGATTTTTCACCAGAACCATCGCTTCAGCTAATGCAACCGGGGTGAGCTGCATGCGGTCAATCAGATCTCCCAGGGCATAGATCGACGGCACCGACGTCTGATAATAATCATCCACCTGCACTGCGCCCGATTCGGTGAGGGTTATGCCTGCTGAATCGAGTCCAAGGTCGGCCGTATTCGGCTTGCGGCCCGTGGCATAAAGAATAGAGTCAACTTCAAGGTTACGGCCATCGTTCAAAGTGGCGATAAGTTTATTTTTGACAGTTTTCTCTATGCTTGTAACATCTGAGTTAAAGTGCAGCTTTATGCCTTTTTTGCGCATTTGGGCGGCGACAAATTCACGGATCTCCTGATCGAATCCGCCGAGAAAAAGCTCTCCCCGATAAAGCTGAATCACCTCTACGCCCAGACCGTGGAAAATTCCGGCAAATTCTGTAGCGATGTAACCACCCCCAACAATTAATATTCTTTTCGGCAGCTGCTCCAGATCAAAGATCTGATCTGAGCTCAGGACATGTTCGTTGCCGGGAAAGTCGGGAATAAAGGGATGGCTGCCGGTGGCCAGCAAGATTTTTTCCGCACGGTACTCCTTGCCCGCCACCTCGACCCGCTGTGGTCCGAGCAGACGCGCTCGCCCCTTAAGCAGCTCTGCACCAGCCTTTGCCAGAGTCTCCTCATAGAGGCTGTTCAGTTTCCTGATATTCATTTCTTTGTTTTCGCGCAGGGTCGGCCAGTCGAAATTGATCTGCTGGGTGTGCCAGCCAAAACCTGTCGCCTCAGCAAAGCCGGCGCCATATTCAGCAGCATGGACATAAAGCTTTTTCGGCACGCAACCCAGGTTAACGCAGGTGCCTCCGGTGCGGCTCTGTTCGGCAACCGCGACGCGAACCCCTTCGGCTGCGGCCATCCGCGCTGCACGTACCCCTCCGGAGCCGGCACCGATGACAAACAGATCGTAATCGTAATCTGACATTTTTTTCCTCCTTGGGGCCTCCCGTTCAGGGCAGGTCAGCCGACTTCCTGATATTCCCGCACCCGAAACTGCACGCCAAGCTCATCTGCGGTCTGGCGACAGCCGGCGATATCGACGCCAGGGTAGGTGACGGCACTGGCAATCACCTCGGGAATATATTGCCTCGCCTGGCGGATAAACTCCTTGACGGCCTGATAGCTCTGTTCGCCAAAGCTGGACTGGCAGAGCCGCTGGTATTCCTCAGCCGTTGCGGCATTCAGGGAAACCGAGATCGCATCAACCAGCCCCTGCAATTCAGGCAGAATGTTGCGTTTATGAGCCAGATTGGCCTGGCCATCGGTGTTGATGCGGACTTTTACTCCCTGCTGTTGCAGCCAGCCGGCCAGGTCCTTGACCAGGTCCAGGCGGAGCAGCGGTTCACCATAGCCACAGAAGACAACTTCGCTATACTTTTTCGGTTCGCCGATCGCCTGTTTGATCTCTTCGAGGGTCGGTTCACTGGCCAGTTTCAGCTCATGTCCTTTGACGACGAAATCATCAAACTTGGCACAGAAGATACAACTGTTGGTGCAGCGATTGGTGATGTTCAGATAGAGCGAATTGCGAATCTGATAGGCAATTTTGCTGCTCTGATCGACTGTCCCGATGCCGAACAGGTCGAAGCAGTTGCGGCTGGTGACCCGCGCAACATCGGCGCTGGTCAGCCCTTTGATCTCTGCGACCTTTTCAGCAGTATAGCGCACATAAGCAGGCTCGTTGCGTTTACCGCGAAACTGTTGCGGTGTCAGGTAGGGGCAGTCGGTTTCCACCAGCATGCGGTCAATCGGTACCGCTTTGACCACGTCGCGGGCGGAGTCGTTTTTCGGATAGGTGATGGTCCCGGGAAAAGAGAGGTAAAAACCGAGATCGAGACACTTTTGCGCCATCTCCAAATCACCGCTGAAGCAATGCAGCACGCCACCAACGGTGGCAGCATCCTCCTCCTGAAGGATCTGTAAGACTTCGTCATGGGCATCCCGATCATGAACAATAATCGGTTTGCCGACCTCTTTCGCCAACCTGATCTGCTGGCGGAATGCGTGGCGTTGACAATCGCGCGGTGACCGGTCGCGAAAAAAATCAAGGCCGATTTCTCCCAATGCGACGACTTTGGGCCGCGCCAGCAACTCGCGCAATTGCTGCAGGCTCTGCGGGGTGATTTCACTGGCATCGTGCGGATGCACTCCGACAGAGGCATAAATCTGTTCGTATTTCAGGGCCAGGGCGACGCTGGCCGCGGAGCTTTCCAGGTCGCAGCCGACGGTCAGTATATGACTGATGCCGTTGTCCAGGGCGCGTTGAATGCAGGCCTGACGATCAGCGTCGAATTGTTTACCATCAAGATGGGCATGGCTGTCGACCAGTGCAGGGAGGGATGCTGACATCGGAATTCTTCTCCAAAAACAACGGGGCGCTACAGAGCGCCCCGAGAGAGTCACGTGTTCAAATAGATTTTACTCGGTTTCAATCCGCGGGAAAAGGGGTGCGGCTTTTTCAATCTGCACACCAGGTTGGAGTCCGCCCCATTGATCCTGGCCTTCCAGCACCAGGTTGTTGCCGTCGCAGCCGAGGATTGTCTGAATTTTCGCCCCGGTCTCCGGCATAAAGGGCGCGACCAGCAAGCTGATGATGCGAATTCCTTCCAGGAGATTATACATGACTGTGCCGAGCTGCTCCTGCTGCTCCGGATTTTTGGCCAACGTCCAGGGAGCGGTGTCGTCGATGTACTTATTTCCGGCGGAAATCAGCTCCCAGATGCTCATCAAAGCTTTGTTGAAGGCCATCTCTTCCAGCTGCTTGTCGACCTTTTCCAGTGTTTTGGGAAAGCGCTCCACCAGGGCCTGGTCGGTTTCGCTCAAGGGGCCTGGCGCCGGCAGCTCCCCCTGGAAGTACTTTCCAAGCATGGCTGTGGTGCGGCTGACCAGGTTGCCCAGATCATTGGCGAGGTCGGAATTGACCCGATTGACCAGAGCGCTGTGGGAGAAGTCGCCATCCAGGCCGAAGGGCACTTCCCGCAACAGGAAATAGCGGATCGCGTCGACACCGTATTTGTCGACCAGCATGTTCGGTTCGACGACGTTGCGCAGGCTTTTGCTCATCTTCTGACCTTCAACGGTCCACCAGCCGTGGGCGAAGATCTTTTCCGGCAGTGGCAGGCCTGCCGCCATCAAAAACGTCGGCCAGTAGACGGCGTGAAAGCGCAGGATGTCTTTACCGATGACATGCACTGCCGGCCAGAACTTCTCAAATTGACCTTCCTTGTCTTCCGGGTAGCCAAGCGCGGAAATATAGTTGGTCAAGGCATCAAACCAGACATAGAGGACGTGCTTTTCATTGCCCGGGACAGGAATTCCCCAGGAAAAAGAAGTGCGGGAGATCGACAGATCGCGCAAGCCCTCGCGCACAAAGCTGAGAATTTCATTGCGCCGTGATTTCGGCTGAATGAATTCCGGGTGGTCTTCGATGTGTTTGATCAGCTGGTCCTGATACTTGCTCATCTTGAAGAAGTAGGATTCTTCTTTCAGCTTCGAGGTTTCCCGACCGCAGTCCGGACAGGTTCCATCAAGCAACTGGGTCTCGGTCCAGAAGGTTTCGCAAGGCGTGCAGTACCAATCCTCGTAGTAGCCGAGATAGATATCGCCACTGGCTTCAATCTTTTTGAACTGCTCACAAACGGTATGTTTGTGGCGCTCCTGGGTGGTGCGGATAAAGTCGGTGTGCGAGCAGTTGAGTTTTTCCCAGAGTGCCTGGAATCGCTTGACCACCCGATCGGCCAGTTCAAGTGGGGTTTCGCCGTTGGCCTTGGCCGCAGTTTCCACCTTTTGACCATGCTCGTCGGTGCCGGTGAGGAAGGCAACTTCATAGCCGCGGGAGCGCTTGTAGCGGGCCAGCACATCGCAGGCCAGGGTCGTGTAAGCGTGGCCGATATGCGGAACGTCATTGACGTAATAGATCGGCGTGGTGATATAAAAATGCTTATCCATGTACAGCACTCCTTGTTTGGATGGCGAATCTGTCCATATGCTTTAAGAGGTTTTTTCCGGCTGATTGGTTTGGTTCTGGCGCCGTTTCGGCCTGCGCCGATTGCGCCGCCGCCGGGTTTGTTCCTGGCCATCCGGTTTCTCGGATTTCTTTTCCGTCGATGACTTGGGCTGCTCAGGTTTTTGTTCGGTCCTGGTTTTGTCCTGGGCCTGATTCTGCTGATTCTCCCCAGGCTGTGCGCTGCGCTGGCTGCGATTGCGGCCGGTTGAACGGCGGTTGCGCTGTCTGGGCTTTTTCTCGGCCTCGGCTTCCTTTTTCTCCGCCTGTTTTGCTGGTTGCCGCGGGGGTTTTTTCTGCGTCGATTGTGGTTTATCGCCGCCGCATTTGTCCACCCCTTTTTTCAGCTCATCGACGGTCATGCTGCAGCGTTCGCCATCGGTACAGCGAACGGTCATTTTCTGCGCCAGGACATCGACCGAAATAACTTCGGCAGGACCCGATTCGAGAGAGATCTTTTTGCCGCATTTGGGCAGGTTTTTGCGCAGTTCGTTATAGGTTTCGTATTCATAGGCCAGGCAGCAGAGCAGCCGTCCGCACTGCCCGGAGATCTTACTCGGATTCAGCGCCAAGCCTTGAGCTTTGGCCATCTTTACCGAGACCGGCGCAAAGTTTCGCAGGTAGGAGGAGCAACAGAGTTCGCGACCGCAGATACCGATACCGCCGGTCAGTTTGGCCTCGTCGCGGACACCGATCTGGCGCATTTCGATCCTGGTGCGAAAGTGCTGCGCCAGGTCGCGAACAAGTTCGCGAAAGTCGACCCGCCCGTCGGCAGTGAAATAGAAGATGATCTTCGAACCGTCGTAAAGATATTCGGCCCGCACCAGCTTCATCTCCATCTTCCGCTCAGCGACACGGATTTTGCAAAACTTTAGTGCTTCGGCTTCCCGGGTGCTGTTGCTTTCCGCCATGGCCAGATCGTTTTCAGTGGCCAGGCGCTGTATCGCTTTCAGTTTGGGCGGCGCTTCTTGTGGTGTCACTTCCCGAACCTGAGTGATGACTGTACCGAGAGCACGGCCGCGCTCGGTCTCTACGATCACTTGATCGCCGGGCGTCAGTTCCAGGTCGCGGGCATCAAAATCAAACAGCTTGCCGGCGGTATGAAAGGAGATGCTGACGATACGTAATTTATCCATGGGGTGATGATCCTTCTATCGGCGCGTGGCTCAAGACGCTATGCTCAGGCTGCATTCATGCGCAGCAGCATGGTTTCCATGGCCAGTTGCCGATTGACATTCCGTTGCAGGTGATAGCGCCCGGTCTCCAGGGCGCGAAGCTTTCGCAGCAGGCTTTCGGTGGTTTCCTGTGCAACCTGGCGATGCAGGGTTTCCTGCAGGTCTTGATTCACCAGATCGGTCTGTGGGCGGCCATGTATTAAAAGTAACAGATCGCGGTAGAAAGCCTGAAATATTTCCAGGATATCGGGTAGTATTTCCTTATCGCCGGCCAGCTCCTCGGCCAGCTTGAAGAGCGGGATAATGCTCCCGGAAGAGAGCGCCGAAAGGGAACGGATCAACTCGCGGCGGCGTTCAAGGTAGAGCTCACGATTCTGGCCGAGGGCTTTTTTGAAGCTGCCATCGGAGAGCGCAGCCAGGACATTCGCTTCAACCTCGCCAAGCTCCAGCCGGTTGGCAAGCACTTCGGCCAGACGCTGCTTCGGCAGGCGTTGAAAGGGGAGTCGTTGGCAGCGCGAACGGATGGTCACCAGCAAGCTTTCCGGACGGCTGCTAAGCAGGATGATCAAGGTATGGGGCTGTGGTTCCTCCAGGGTCTTCAGCAGGGCGTTGGCCGCCGCAGGGTTGAACTGCTCGGCGCCGTCGATCAGGCAGACTCTGTGCAGACCTTCAAGGGGTTTCAGGGCCAGGTCTTTTTGCAATCCACGCACCTGATCGATCTTGATGCTGGCGCCATCGGCGTCCAGCAGGTGAACATCGGGGTGATTATTATGGTCGACCTTGCGGCATTGGGTGCAATCGCCGCAGCCGGTTCCGTTAGTGCACAGCAGGGCGCGGGCCATGGCCAGCGCAACCAGTCGCTTGCCGATGCCATCCGGCCCTTCAAACAGGTAAGCATGGGCGATGCGCTGGTTGGTCAAGGCGCGCCGAAGGATATTTTTTTGCCGCTCATGGCCGATGATGCTTTCGAAGGTCATGGCGATTCAGCCCGCCGGGATAAAAATTTGGCGACCAGTTCGGAGACCTGAGCTGCGATATCGTTTGGAGACTGTCCGGCGTCAATGATCCGGAAACGTTCCGGCTCGGCTGCGGCGAGAGCCAGGTAGCCGGTGCGAATCCGGCAATGAAATTCCAGCGCTTCACGCTCAAAGCGGCCTTCGGAACAGTCCTGCTGGTCGATTTCCCGCTGCCGGGCGCGGCCGAGGCCTGTCTCAACCGGCAAGTCGAAGAGCAGGGTCAGATCAGGAGTGCAATGGCCTGCGGCCAGCTGGTTTAAATTCAGAATGAGCTCGCGATTCAAGCCGCGGCCCTCGCCCTGGTACGCGATGGTGGCATCAGTGAATCGATCACAGAGAACGATTTTGCCCTGCTCAAGAGCGGGTTTGACGACCTCTTCGACGTGTTGGGCGCGTGCTGCCGCGTAGAGCAACAGCTCGGCGCGTGCCACCAGGCCGCTATTGTCCGGGTGCAGCAGAATCCCGCGAATCTGGTCAGCGATCGGACAGCCACCAGGTTCCCGCGTCTGGACCACCTGATGACCCGCGGCTTCAAGGCCGGTTCTCAAGCGTTGAATCTGGGTGGTTTTTCCAGAGCCTTCGATCCCTTCGAAGGTGATAAATGCTGCCATCAGTTGCTGGTCCGGTCCGGTCTGAGGTTGACGGCGACGATTGATTGTCAATCAAGCCACTAAAAACGAGCATTATAGGAAATATGTTACGACTGAATCAAGTTTAAAGGCTGGATCTGTTGGATGTTTACTCGGTAAACAAATTGAACTGGTCGGGGCTTTTCTATATACTCCGCGACATCTTTGACCCAGAATGGAGAATCGACTGGTGAGTTTTTCCCTGGAAAACCTCGAAACAACTTTAGGTTATAAGTTCAAGAAGCCGGATTTACTGATTCAGTCGCTGACCCATAAATCGTTCAGCAACGAACAGGCCGAAGACGTTCAGCATAACGAACGGCTCGAATTTCTCGGCGACGCAGTGCTGGAGTTGGCGGTCAGCGAATGGGTGTTTCGACAGTATCCGGATATTCCGGAAGGGGGGTTGACCCGGATCCGGGCTGAAGTGGTCAGCGAAAAAGGCCTGGCGGCGATCGCCCGCTCCCTGGATCTGGGCGCAGGGTTGCGCCTGGGAAGAGGAGAACATAAAAGTGGTGGGCAGGATAAGCCGAGTTTGTTGTCTGATGCTCTTGAGGCGGTGCTCGGGGCAATTTATTGCGACGCCGACTTTGCAACGGTCTGCCGGGTTGTGGAGACCCTGTTTGCCGAGGCGATAGCCGTATCGGCGCGGAGCCGTTATGGGACCGATTATAAAACCCGTCTGCAGGAACGCCTGCAGGCGCTGCACGGATGTTTGCCGAATTACCAGCTGGTGTCTGTCTCAGGCCCCGACCATGAACGGGTCTTTTCAATGGAAGTGCGGGCGGCCGATAAATTACTGGGACGGGGTCGTGGCGCCAGTAAGAAACGTGCCGAACAGCAGGCTGCTGCCCGTGCCCTTGACCACCCGATGTTACGGAAACAGTGAGAATATATGAGCGAAAATAATTTCAAATCTGGCTTTGTCGCTATTGTCGGCCGGCCGAATGTCGGCAAATCGACTCTGCTGAACCGAATTTTAGGACAGAAGATTGCCATCACCTCCAATAAGCCGCAGACGACCCGCAATCGGATTCTTGGCGTGCATAATTTTTCTGGCGGCCAGGCGTTGTTTGTCGACACGCCGGGCATCCACAAGCCGAAGGGCAAGCTGAACCGGTTTATGGTTGACCAGGCGATCGGGACCATCTCCGATGTTGATCTGGTCCTGTTTCTGGTCGAGGCGAATGATCGCCCCGGGGGCGGGGACGAATATATTCTCAAATTGCTGGAACGGTCCGGGGTGCCGGTCTGCCTGGTTATCAACAAAATCGATCTGGTTGAGCCCCCCAGTCTACTGCAATTGATTGATGCCTATGCGCAGCGGTTCACCTTCAAAGAGGTGGTACCGATTTCTGCTGAGAAGGGGGATGGGGTTGAACGGCTGCTTGGCGCTATCGAGCCGTACCTGCCGGAAGGGCCGCGTTACTATCCGGAAGATATGCTGACCGATCAGCCGGAACGCTTTATCGTGGCTGAAATGGTGCGCGAAAAAGTAATGCGTCGCACCAGCGAAGAGATCCCCTATGGTGTTGCGGTAAAAGTTGAAACCTTTGAAGAAAAGCCGGAGAAGAATCTGGTTGTGATCCAGGCGACCATCCATGTCGAGCGCGACAGCCATAAAAAAATTATTGTCGGCAAGGGCGGGCAGATGATTCGCACCCTTGGCCAGGATGCCCGCCGGGAGATCGAACGGCTGCTCGGCACCCGGGTGTTCCTGGAACTCTTTGTCCGGGTCGATAAGGATTGGAGCCAGAGTGAACGGATGCTCCGCGAGCTCGGTTATGAATAAAAACTTCAAACTTCAAGCTTAAGAAATGTTAGCCACCAAGACACCAAGAACGCCAAGAAGAATCAACAGCTTTAACGCAGAGACAGAGAGAACGCAAAGTCCGCAGAGAAAATCAAAAGCTTTTTATATGTAAAAGCTGTATTCAATATTACTTTTCTCTACTTCTCTCCATTGAGTCTTTTTTAGATTTCTTTGACGTTAGGGCGGCTAACCAGTTTTTGGGTTTATGGTTCAAGGTAGGATAAAAGTTCTGCCTGGAAAGAAATTCAAATGTTGCCTGTTGTAGCTATTGTCGGCCGACCGAACGTCGGCAAATCGACCCTGTTCAATCGAATTCTCGGTCAGCGTAAAGCGATCGTCGAGGATTTTCCCGGGGTCACCCGTGATCGGAACTATGCTGAAGTGACCCGCTTTGAGCGGCCATTTCTGCTGATCGATACCGGTGGCTTTGAACCGGCCAGTGAGGACCGGATGCTGACCCAGATGCGCGAGCAGTCGCAGTTGGCGGTTGAAGAGGCGGATATTATCTTCTTCGTTATGGACGTGCGCGATGGGCTGACACCTTCTGATGAGGAGGTGGCCAAACAGCTGCGGCGGGTGGAAAAGCCGGTTTTCTTCCTCATCAATAAGGTCGATGGCGATAAGCAGGAGCTGGCCGCGGCGGAGTTTTATGCTCTGGGGATCGAAAAACTATACTCTCTGTCGGCCGAGCATGGTCGTGGGGTAAATGATCTGATCGACGATCTGGAAAAGCTGCTGCCGCCTGCACCGGATCTGCAGGAAAAAGAGAATGAAATCCGTCTGGCGGTCATCGGGCGGCCGAACGTCGGAAAATCTTCCCTGGTCAATCGGCTGCTCGGCTTTGAACGGGTGGTTGCAAATCCAACTGCCGGGACCACCAGAGACAGTATCGATACCCCCTTTATGCACAACAATCAGCGCTACGTTTTGATCGATACTGCTGGAATCCGCCGCAAGGGGAAGGTTAGTCAGGCGTTGGAGAAGTACAGCGCGGTGAATGCCCTGCGGGCAATGGATCGTGCCCATGTGGTGCTGATGGTGATCGATGCCGAAGAGGGGGTGACCGACCAGGATCTGTCGGTAGCCGGGTATGCCTATGAAAAAGGGCGGGCGCTGATCCTGGTGGTCAATAAATGGGACCTGCCGGAAAAGGATGAGCGCAGTATGGGGCACTATGTAGAAGAGGTCCGCCGCCGCTTTAAATACCTGTCATTCGCGCCGATCCTGTTTGTTTCCGCCCTGACCGGTCAGCGCGTCCCCAAGATTATGCCGCTGGTTGCCGAGGTTGCCGCTGAATTTAACCAGCGCATCCCGACACCGCAGTTGAACAAAGGGCTGGCTGAATTTGTTGAGCGCAACCCGCCCGTCTATGTCGGTGGCAAGCGGATCAAGTTTTACTATGCCGCCCAGGGTGCGGTGCGGCCCCCGACCTTTGTGCTCTTTACCAGTCGTCCCGACAATATTCACTTCTCATACCAGCGCTATTTGATGAACTGTTTCCGCGAAAAATTCGGTTTTAACCGAGTGCCGATCAGACTCCAATTTAAAGGGCGCGGCAAACAGACTTGAAAATCGAACAAAGCCTTTACTCCGAGTAGTTTCTCCGCTATCTTAAGTTATCCTTATAAAGATGGTTTGATGGAACCTTATCCGCTGTCGGCCAAGAGTGCCGCTCGCGATTCTGCTCTGGGTATTTTCCGTATGGGCCTTAAAGGCTATCTAGAAGATCTGGGGATCAGTGAAATCCTGCAGATTGTCAGTTTAAGTAAAAAATCGGGAACTCTGGCTCTGCAGTCGAAGCAGGGCCAGGGGACGATCGCCTTTCTCAACGGTCAGATAATCAGCGCAGTCTCCGAGCAAAGCAGCGGCAGCGTCGGCCAGGCTCTTTGCCATTCAGGCATGCTCAGCCAGGAGCAACTTGAAGCGGCTCTTGCTCACCAGAGGACCCTAAAAAAACATCAGCCCCTTGGCGAAATCATTGTTGAGCTTTTTCAGCTCGACCAGGATCAGATCGAAGCCGCCCTTCAGGATCAGATCGAAAAAACTATTTTTGCTTTTTTTTCCTGGCAGGAGGGGACCTTCGACTTCCAGCTGGAAGAGCAACAGGATTCTGGACGTTCGCTGAACCCGATTGATTTTATTCTTGAAAAGGGGGTTTGTCCGCAATGGCTGGTGGTGAAAGATAAGCACCTTGAGGCCGCCGGCACCGTGGACGAGAATTTACTCCAGAAGCAGGTTAAGGATCTTGAGCGTCGCACCGCAGATAAGGATATCTGTCTGCTTAAGGGCATGCTCGCTGAATTGGAAAATCCTTTTGCCGGCGGCGGTATCATTCTGCTGATCTTGCGCTATGCCAGTGAGATTATGCAACGGGCGATCATGTTTGATGTGCGTGGCCGGCGATTGGTCGGTCTCGGACAATTCGGTTTGACCGGATTTGCCAATAACACCGATGAGGTTGTTCGAAAGATTCGGCTGACTGCTGAGCCCGAATCTTTGTTCGGTCAGGTCTTGCAGCAGCAAAAGGCGATCTTTGGCCACCTGGGCAGTACCCAGGCAGAGCGGACTCTGCTGGAAATACTCGGCAGCAGTGCTCAGCAGGCTTTTCTGGCCCCGCTGGTTAGCGAGGGACAGGTTATTGCAATTCTTTATGGTGATAATGGCCCGCAGGGCGGGCCGATTGAGTATGCACATTCGCTGGAAGTGTTTCTGTCTCAGGCTGGAATAGCAATGGAACAGGCACTCATCCCTGCCGCTGACGGCAGCAAAAAAGAACAGTTTTAAGCCAGGAGCAGCTTCGGTGGGAATATGTTGGGAGGAGGCATCTTGAAAAGGATTCTGGTTGCGGATGATTCGCCGACCATGCGGGCATTGATCATATCAACCCTTGAGTCGCTGGACGATTTTGAGTTGGTCGAGGCTGCCAATGGCTTTGAAGCCTTGCGCAAGCTTCCTCAGGGGAAGGTTGATCTGGTTATTACCGATATCAATATGCCGGATATCAACGGCCTGGAGCTGGTCAGCTTTGTCCGCAACAACCCGCTGTATCAAGGCACCCCTTTGATCATTGTCAGCACCGAAGGCAGCGCCCGCGATCGGGAGAAAGGGCTGGCTCTGGGTGCCAACGCCTATCTGGTTAAGCCATTTCAGCCGGAAGAACTCCAACAGCTGGTCAGCCAGCTGCTTAATTAAAGGATTGCGTGCGGATGCCCTCTCAGGCAATTGACGAGTTTCTCGCGGAAGCTGAAGAGCTGCTTGAAAAGCTGAATCAGGATTTGGCGACCCTTGCCGAAGCAGCGGAAGGGGGGAAGAGCAATCCCGATCTGGTCAACGGGATCTTTCGTGATGCCCATTCCATCAAGGGTCTGGCCGGCATGTTCGGCTTCACTGACGTCGCGGAATTGGCTCACCATCTGGAGAATCTGCTTGATCATCTGCGGTTGGGAAAAATAGCCTTCGACAACAATCTGGTTGACTGCCTTTTCGATACTTTGGAAGGGGTCTCCGGGCTGATCAGTGGCAAAGCGGATAATCCCGAATTCAGCCAGGACCTGTCCCCATATCTGACCCGCATCGAACATCTCCTGGGCGGCCAGCCATCAGCGCCAGAAAAAGGGCTCGACGAGCTTGATATCGATCCCAGCATGCTTGCCGTGCTGACCGAATACGAAGAGCACCGACTGCAGGAGAATCTGCAACAGGGTAAATTTCTGCTGGTCGTCAAGGTGGCCTTTTCGCTGCTCAGTTTCGATACCGAGTTGGCTGAACTGACCGAGGCCATCAAACGGGATGGTGAGGTGATCAGCACCCTGCCGGGAAGCAATGATGATCCAGAACTTCTGGCCTTTAAAATCCTCTGTGGCTCCAACCTTGACGTTCAGGGGCTGCGCCAACAACTCGGCCAGCCGGACCTGGAAATCGACCTGGTCACTGCTCCCTCTTCAGTCCAGCAGGTAGCGACCGCTCCAGTTCCCGCCCCAGAAAAGATTCCCCAGGCTGAACTTGATCTGCCAACCCCCCAACCTGCGCCCGAACCGGCGAACTCAGACGCTGGAACTGTCCGCTCTTTCAGCAGTTCGGTGCGGGTCGATATCGGCAAACTTGATTACCTGATGACGATTGTCGGCGAGCTCGCCCTTGCCAAAGGCGCAATCTCGCAGCTTTGTAACGAGATGCAACTTAACGGGGTAAGCCAGTCCCGGGAGCTGGAAAAAGCGGTCCACGTGCTGGACCGGCGGCTGCACGATCTTCAGGTGGGGGTGATGGATGTCCGAATGGTGCCGGTCCGTCAGCTGTTTGATAAAATGACCCGCATTGTTCGCCGCATGGCTCAGGAGTTGGGGAAAAAGGTCAAGGTTGAAATCCACGGCGGCGATACCGAGCTGGATAAACTGATCGTCGAGGATCTGGCTGATCCGTTGATGCATATTATTCGCAATGCCCTGGATCATGGGATTGAGCCCGCTGACCAGCGCGCAGCGATCGGCAAGCCGGAAACAGGCATGTTGGTCCTTTCCGCCAATCAGAAGGGTAACCATGTGGTTATCGAAGTCAGTGATGACGGAAAGGGGATCGATCCCGAACTACTGCGAAAGAAAGGGATCGAAAAGGAACTGATCGCAGCAGATGCCAATCTCAGCCGTCAGGAACTGTTTGGTCTTCTGTTTCACCCTGGATTCTCCACCCGTGATGAGGTCAGTGAATTTTCCGGCCGGGGCGTCGGCATGGATGTGGTCAAAAATAATATCTCCGCACTGTCCGGATTGATTGAGCTGGAGAGCGAAGTCGGTGAGGGGACGGTCATGAGCCTGACTCTGCCGATCACTCTGGCGATCATCAAAGCGCTGGTAATCAGCATCTGCGACACAGACTATGCGATTCCGCTGAACTCGGTGCAGGAAACCCTGATGCTGGACGAGGACAGTATCCAGACCATCGAGGGGCGGGAGGTGATGGAGTTACGGCAGCAGACCCTGCCGCTTTTAAGGATTGATCAACTCTTCCAGTTAAGCGCAAAAGATACCCCGCAGGGCCAATTTGTGGTCGTAGCCGGGTTTGCCGACAAGCGTCTGGGGATCGTTGTCGATGAATTGCGCGGTCAGCAGGATGTGGTGATCAAGTCCCTTGGTGGGGCTCTTTCGTTTGTTAAAGGAATTGCCGGCGCCGCTGATCTGGGCAATCAAAAAACCATCCTGGTGCTGGATGTCGGCGGCCTGATCGGTGAGACTTTGCAGTTGGACGGAGTGATCGGTGTATAAGGCTTTTTATGGATTTCAGGAGCGGCCTTTCGCCAAAACCCCCGATCCTCGCTACCTGTTTCTGTCACGCAGTCACCGGGAGGCGCTGGCGAGATTGCTGCACGCAGTCGAAGAGCGCGAACTGATTCTGCTGGTGGGGGAGATCGGCTGTGGCAAAACCACTCTGTCCAGGGCGCTGCTCGACGAACTCGATGAACAGTATCAAGTTGTGGTCATGACCAACCCGCGACTTTCGCCGTTTGAGTTTTTACAGACTTTGGCTCTGCGGTTGGGGATCGCGGAACCTGGGCTGAGCAAGGCGACCCTGCTCGAAGAGTTGGGAGCCAAGTTATATTCACTTTATCAGCAGCAGCAACACCCGGTGTTGCTGATTGATGAAGCGCAATTGATACCACACCGCGATCTGTTCGATGAGATCCGCCTGTTGACCAATTTTCAGCTGGACGAGGTCAATCTGATCAGCGTGGTGCTGATGGGGCAGCCCGAACTGCTCAAGCGTCTGGCTCATCCGATTTATGAGCCGTTGCGACAAAGGGTCGGAATTCAATATGCGCTCGGTCCGCTGCAGGCGGAAGAGATCGGCCCTTACCTGCAACACCGGCTGCAGACCGCCGGTTGTCAGGCCGCGGACACACTTTTCAGCGCTGAGGCGATCGCCGAGATCGGTTGCTTCTCGGGAGGAGTGCCGCGCCGCATCAATCAGCTGGCCTCGCTGGCGCTGTTGGAGGGGTTTGGCCGCCAGCAGGCACGGATCGATGTGGAGATCGTTGCAGCTGTGGCGGAAGAATTGGCCGACCTGTAGCTTGCATTCAGTGGAGAGATGCTTTTCCAGGATGATTTCCTGGTATACTCTGGAGCGTTGTTAAGGAATTTAACCGCCTATGGATATAGCCGAGATCCGGAAAAAAGCCCGCCAGCAGGAAGGGCAGAATGCTGCAGGTCCCCTTGCGGAGCCGCAATTGCCCACCGAGTTGGATGCTTCTCAGCAGGTCGGCCAAGAGGAGTTTGTTCTTCCTGCTGTTCAGGCAAACCCGAGTCCTGGCCTGGAAAGATATTTTCCCGGAATCGAACTGGCCAGTGAGGAGGATTACATCCAGGGCCTCTCAGGGACTGAAAACCATTCCGAGATCGAAACGGTTCGCTGGCTGACCTTTTTCCTCGGCAAGGAGGAATACGCCTTGTCCCTTGATGTGGTTCTTGAGTTGATCAAGCCGCGACCCTACACGGATCTGCCCAAGGTTCCAGAGTACGTACGGGGTATCCTCTCCCTGCGGGGCGAAGTGGTCCCGGTCATCGATCTGCGCCAGCGGCTCAAGCTGGGCTGTGCTGAAGGGGACGGCCTGCAACGGATAATTGTCTGTGAAGGACAGGAACAATCGGTCGGTCTGCTGGTCGATAGAATCACCCAGGTCGTCCGCATGCCGAAAGATGCCATTGAGGCAGCACCTCTGGTGTTGGCCAATGACGAACAGGATTACGTCGCTGGTGTTGGCCGTTTTCAGGGGCGGTTACTGATCCTGCTCAATCCGAATGAAGTTTTGACGATCTAGAACCTGTGCCCGGGCAGGCTTTCAGCCTGTTTGGGGACATATCTTCCGCCAGTTGTTTGCCGATTGGCCAGGAGGCTGAAATGCAGAAAAAAATCCTGATTGTTGAAGACGAGGAAAGTTTGCTCAAGTTGGAGAGCATCCTGCTGACAACCAAGGGTTACCTGGTGCAGGGAGTGACCTCGGGGCTGGCCGCGCTGGAGGCGATTGATGAGGAAGCACCCGATTTGGTGCTGCTGGATGTCATGTTGCCAAAAATGGACGGCTTTGAAGTCTGCTCCCGGATCAAACAGAATCCGGCCACCAAGCATATCCCGGTGATTCTGCTGACGGCCAAGAAAACCCCGGAGGATCTGGCGCGAGGGCAGGAGGTTGGAGCTGACAGTTATGTGACCAAGCCGTTTAAGTCGGCCATGGTCATGGAAACGATCGAAGCCCTTCTGAACGGTTAAAGGCATGGCTGAAGAGCTTAAAGAGCCCGCTGCCGATCAATCGGCAGCGATCAAAGTGGCCTGTTTAAGGGTCGGCAGTGAATTTTATGCGCTGGATATCATGTGCATAAAAGAGATTATTCGCCCGCTGCCAATTGTTTCCGTACCCAAGGCTCCAACTTATGTCGATGGGGTGATTAATCTGCGCAAGGCAGTGATTCCGGTTGTCGATTTGCGCCGCAGGTTCGGTCTGCCGGCGAGTTCCGAAGACGAAAAAAAACGGCGCATTCTGATTTGCTCCATCGACCGGAAGATCGTCGGCCTGCTGGCGGATGAGGTGACCGAAGTGCGTAGCTGCCGTCAGGCCGATGTACGTCCCACTCCCTATTATCTTTCTGGCCCCGAGGCTGATTTTTTTCCCGGAGTCTGCCGCTCAGGTGAGCATCTGATGATGCTGCTCGATCCCGCTAAACTCCTGGCCAGTCAGGTCGCCATCGATATGCGCCAGAGTCGGCTCAGCGACGCTGAAGATGATCGTTGATAGCGATTTTTTCGGCAGCTTACCTTTGCCGGGCCCGGCACAGAGCGTCGCATATCCTGGCTGGCCTTGTGTCGGTGACCGGTTACAGCCAAGCTTGCCGACCACTTGGCGCCACGACTTTTCAGCATCTTTATAAACACAGCCGGCAGATCGCCGAATCAGAGTGAGGGTTGAACAGGGTTATGGTGCAGAATTTGTTGCGGACTGACTTGCAGACACTGTTGAATGACGAACAGGTGGACGCTCGTTTGAGCGCTGTGCGTGGCTTCAAACAGGTTAACGAATTTCCTGAGACTTTGTTCGTCAAGGCCTTGGGTGACGAGGATTGGCGGGTGCGGAAAGAGGCCGCAGCGGTATTTTTGGCTCTGCCTGATGCCGCCTGTCGCTGCGCTTTTTTGCTTGAACAGTTAAAAAATCCGGAAAACGCCGGCTTACGCAATGCTGCGATCGAAATATTGATCAGTCTCGGCTATCGGGCTATTCCTGATCTGACGGGAGCATTGCCACAGGCTGATGCAGAGGTCAGGAAATTCATCATCGATATCCTCGGTGAGATCGGTAGCCTTGCCTGTGTGGCGAAGTTGCTGCCTGTTCTCCAGGATGAGGATGAAAATGTTCGTTATGCCGTGGTTGAAACCTTGGGGAAATTAGGCGCCACTGAGGCAGTTGAGCCTCTTCTGACGCTGCTGGAAACCGCTGATACCGGGCTGGCTTTCACAATTTTTGCCGCTCTTGCAAATATTGGAACGGGTGTACCGGCCGGGCCCCTGCGTCCCTATTGCCAGGATTCTTTGCTGCGAAAAACGGTTTTCAGCTGTCTCGGGGAGATCGGTGACCCGCAGGGGATAGAACCTCTCTTCGAAGGACTTTCGGATCCTTTGCGGAAAATTCGGGAAACTGCTGTTCTCGGCCTCGGCAATCTCATTCGGCAGTTGGACGATAAGCTTGTGCTAAACACCATTGCTGGGCAGAGCCTCGATTCGCAGCAGCTGATCGACTTATTGGATCATCAGGATCTGCGGTTACGGGGAGCTGCCAGTCAGATTCTCAGCCTCTTTCCGACCTCCGAAGTGATCGAGCGGCTCTTGCCGATGCTGGCAGATGAGGCTCTGCGCGCTGACTTGCTGGTCGCTTTCCGCAGAATTCCCGGCGATCAGTTGGCCGGAATGTTTCACGCCGATCTTGAGCCCGAGCTGCTCTTACCGCTGCTTTATCTGGCTGGCGAATTAGAGTGCGTTGCCGCTGGGCCCCTGGCGACCGAACTGCTGAGCGCAGAGAATCCCGAACTGCGGTTCGCTGCAGTGCTGGCGGTGGGAAAAATAGGCCGGGTCGAAGCGATTCCCCCGTTGGCTGATTTGCTGACGGATGATATTTCCGAAATTACCGAGGCCGTCGCCAACGCTTTGCAACTGTTAGCCGGGCATGATCCCGAGAGCGTCGCGCAAGCGGTTTGTCCTTATCTTGAGGCCAGCGACACCCGGTTAAGGACCCTGGCGGTGCGGATCCTCGGTGGTCTTAAGACCAATGCGGCAGAGGATTGCTTGATGATGGCTCTAAAGGATTCTGCCGCATCGGTGCGCTGCGAGGCTCTGCGTGGTTTACAGGGGCGGGATGCACAGCGGTTTTTTTCCGGCCTGTCCCTGGCCCTGACCGATGAAATTGCCGAAGTTCGCTGCCTGGCTGCAGAAGCGTTGGGGGCTTTCCCGGCGGCTCAGGTCAACATCTTGCTAGCCCACGCCTGTGAAGATCCAGACCCCTGGGTGCGAAGGGCGGCATTCAATGCTCTTTCTGCGGGGGAGCCTGGGCAACTGCAGGAGATTATTGAGCGCGGCCTTGCCGATCCGGTCGGACTGGTCGCCATCGCCGCCTTGGAAGCGGCGCCACGCCTATTGCCTGAAACAGCCTCGCAGCTGATTCTTCCTGCCTTAACTCATGTCGATGAGGATGTCGCCCGGACGGCGACCCGCTTGCTGATTGCAGGCGGCGAGGCGGTTAAGATTCTTGGGCATGAGAATCCCAAGGTTCGTCACTATGCTGTTGATGCGCTTGCTCAGCTTGGTCAGACCAGCTACCGGGATATCTTGGAACAGCGCCTTGCCGAAGAAGTGGATCCCGCCGTGCGTGCTGCCCTGGAGCAGCTTTTGTTGCAGGCGTCTGAGGGGTAGGGCCAGTGTTTACCTTTCAGCAAGATATCAAGATGGATGCTGATGAATTTCGGCAGATTCGCGATTTTATATATGATTACTGTGGGTTGCATTTTGATATCGAATCCAAGTACATGCTGGAGAAGCGTTTGAACAAGCGCCTTCGCCAGCACAATCTGAAGACCTTCAAAGACTACTATTATCAGTTGCGCTACAGCCGGGAGCGGGATGCCGAGTTGGCGATCGTCATCGATCTGCTGACCACCAACGAAACCTATTTCTTCCGCGAGGATTTTCAATTAAAGACCTTTGCCGATGAAATTATTCCCGAATTGGTGCAGAAACAACGCAAACTCGGTAAGCGCAGTTTGCGCATCTGGAGTGCGGGTTGCTCATCAGGAGAAGAGCCCTATACCATTGCCATGCTGCTGCTGCAAAAGCCTGAGCTGCGCGGCTGGGACCTTGAAATCATCGGTACCGATATCAGTCAGCAGGTTTTGACCATAGCCCGTCAGGGGTTGTATACTGCGAATTCATTCCGCGGGACCGATGATTATTTTATTCAGCGCTATTTCAGGCAGCAGGACGAGAAGCTGCAGATTATTGACAGCGTTAAACAGCTGGTCAAAATCAGCCATCTTAACCTTCTCGATGCGAGACGGGTTGCTCTCCTTGGCCCAATGGACATCATTTTTTGTCGCAACGTGATCATTTACTTTGATCTTGCTGCCAAGCAAAAGGTTATCTCCACCTTGCGGAACGCTTTGACTCCTGGCGGCTTTCTCCTTCTCGGGCACTCTGAATCGTTGATGAATATCAGCACCGAATTCAATCTGCGCCACTTCACCCACGACATGGTTTACCAGCGACCAGGGCTGACCGAGGAGGTCCGCTAATGGCCGCCTTGGTTAAGGTTCTGGTGGTCGATGACTCAGCCTTCAGTCGGATTTCCATCGGTAAAATGCTGGAAAAAAACCGGGGGATTCAAGTTGTCGGCTACGCTGTCAACGGGGAGGAGGGGTTGCGCAAGTTGCTTGAGTTGCAGCCCGATGTGGTCACTCTTGATCTTGAAATGCCCCGCATGGGAGGCTTCGGTCTGCTTCGAATAATTACCCAGAATAACCCGGTGCCAGTGATTGTCGTTTCCTCGCAAAACGACCGGCAGGATGTTTTTAAGGCTCTCGAACTTGGGGCGATCGACTTTATCGCGAAGCCGGCGCGGGCGAAGAGTTCTGATCTTTATTCAATAGAGCAGGATTTAACCCTCAAGGTTCTGGAGGCCGCCAGACTCAAAGGCAAAAAGCTCGTCCGGCGTCCTGCTGCTGAAAGCTTAGAGGAAAAAAAGCCTCTCAGGTTGGTGAAGCCAGGTAGTCATCTGGCAGAAGTTTTACTCATTGGCGCCTCGACAGGTGGGCCTCCCGCGTTGCACCATCTTTTCTCGGCGATGAAAACAAAGCTGCCGGTCCCGGTTGCCGTTGCCCAGCACATGCCGCCCGGTTTCACCCGCTCTTTTGCCGGTCGGCTGAATGCTAATTCACCGATGGAGGTTAAAGAGGCTGAGGATAAGGAGCCGATGCTCCCTGGTCAGGTACTGATCTGTCCTGGCAATAAAAATCTGCAACTCGAGAAGGTGGCCGGTGTTGTTCGGGTGCGTATCCTCGACCCACCCGCCGGTCAGATTTATACCCCTTCTGTTGATGTTCTGTTTCAGTCAGCGGCGCAGATTTATGCTCAGAAAGCACTGGCCGTGGTGATGACAGGGATGGGAAATGATGGTGCCAAAGGGACCAGAGCGGTTGCCGAGGCCGGCGGGCGGGTGCTTTCCGAAGCGGAAGAGTCCTGTGTTGTTTATGGCATGCCGAAGGAAGCCTATTTGACCGGCATGGTGGAGAAGGCCGTACCCCTTCAGCATCTGCTGAGTGAAATTGAATTACGCTGTTTTCTGAAACGGTCTGATAGCTAGTGAGCATCCGGAGTTTCCGGATGACACAAAAGCGTGTTTCTGATTTGGAAACTAGCAATTTTTTGCCAGATCAAGGAAATCAAGCATTTGCGCGGAGGCGTAGTGCTTTACGCCGCACAAGCGGGAGTAGGGGAGATGCAGAACAGCAAAGTCCTGATTGTCGATGATTCACCGACCATGCGTCAGTTGATTGTCTTTGCCTTAGGACGGATTTCCGGTTTACAGATCGATGAAGCAAGCGACGGAGTGGCGGCGCTGAAAATGTTGTCGGCCGAGCGCTATGACCTCCTCCTGACCGACATCAATATGCCGATTATGGACGGCTTGAAACTGGTCAGTCTGGTGCGCAACGATCCGCATTATAAATCTTTACCTGTGGTGGTTATTACCACCGAGGGCGCCCAGATGGACCGGGAAAGAGCCCTTGCCCTGGGTGCAAACGAGTATGTGACCAAGCCGATTCAGACGGCGCGAATCGTCGAGGTGACCCGGCACCTGCTCGAATCGCTTGACTGAATAGCTGCAGGTCTCGAGGATAGATGCTTGACAGGTTGTTGCGAACATGCAATAAGACGCTAATTTCGCAGCTTTTGTGAAAATGATCCATTTCAGGAGGATGAGTTGTCTAAAGAAGAAGCAATCGAAGTTGAAGGGGAAGTTGTCGAGCCACTGCCGAACGCCATGTTTCGGGTCAAGCTGGATAATGGTCATGTGGTGCTGGCGCACATTTCCGGAAAAATGCGCAAATACTATATCCGGATTCTGCCAGGAGATCGGGTCACCGTTGAGTTGTCCCCTTACGACCTGACACGCGGCCGGATTACCTACCGGGCGAAGTAATAAATCTTATTTTCTCACGAATCAGCTACGGCTTGATCCGCGTGGGAGAGGTGTGGGGCCTTAAGCCCCAGCAGTACTCATGATACCGGCCTGTGCCGGTTTTCGTGTATCTGCTCTCAATTTTACTCTGGTGCAGATGTAGCGGTTTTCCCGGCCGTTGCGGAGGAACTATGGAAAAGCAGTACGTCCCTAAAGAAGTCGAGCAGAAATGGCAGCAGAACTGGCAGCAGACGCAGGCGTTTCGCGTCACTGAGGATTCGGAAAAACCGAAATTCTACCTGCTGGAAATGTTCCCTTATCCCTCAGGGCGAATTCATATGGGGCACGTACGCAACTACGCCATCGGCGATGTCGTTGCTCGCTTCAAGCGGATGCAGGGTTTCAATGTGTTGCATCCGATGGGTTGGGATGCTTTTGGTATGCCGGCGGAAAATGCGGCGATCGAACATGGCACCCACCCGAAGAAATGGACCTACGAAAATATCGCCAGCATGCGCGAGCAACTCAAGCGAATGGGCCTCTCCTACGATTGGCAGCGGGAATTCGCCACCTGCGATCCGGAATATTCTCGCTGGGAGCAGCTGATCTTCCTGAAAATGCTTGAGGCCGGTCTGGCGTATAAGAAGGGATCTTCGGTCAACTGGTGCCCTGATTGTCAGACGGTGCTAGCCAACGAGCAGGTTGAAGATGGCAGCTGCTGGCGCTGCGATAATCTGGTTGAGCAAAAAGAGCTTGACCAGTGGTTCTTCAAAATCACCGATTACGCTGACGAACTGCTTGAGGGTACCGATAAACTGCCCGGTTGGCCAGAACGGGTCCTGGCGATGCAGCGCAACTGGATCGGCAAAAGTTACGGCTGTGAAATAGAATTTCCGGTCGCTGACAAGGAAACAAAGATTAAGGTTTTTACCACCCGCCCCGACACCCTGTTCGGCGCGACCTTTATGAGCCTGGCGCCTGAGCATCCTCTGGTGAAGTCGTTGATTTCGGCTGAACAGCAGGGTGCGGTGGCCGACTTTATCGCCCAGGTCGAGCGGCAGGACAAGATCCAGCGCACCAGCGGTGAACTGGAGAAGCTCGGTGTTTTTACCGGCTCCTACGCAATCAATCCGTTGACCGGGGACCAGATTCCGGTCTTTCTGGCCAATTTTGTCCTGATGGATTACGGCACCGGCGCAGTCATGGCGGTCCCGGCCCATGATCAGCGCGATTTCGAGTTCGCCCGTAAATATGAGTTGCCGATCCGTGTGGTGATTCAGCCGGAAGGGGAGAGTTTGGTTGCCGAAACGATGGATGCGGCCCACACCGGAACTGGCTTGCTGGTGAATTCCGGCCAGTTTGACGGGATTGAGAACGAAGCGGCCAAAGAGCAGATTGCCGACTATCTGGATAGTCGTGGCGAGGGGCGTAAAACCATCAATTATCGGCTGCGCGATTGGGGCGTTTCCCGCCAGCGTTACTGGGGAACACCGATCCCGATCATCTACTGTGAAACCTGTGGAGCGGTGCCGGTTCCGGAAAAAGATCTACCGGTTCTGCTGCCGGAAGATGTCGAGCTCACTGGGGAAGGGGGCTCGCCGCTGGCCCGGCATCAGGATTTTCTTCAGGTCGCCTGTCCGAAATGCAGCCAGCCGGCCCGACGGGAAAGCGATACTTTTGACACCTTCGTTGAAAGCTCCTGGTATTTTGCCCGCTACGCCTGCCCCGATTATCAAAACGCCCCGCTGGATAAAAAGGCCGCAAACTACTGGTTGCCGGTCGACCAGTATATCGGCGGTATTGAGCATGCGGTCATGCACCTGCTCTATGCGCGGTTTTTCACCAAGGTTCTGCGTGACCTGAATATGCTTGATGTTGATGAGCCTTTTACCAATCTGCTGACCCAGGGCATGGTCTGCATGGAGACCCAGCGCTGTGCTGAGCATGGCTGGCTGTATCCGGAACAGATCAGCTCTGGCAACTGCACTCTCTGTGGCCGTCCGGCAGAGTTAGGGCGCACCGAAAAGATGAGCAAGTCAAAGAAAAATGTGGTCGACCCCAACCTGCTGATCGAGCAGTACGGAGCCGATACCGCTCGGTTGTTTTCTTTGTTTGCCGCCCCGCCGGAAAAGGATCTGGAATGGAACGAGCAGGGTGTGGAGGGATGTGCCCGCTTCCTGGGACGGGTCTGGCGAGCAGTTTGCGACAATTTGGAACTGATAGCTGATGTCGAGGTGGCCCGGACTGCTGAGGGGGCTGCTGCGGAGCTGCGCCGGAAAACCCATCAGACAATTAAAAAAGTTACTGAGGATATCGATGGCCGCTTCCATTTCAATACGGCGATAGCCGCTGTCATGGAGCTGGTCAACGCCATTTATGCCTTCAAGCTCGGTCAGCAGCATCCGGAGGTATTGCGCGAAGCTCTGGAGGCAGTGGTGCGGCTGCTCAATCCATTCGTCCCGCATGCCAGTGAGGAGCTCTGGCAGATGCTGGGCCATCAGCAAAGCGTGGAGGCCGCCGGCTGGCCTGCCTTTGACGCTGCCGCGCTGGTCGCCGATGAACTCACGCTCGTGGTTCAAGTGAATGGCAAGGTGCGTGGCAAGATCGAAGTCCCGGCTGCCGCTGAAAAGGCTGAAATTGAAGCGGCCGCACAGGCCGATCCAAATGTGCAGCGGTACATCGAGGGGAAGCAGATACGCAAAGTTATCGTCGTGCCAAAACGGTTGATCAATATCGTGGTGGCCTGATGCGCATTCTGCTGTTCTGTCTGGTGCTGCTGAGCATGAGCGCTTGCGGCTATAATTTCCCCGGACAGGGTGAGTTGCCCGGTGGCGTTAAACGCGTCTATGTGCCGCTGTTTAGCAACCGGACTGCGGAACCCTTGCTGGAAAATTTTCTCAGCAGTGCGATGAGCGAGGTTTTTGCTCGCAACAACCGGATGATTCTGGTTGATGATCGACAGGCTGCCGAAGCAATTCTGGAGGGAACCATCACCTCCTACAGCAGCCGTGCGCTCTCTTATGATCAGAACGACGACATAAGTGAGTACCGGGCCACCATGCAGGTTGAGGCGCGGCTGGTTCAGGCCAGCGATGGGCGCCTGCTCTGGCAGGGTGGAGCGTCCTGGGACGACGAATATGTCGCTGCTGATGATAAGGCGGTTCAGGAGGATCTGGAACAAGAAGCGATCGAGGAAATCAATCTGCGCCTTGCTGAAGAACTTCTTTACAGCCTCATCGATGATTTTTAGGCGGGCCGATGAAGCCGGATGAGCTGCAGCGAAAGCTTCGCAACAGGCAGGTTCCTGAACTGCTCTACCTTTATGGCCAGGAAAGTTTTCTGGTCCAGCGTGCGGTGTCCCTGGTCAGACGTGCCCTGCTGCCCACGGGCAAAGATGACTTCAATGACAGCCAGTTTTACGGCAAAGAGGCCACTGCCGGGCAGATTATTCAAGCGGCAATGACTCTGCCGGTATTTGCCGAGCGCCGTCTGGTGACGGTTAAAGATGCCCAGCAACTGCCCGCCGCCGAACTTGATGAGCTGATCACCTATCTCAAGAATCCAGTTCCGGAAACCTGCCTGCTGTTTGTCGGTGACAAGATCGACAGTCGTCGGAAATTCTTTCAACAGTTTAAAAAATGCGGTGTGCTGGTTGAATTCAAGCCGCTTTCAGAGCGGGAGTTGCCAGGCCATATCCGCTCATTTCTGGAAGAGCGTGATGTCAGGATTACCGGGGATGCCCTCGATCTGCTCTGCGCGATGCTTGGTGGTGGCTTGCATGAGGTGCACAGCGAACTGGAAAAGCTGCTCACCTACCTGGGGCAGCGAACCCTGGCCGATGTCGCCGATATTCAGGCCATTGTCTCGAGGGGACACACGGAAAATATCTTTGAGTTGGGTAATGCTGTCGGGCGGGGTGACGCTGCGCGCGCTCTAGCATTGGTTAAAGCATTGACTGACGCTGGGGAAGCGCCGCTGAAAATTTTATCTCTGCTGGTCAGGCATTTTCGGCAACTTTGGAAGGTGCGCGAGCTGCAGACTCAGAATCACGGCAAGCGGGAGATTGCCAGCCTGGCCGGGGTCCCATTCTTTGTTGTGGATGCGCTGGTTGCTCAGGGTAAACGCTTTTCCCGACAAGATTTTCAACAAGCTTACGAGTTATTTCTGGAAACCGACCTGGCGATGAAATCGAGCGGTGCAGATGCTGAAGCCTTATTGGACAGTTTGCTGCTCAGCTTGGTGGCGCGCCGCAAAAACTAGAAAGGGGGCCAAAATGGCCCCCTTTAAAAATCGGTCCCGAAAGCCGAGCTTAGGCCAGGCTGTTGACCAGTTTAGTCAGACGGGAAATCTTCCGGCTGGCAGTCGCTTTATGGATAACCCCTTTGGTGCTGGTTTTGTCGATGTAGGGAATGGCCTTGGCCAGGGCTTCCTGGGCGGCGTCTTTTTCGCCGGCAGCGGCTGCTTCGCGAACCTGCTTGACCAGGGTACGCATGGTTGAGCGGATGTGCGTGTTGCGGGCGTTGCGAACTTTATTCTGCTTGTTGCGTTTGATGGCTGATTTATGGTTGGCCACGATCTGTTCTCCTTGATTTATTAATCTTCTTAAGCTAGCAAAGTGGGCGGATAATAATCAGCTTGGGGGTTTCTGTCAAGTTAGATTTTGCTAAGGGTAATTCATTTTTCTTGTTCGTTCAGATGCTTAGCTGTTTTAATCCAGGGATTAAATATTTCTATAATGGCTGTGAAGAATAAAATTGCTAGCGCAACTCTGGTGATGGCAGCAGCGACTGCCCTCAGTCGGGTGGCTGGGCTGGTGCGGGATATGGTTGTGGCCAGGCTGTTCGGCGCTGGGTTTGCCACCGATGCTTTTTTTATGGCCTTCACTCTGCCGAACCTACTGCGGCGTTTTTTTGGCGAAGGGGCCTTGACTGCGGCCTTTGTGCCGACATTTTCCGAGGTATATCACCGCCGCAGTCAGCAGGAGGCGCAACAGCTGGCCAATCGTTGTGCCAGCCTGTTGCTGTTGACCATGCTGCTGGTTGTCGGCCTGGGGATAGCCCTTTCCCCCTGGATCGTTCAGGGGATCGGCTTTGGATTCAGTGGTATCGAAGGCAAGCTGGCATTGACCGATCAGCTCAATCGTTTGATGTTTCCGTTTATCGGCCTGGTTTCCCTGCTTGCCCTGATAACAGGGGTGCTGAATGTCCACGGTCATTTTTTTCTGCCGTCACTTTCGCCCCTGTTTCTTAACCTGGCGATGATTTTGAGTGCTTTGACGCTTGGACGGCTTTTCGACCAGCCCATCTTTGCTCTGGCTATCGGGGTCTTGCTGGGAGGTTGCCTGCAGTTGTTCCTGCAATGGCCGGTGCTGCTACGCTATGGGATTCGTTTCCGACCTGATTTTCGCTTTCGCCGGGACGAGCATCTCACCAGGATCGTTCGCCTGATGCTGCCCGGCATAGCTGGTGTCGCGATCTATCAGATCAATGTAATCGTGACCCGGCTGCTCGCCTCTTTTCTTCCGGAAGGGAGCGTCTCCTACCTTTATTACGGGCAGCGGCTGTTCGAATTCCCTCAGGGCATCTTTATTGTTTCTCTGGCCCAGGCTGCTTTGCCTCTGATGAGTCAGCAGGTTGCTGAGGAAGACCGGGAGGGCTTGCAGCACTCACTTGGATTTGCGCTGGCCCTGATCAGCATCTTCGCTTTGCCCGCAGCGCTGGGCCTGATGCTCTGCGCCAAGCCGGTTTATTCGTTATTCTTCCTCGGCGGCGAATTTGATCTGACCGCCCTGGAGCATACCTCTTGGGCCCTCATCTGTTATGCCCCCGGGCTTCTCTTCGTTGGCTACAGTCGCATCGCGGCGCAAACATTTTTTGCTCTCAAGGATACCCGCACGCCGGTGGTCATCTCCTTCTGGACGTTGCTGGTCAATGCCGCTGCCGGACTCGCCTTGATGGGGCCCTTCGGGCATCTCGGCCTGGCGGGAGCTCTGACCCTGGCTTCATTTTTTAATGCCCTTATGCTGCTTGGCGCACTCCGCTATAAAGTTGGTCCATTTTTACGCGAAAGTCTCCGGCTGCCTCTGCTTAAAGCGCTGCCGGGTTGTGCCCTGATGGTCATGGTGGTCTGGTGGCTGCTGAGCCTTTTCGACTGGACGCAGCTCGGCCATGGGCTGGAAAAGTCACTCTATCTGTTTGGTGCGATTTCGATCGGAGCGCTAGTCTATCTCAGTTGTGGCCTGCTGTTCCGCCTCGAAGAGCTCAGGCGGGGAGTTGATCTTTTGCTGCGGAAAAAAGCCCCAGCTTCCTAGAAACGTTTAAAGTGAATCTCTCCCCTGGCGATTTTTTTTTCCAGCCAATGGCTGGCCCAGCGTTTGAAAAAGGTCCGCGTCGCAGGGGTCAGCAGCATAAAGCCGAACAGGTCTGTGCAGAATCCTGGGGTCAGCAGCAACAATCCTCCCGCCAGGATCATTGCCCCGTCAAGCATCTCTCCCGTCGGTACCCGTCCTGCGTTCAAGTCGGTCTGCATTCGGTTGAGTAACTGGAATCCCTGGCTTCTTGCCAGATAGGCTCCGGCGATACCGGTCAGTAATATCAGCCCGATGGTGGCTCCGACGCCGATCTGGGTGCCGGCCTCAATCAGCACGTAAAGTTCCAGGATTGGGATCAAAGTGAAGAGGAAAATCAGCTTTATAAACATGACATTTGCCTTTTTATAAAAATTCCTAAATTAATAAGCAGCGGGATATGGTATATCCACGACCACAAACATAAAAAATCTCTAAGTACTTGAAAAAACAATAAGAATAAATTGTGCCTAAAAAATAAGCAAGGAGCAGGAGAGGGCACAGTTTACTAAGCTTTGAGCTGTTTCAACAGGGTTTTGCACAGCTTGTCCACACTGTTTGTGGAAGATCGCCAAAACTCTCGGTTTTCCGCCAACTTCACTGGTTGGTGACTCAGGTCGGCTGATTTTCGCTATCGATTTTGGCCATCAATGTTGTCGTTGTCCTTCGCAGTGCCTCTTCGGCGTCAATATCCAGGGAGTCAGCAAGGCGAACGATACTGAACAGTAGTTCGCCAAGCTTTTTCTCGCACTTCTCAGGGGGTGTCGAGAGTTTATCTGCTGTTTCATGAAAGCTCAAGAGTTGCTGCTCGATCTGCTGTAATGTTGTCTGGCGGTCGTTTTGGGGTAGCTTCTTGTCGAGCTTTCTGGCCCGCTTGAGGGCTGGCAGGGTTGCCGGTATGCGATCCGCGAGGCGGTTGGATTGGCCCCGTTCAGCACGCTCCTGAAGTTTGATTCTTTCCCAGCGCTGCTCGTGGCCTTGATAAGTCTCCGCGGCAAAAATATGCGGGTGTCTGCGAATCAGTTTGTCGCCAATCGCCTTTGCTGCATCGGAAATAGTAAAGGTGCCTTGCTCACTGAAAATTTGTGCTTGAAATACCACCTGCAGCAGCAGGTCGCCCAGCTCGTCGCAGATCTCCTCCGGACGACCGCCGTCGATGGCTTCCAGTAATTCATAGCATTCTTCCAGGATGTAGGGTTTCAGGGATTCGGGGGATTGCTCCCGGTCCCATTGGCAGCCTTCTGCTGACCTGAGGGTTGCCATGATCTCAATCAGGCGCTGAATCTGGTCTGTTTGCATGCCGTGGTCCTTTATGCCAGTGTGTTGGCCTGTAAGTGGTAATAATTATCAGTCTTATCCATAGCATTGTTGTCGAGAAAAAAAACCTTGCAAATTGACTTTCAATGGGCTAAGAAGACTCGCCATTTAACGCGCCGCAGGTCGGACCTTTTCCCTTGACATGGTTCTGCCTCTCTTTATACTGTTCACTTTTGCCCAGAGGATGGTCGTGCGCCTAGAGCTTAAAGAAATTGCAGATGGCGTCTTAGAGCGCGAATATCGTTGCCAGCCGGAAGATTTTCCCGTGCTTGGTGAATTGGCAAAGGCAGAGAACGTTCACTTCAAGGGATTTGTGAATTTTCGCCTGCGCTTGCAGAAAACCGGACAGATTGTTGAGGTTGACGGGACACTGACGGCCACTGCCGGGATGCAATGTGGCCGCTGTCTGCAGCCTTTTGAGCAGCCGGTAAAGAGCGATTTTGCCTTGACCTTTACTCCGGCGATGGATGAGGAGGAGGCTGCCGAGGAGGTTGAGCTCGAGGCGGATGAGCTGGGGTTGATCTTCTATCGAGGCGAGGTTCTGGAATTACTCGATCCGCTTCAGGAGCAGGTGATCATGTCGATCCCGATCGGCCCGCTTTGCCAGACCGATTGTCTTGGCCTGTGCCCCGAATGTGGTTGCGATTTGAACGTTTCCCGTTGTGACTGCGAGAAGCGACCATTTAATAATAAGTTCGGTGCGCTGGCCGATCTGAAAATTGATAAGTCCTGAAATGGACAACAGGTTTTTACCTGAATTTATAAACCACAGCTGGACGGATTTTCGTTTTCAGCTCCCAAGGAGATAGTAATGGCTGTACCAAAGAAGAAAACCTCAAAGTCGAAAAAGAATATGCGTCGCGCCCACGATTCCATCGCTGCCCCCGGTCTTTCAACCTGCTCGCAGTGCCAAGAGCCGAAGATGCCGCATCGTACCTGTGCCAATTGCGGTACCTACAAAGGAAAAGAAGTCATCAATAGTGACGATATCTGATCTGGTAAGTACTGATCATGTCACTGAAAATCGCTGTCGATGCGATGGGCGGAGATAATGCGCCGGTAGCCGAGGTTGCCGGCGCTATTGCCGCCTGTCAACAGTGGGGCTGCAAAGTTATCCTCGTTGGGGAGACAGAAAGACTTCAAAAGGAGCTCAGTAAGCATCAGACCGAAGGTCTGGAGATTGAAATTCAGCATGCCAGCGAAGTTGTCGGGATGGAAGATTCCGCATCGGATGCGGTGCGGAAGAAAAAAGATTCTTCGATCCGGGTTGCTTATGAGTTGGTCAAAAAAGGTGCGGCCGCCGCGGTGGTCAGTGCGGGAAATTCCGGTGCAACCATGGCTGCCGGGATGGCCGTTTTGAAACGGGTCAAAGGGATTGAGCGGCCAGCTATCGCCACTTTGCTGCCGAGCTTGCAGGGGCAGACGATGGTTCTCGATATGGGGGCCAATGTTGATTGCAAGCCCTCCCATCTTCTCCAGTTTGCAATTATGGGCAGCATTTATGCTGAGCATGTCCTTGGCATCGCCCGGCCTAAAGTCGGTCTGCTGTCAAATGGCGAAGAGGAAAAAAAGGGCAACGATCTGACCCGCGAAACTCATCTCTTGCTCAAACAGGCCGATCTGAATTACCTAGGCTCGGTTGAAGGTGGAGACATCTACAACGGCAGAGTCGATGTTGTTGTCTGCGATGGTTTTGTTGGTAATGTCCTGCTGAAGGTTTCTGAAGGGTTGGCTGTGGCCATCAGCACCATGCTGCGACGTGAGATTGAAAGTCGGTTCCTGGCCCGGATCGGCTATCTCTTGAGTCGACCGGCCTTCCGGTCGTTCAAGAAAAAAATCAGCCCGGCAGAGTACGGCGGCGCACCCCTTCTCGGCATCGCCGGCACCGGGATTATCTGCCATGGCAGTTCCGATCCGGTTGCCATCAGTATCGCCATTCGTCAGGCCGGTGAGTACGCTAACATCCGGATTGAGGAAAAACTGGCGCAATCACTCTGAGGTATGTCTTTTAATATCCTGGAATCGCTTTGCAGCAGGCAAAGGAGTATTAAGTGAAAAAAGCCCGTGTCATCGGAACTGGATCCTATCTGCCAGAAAAGGTTTTGACCAATTTTGAACTGGAGAAGATGGTCGAAACAACTAACGATTGGATTCTGGCACGAACCGGAATCGAAGAGCGCCGGATTGCCGCAGAGCAGGAAACCACCTCGGATATGGCGACTAAGGCTGCTCAGCGTGCTTTGGAGATGGCGGGTGTCGCTGCCGATGAGATTGACCTGATTGTCATGGGAACAATCACCGGCGATTATCCCTGGCCGGCAACCTCCTGCATTGTGCAGACGAACCTTGGCGCTAAAAATGCCTACGCCTACGACCTTTCCGCTGCCTGCAGCGGCTTCGTCTACGCGCTCTCCTGCGCTTCCGACTTCCTTCAGGTCGGGCGAGGTAAGAAGGCTTTGGTGATCGGCGCTGAAAAGCTCAGTAACATCGTTGATTGGACCGACCGTAATACCTGCGTTCTTTTTGGTGACGGCGCCGGGGCTGTGGTGCTTGAAGCGCAAGAAACCGAATCGGGCATTCTGTCCTGCCATATGCACTCTGACGGCAGTTACCTCGACCTTTTGTATCAGCCCGGTTTTGGGGTTAAAAATCCGGTTTCTGTTCAGGGGATCGAAGAACGGACCTCCTTTTTGAAAATGCAGGGTAATGAAGTCTTCAAGGTCGCCGTGCGCTCCCTGACTGAAGTTTCCAAGGAGGCATTGAAGGCCAATAGTTTTACCTCCGAGCAGCTTGATCTGTTTATTCCGCATCAGGCTAATCGCCGAATTCTCGAAGCGACTGCCAAGCGTTTGAAGCTGAAGGATGAGCAGTGCTACATCAATGTGCACAAGTACGGCAATACCTCCGGGGCGACCATTCCGGTGGCGATGGATGAGGCCTATCGCCAGGGGCGATTAAAGGAGGGCAGCCTGGTGCTTTTGTCAGCCTTTGGTGGTGGTTTCACCTGGGGATCTGCTTTACTTCGCTGGTAATCCGTCTACTTTCTAATTGATTAAGGTTCGTTCGATGATTGCATTTGTATTTCCTGGTCAAGGCTCGCAGTTTTCCGGTATGGGCAAGGATCTGGCGGAAAACTTTCCTGCCGCCAAGCTGGTCTTTGAAGAGGCAGGCGATGCGCTGCGCTTCGATATTGCCCAACTCTGTTTTTCCGGATCTGAAGCTGATCTTAAGCTGACCGCCAATACTCAGCCGGCAATTTTGACCACCAGCATTGCTGCCTTGCGGGTTATTGAAGAGGAGACCGAGTTGCGTCCGGCTTACGCTGCCGGCCACTCTTTGGGTGAATTTTCCGCGCTGGTCTGTGCTGGAGCCCTCAATTTCAGTGAGGCGGTCAAAATTGTTCGCCAGCGTGGCACCTTCATGCAGGAGGCGGTACCCGTCGGAGTTGGTGCCATGGCCGCCATCATGGGGATTGAGGCGGATGCCCTTCAGGAGCTCTGCCGGCAGGCCGCTGAGGGGGAGGTGGTTTCCCCGGCCAATTTCAACAGTCCGGGTCAAATCGTCATTGCTGGCCATGCCACCGCAGTCAGTCGGGCGATCGAGCTGGCCAAAGAAGCAGGCGCCAAACGTGCGCTGCCTCTGCCGGTCAGTGCGCCTTTCCATTCGGCCTTGATGGCGCCTGCCGCTCAGCGGTTGGAAGAGGTCCTCAGTGATATCAATATCCAGTCCTTCAGCTTCCCGGTGGTCGGCAACGTCGAAGCCAAGGCTTGCAGCAATCCCGACCAAGTCAAGCCTCTTTTGGTTCAACAGGTCTGTGCACCGGTCCGCTGGGATGAGTCGGTGGTTGAAATGGCTCGACTTGGGGTCGAGCAATATGTTGAAATCGGTCCCGGTAAGGTGCTGAGCGGTTTGATCAAACGGATCGCCAAAGGTTCAGTCACCCAGCAGGTCGATTCGGTTGCCACCCTGCAGAAGCTGGCAGGTTGATTTTTTTACCTATCTCGGGAGATAGTTTATGCTGTTGACTGATAAAGTCGCAATCGTAACCGGTGCCTCGCGAGGTATCGGGCGAGAAACCGCGTTGGCGTTGGCGGCGCAAGGGGCTGATCTGGTCGTTTCTGCGCGTTCTCTGGAACCTCTGCAGCTGCTGGTCAAGGAGATTGAGGCCCTTGGGTGCAGGGCCATAGCGGTGAGCGCGGATGCTGCGGCCAGCGAGGATGCTGACAAATTGATTGCTGCGGCCAGTGAAGCTTTTGGCCGAGTCGATATTCTGGTCAATAATGCCGGCATTACCCGGGATGGCCTGCTGCTGCGGATGAAGGATGCCGATTGGGATGCGGTGCTTGACACCAATCTTAAAGGGGCATTTTTGTTGACCCGGGCAGCGGCTAAACTTATGAGCAAGCAGCGCAGCGGGCGGATTATCAATATTTCTTCAGTGGTCGGTGAGATGGGGAATCCGGGGCAAGCCAACTACTGTGCCAGTAAGGCCGGGTTGATAGGCCTGACCAAGTCGGTTGCCCGGGAACTTGCCAAGCGCAGCGTTACGGTGAATGCGATCACGCCGGGGTTTATCGAAACCGACATGACCAAAGAGCTGCCGGAGAAAGCCCGGCAGGAACTGGTGACCCAGATTCCGCTTGGTCGCCTTGGTCAGGCGGAGGATATCGCTCAGGCAGTTGTCTTTCTGGCGTCTGATCATGCCGGTTACATCACCGGTCAGGTTCTTGGCGTCAACGGCGGGATGTACATGTAAAAGCAAACAATTGGCAGTTAAGCCAAAACGACACAGGAGGAAAGCGAATGGCTTCTATTGAAGAACGAGTAAAACAAATTGTTGCCGAGCAACTGGGAGTAGATGAAGATCAGGTGACTCCGAGTGCAGCATTTATGGATGATCTGGGTGCGGACTCTCTCGATACCGTCGAGCTGGTGATGGCTCTTGAAGAAGAATTTGATGTTGAAATTTCTGACGAAGATGCCGAAAAGATCCAGAAAGTTCAGGACGCAATCGATTACATCAACCAGGCTTCCTGATTGATTGACCATGGTGCCGGAAAATTATTTTTCGGCACCATGGTGTTTTATCCCGCCGGATAAAGCCAGTTACGAAATTTAAATAGTGGAAAATTGTTCGTCGAAGGAAAGAGAATCTTATGCGTAGAGTTGTGGTCACCGGTATCGGTCTCGTATCTCCCTTAGGGACAGGTGTTGAGAAAAACTGGACCGCGGTTACTTCAGGCCAGTCCGGCCTGGGTCCGATCACCCGTTTTGATGCTTCAGGCTTGCCAACGCAGATCGCCGGCGAGGTCAAGGATTTCAACGCTGAAGACTATATTGATAAAAAAGAGATCAAGAAAATGGATCTCTTCATTCAGTATGGACTTGCCGCTGCTGAAATGGCTCTGAACGATTCCGGCCTGGAGATTACCGAGGCGAACGCTGAGCGGGTGGGCGTTCTGGTGGGATCTGGTCTGGGTGGCTTGCCGACTATCGAGAAATACCACGAAGCCATGCTCGATCGCGGTTATAAAAAGATTTCGCCGTTCTTTATCCCGATGCTGATTATCAATCTGGCGCCGGGCCATATCTCGATGCGTTTCGGCGCCAAGGGGCCGAACCTCAGCTCGGTTTCCGCCTGCGCGACGGGTACCCACTCGATCGGCGATGCCTACCACATGATTGCGCGGGGCGATGCCGACGCAATGTTCGCCGGTGGTACCGAGTCGACCATTACGCCGCTTGGGATTGGTGGCTTCAATGTCATGAAGGCGCTCTCAACCCGCAATGACGATCCGCAAGCCGCCAGCCGTCCTTTTGAAAAGAACCGCGATGGCTTTATCATGGCTGAAGGTGCCGGGATCCTGATGCTTGAAGAGTACGAATCGGCCAAGGCCCGTGGCGCGAACATTTACTGCGAAGTGGCCGGCTACGGCATGAGCGGTGATGCTTACCATTTGACCCAGCCGGCACCGGGCGGTGAAGGTGCCGCCCGCTGCATGAAGATGGCGCTGAATAATGCCGGGCTGAATCCTGAAGAGGTTGATTATATCAACGCCCACGGCACCTCGACCCACTTTAACGATCTTTATGAAACGATGGCGATCAAGTCGGTGCTCGGCAGCCATGCGGAAAAGATCATGGTCAGTTCGACCAAAAGTATGACCGGCCATGGGCTTGGCGCAGCCGGTGGTCTTGAGGCGGCTTATACCGCCCTGGCCTTGAAGCATGGCGTGCTTCCGCCGACCATCAACTATCAGGAGCCTGATCCGGAGTGTGATCTCGATTATGTTCCGAATGAGGCGCGCCAGGCTGATGTGAAGGTTGCACTGTCCAATTCCTTTGGCTTCGGTGGCACCAACGCCACCTTGGCCCTGCGCAAACTTTGAAGTCGATGATGTTTGCAGTCGGCAGTGACCATGGCGGCCTTGAACTGAAACAGGCGATCTGTAAATTGTTGGATGAGCGCAAACTGAACTACGAAGATTACGGCACCGGGAATTCCGAGTCGGTCGATTACCCAGATTTCGGCGCGAGGGTGGCTCAGGCGGTTTCCGCCGGCACCGTTCAGGCCGGGGTGCTGGTCTGCGGCACCGGAATCGGTATGTCGATCATCGCCAATAAGTATCCCGGTGTCCGTGCTGCGCTGGTCCATGATGAATTCACCGCGCAGATGGCCCGTGAGCACAACAATGCAAATATTCTCGTGCTTGGCGGTCGGATCGTCTCGGTGGATCAGGGGGTCAAACTGGTCAAAGTCTGGCTGGATAGCCAGTTTGAAGGCGGCCGACACCAGAATCGTCTCGATAAAATTGCTGCTGCCGAGCAACGGTTGCAGAAATCATAAACAGTTCACCGGGGCGGGTTCAACCTGCCCCGTTCTTTTCCCCAGGCGGAAAAGTCGGATGACCGGAGGAAACAGATGTCCCAAAGCAAACTTGCAGCTTTCGATCCTGAAATTGCCCAGACCCTGATTCGGGAAACTGAACGGCAGGAATACAGTCTTGAATTTATTGCTTCGGAAAACTTTGTTAGCGAAGCGGTCCTTGAAGCCCAGGGTTCGGTACTGACCAACAAGTATGCCGAAGGTTATCCTGGCAAGCGCTATTACGGTGGCTGCGAAGTGGTTGACGTGGCCGAACAGTATGCCATCGATCGGGCCAAAGAGCTGTTCGGCGCTGAGCATGTCAATGTGCAGGCGCACTCCGGTTCCCAGGCAAATATGGCAGTTTATATGGCGGTTTGTCAGCCTGGCGATACGGTGCTGGGGATGAACCTGGCCCATGGTGGCCACCTGACTCATGGTTCGCCGGTTAATTTTTCCGGTAAGCTTTACAATATTGTGCCCTACGGTGTAAAAGCTGAAACCGGGATGATTGATTATGAGGAGGTAGAGCGGCTGGCCCGTGAGCACAAGCCGAAGTTGATCGTCGTCGGTGCCAGCGCCTATCCGCGTGAGATTGATTTTCCCGCCTTCCGGCGGATCGCCGATGAGGTCGGCGCGGTGGTTATGGTCGATATGGCGCACATTGCCGGTCTGGTCGCGGCCGGAGTTCACTCGAACCCGGTTCCTTACGCAGAATTTGTCACCACCACCACCCACAAAACCCTGCGTGGGCCGCGTGGCGGAATGATCCTCTGTACCGAAGAGTGGGCCAAGAAACTGAACAGCAATATCTTTCCCGGCATTCAGGGCGGGCCGCTTATGCATGTCATCGCTGCCAAGGCGGTCGCCTTTAAAGAGGCGCTGTCCCCTGAGTTTAAAGAATATGCCCAGCAGGTGGTTAAAAATGCTCAGACCCTGGCTGCCGAACTGGTCGCCAAGGGTTACAAGCTGGTTTCAGGAGGAACTGACAACCACCTGATGCTGCTCGATTTTACCGGTACTGACATTACCGGCAAGGTGGCCGAAGAGACCCTCGAAGAGGCTGGTATTACGGTCAATAAGAATGCCGTTCCTTTTGATACCCGTTCGCCGTTTGTGACCAGCGGGATTCGCATCGGGACCCCTGCGACCACCACCCGCGGTCTTAAAGAGGCGGAAATGGTCAAGGTGGCCGGATGGATCGATCGGGCGATGCAGAATATCGGCAACCAGGCAGAGCTTGCTAAAATCAGAGCAGAAGTCAAAGAGCTGTGTCTGCAGTTTCCGCTTTACGCCCACCGCCTTAACGCATAGGAGGGCGCATGCGGCCGACCTGGGACGAATATTTCATGCAGATCACCACGCTGGTTGCCAGTCGATCGACCTGCATGCGGCGCCAGGTCGGAGGGTTGCTGGTCAAGGATAAAAACATCCTGGCCACCGGATATAACGGGGTGCCGAGCGGTATCACCCATTGCGATGTCACCGGCTGCCTGCGTGAACAGTTGCAGGTGCCCTCCGGGGAACGGCACGAGCTCTGCCGCGGCCTGCACGCCGAGCAAAATGCCATCATCCAGGCAGCCCGACACGGCATTAACATCGATGGGGCGACCCTCTACTGTACTGATTCGCCTTGCATCATCTGCAGTAAAATGCTGATCAATGCCGGCGTTCGTCAGGTGGTTTTCGGTCGCGGTTATCCTGACCAACTTTCTCTTGCGATGCTGGAAGAGGCTGGTGTCGGTTATCAGCAGTTTTCCGCTGGCGAGGCGCCATGAATTGTCCCTTCTGTCATCATGACGATACCAAAGTCATCGACTCGCGGCTCGGCAAGGAGGGCAATAACGTGCGCCGGCGGCGTGAATGTCCCGCTTGCGAGAGACGCTTTACCACCTACGAGCGGATCGAGGAGATCCTGCCCTGGGTAATCAAAAAGGATGGCCGCCGGGAGGCTTTCGATCGCGCCAAGATTATCGCCGGTATGCAGCGGGCCTGCGAAAAAAGACCGGTCTCCGTCGAGCAGATTGAAGAGATGGTCGATCAGCTTGAGCGCAGTTTTCAGGAACGCGGCGATAAAGAGCTGGCCGCCAGCCTGATCGGTGAGGCGGTCATGGATGCCCTGCATAAGGTCGATGAAGTAGCCTATGTCAGGTTTGCTTCCGTTTACCGGCAATTCAAGGATATCAACGAGTTTATGGCAGAACTTACCGATCTGCTGAAAAACTCGCATTGAACAGGTTGTACATCAGCGTTCAGGCAGCCGGGATATCAAAGGATATCCCGGCTGTTGAATTTTCAGCTTCTCGTCGCATGGAGTAAAACGTGGCTGGTCAGCATGCCGAGTATATGGCGCAAGCCTTGGTGCTTGCCAGAAAAGGGGAGGGGCGCACTGCTCCAAACCCCCCGGTCGGCGCTGTTCTTGTCCGCCAGGGGCACGTGGTCT
>CAMYNR010000029.1 GCA_947259715.1 uncultured Desulfuromonadales bacterium
ACCGAGGAGCGTTCCATCAGCGGTCACTCCATGGGAGGGCACGGGGCCCTGGTGTGTGCCCTGCGCAACCCGCAGCGTTACCGGTCGGTTTCGGCCTTCGCGCCGATCAGCAACCCGATGAACTGCCCTTGGGGGGAAAAAGCCTTTTCCGGCTACCTGGGCAAAGAGCGCAAACTATGGGGTGATTATGACAGCAGTGTGCTGATCGGTGAGGCGCAGGAGAGGCTTCCGTTGTTGGTGGACCAGGGGGGAAATGACCAGTTCCTCTCGGAGCAGTTGAAGTCTGAAACGCTTCGGCAGGCCGCAAAAAGGAGCGGTTACCCCCTCATCTACCGTCAGCATGAGGGCTACGATCACAGTTATTACTTTATCGCCAGCTTTATTGAGGAGCACCTGCGTTTCCACCTCGACGCTCTCAAGGGCCGCTCCTCTGAGCAGTGGCTGGCCGAGCGGGGCTAACTGTTAATACGCCGGCGCCCAGTTTTCCTGCCAGATAGTTTCTGTCCGGAAACTGCCCTTTTTCACCAGTTCGGCGTCAATCAGCACATTCGCTTGTGCGGCGTAAAGCACTACGCCTCCGCGCAAATGCTTGACTTTGTGCCATCCGGACTTTCCGGATGGGCACTAGATAGCCATCTTGGTGGGCTATTAAATGATGGTGAGAGAGGAAAAGAAGGGGCCCCTGGGTATTCAATCGGTAGCAGGCTCGCCATGGATTGAATCTGCGCAAGTGTTGCTGGAATGCAGGACTTGAACCCAGGCTCTGTGCTCATTAATTTATTCTCCTCGCCTTCCTGTATGATTGCTTGGCGAATGCCAGCGCCCAGGAGCAGTCCAGGTGCTGCGCAAGTGTCTGAAAATATATGTATTACTTTCCTTGACTGCTGAGAGAGTATTGTTTTTATTGAAGTTTTTTCTTGGCAAAAAGTATGGGTTAAGGCTTGAGCTGAGCGGCATAAAACGTTATAAAGCTTCATCTGATCGGATCCGATCGCTATCAAGAAAAACTATCAACGGGTTTATTAAGTTTAATATTATGAAGATTGCCGCCAACGCGACCACCACTGCCGCGACTTTTGAAATCAAGGGAAGCACACTGACCCTGCTGGTATTGCATCTGCTCGAAAGCGATGTCGAGGCGACTGCTCAGCAGTTGCGGAAAAAATTCGGTGACGGGTCTGGATTTTTAAACAATGCCCCACTCCTGATCGATCTCAGCGAGGTTCAGGGGGCTGGGGCGTCACTCCAGCTGGAAGCTCTGGTCGACGTCTTGCGCGAGCTCAAACTGGTGCCCATCGGCATCCGGGGCGGATCCGAGGAGCAGAACCGCTTGGCGATAAATGCCGGTCTCGGTCTCCTTTCCTCCGCCCGTTCCGAACGCGAGGTCCGCGAAACGGTCAGGGAACCCAATTCTGAACCAGGCTCTGAGCAGGGTTCTGTACCACCGAGCCCCCCGGCGGCTGCCAATGTCATCACCCAGCCGATCCGTTCGGGACAGCGGGTGGTTGTCAACGGCGACCTGATCGTCCTCAATTCGGTCAATTCGGGAGCAGAAATTCTCGCCACCGGCAATATTCACGTTTACGGCGCCCTGCGCGGCCGCGCTTTTGCCGGGGCCCAGGGGGACACTGAGGTCCGGGTCTTCTGCCTGCAGTTCGACCCGGACCTGGTCGCAATCGCCGGCGAATACCTGGTTAATGACGAACTGAACAAAGCACATATAGGCAAAACGACTCTCGTCTCCTTACGAGACGACCGTTTGTTGATTGAACCGATCGGTATTTTCGATCCCCACGAATGAGGCTCAGAGTTATGAAGAAAAAATCGGGTAACAAGTCTCGCAAACTGGCTGTTGTCGAGGAAACCTCTGCAACAGAGGAGGCGAAAAAGTTAGCAACGGTGGTTGTTGTGACGTCCGGCAAGGGCGGCGTAGGAAAGACAACGACCAGCGCGGCCTTTTCCTCGGCGCTGGCACAGAAAGGCTACAAAACGGTGGTCATGGACTTCGATGTCGGCCTGCGCAACCTCGATCTGATCATGGGTTGTGAACGCCGGGTTGTCTACGACCTGCTCAACGTCATCCACGGCGAGGGCTCTCTCAACCAGGCCCTGATCAAGGATAAGCGTATCGAAAACCTCTACATCCTGCCGGCCTCGCAGACCCGCGACAAAGACTCTTTGAGTATTGAAGGGGTCGAGCGGGTGATCAACGAGCTCAAAGAGCGCTTTGACTATATCATCTGCGACTCGCCGGCTGGGATCGAAAAGGGCGCCGTCACGGCGATGTACTTCGCCGACGAAGCCCTCGTGGTCACAAACCCGGAAGTCTCCTCGGTGCGCGATTCTGATCGCATCATCGGTATGCTGGCCAGCAAAACCCGGCGTGCCGAGCAAGGGCTCGACCCGGTCAAAGAGCATCTGCTCGTTACCCGCTACGACCCGAGCCGGGTGGATCGCGGCGACATGCTCAGCGCTACCGACGTTCAGGATATTCTGGCCATCCCCTTTCTGGGGGTGATTCCTGAATCTAAATCGGTGCTGGTCGCCTCCAACTCGGGAGCGCCAGTCATCCTCGACAATGAGAGCGATGCCGGGGAGGCCTATTTTGACGTTGTCGACCGGTTTCTTGGTGAAGAGCGACCTTTTCGCTTCATGGATGTCCCAAGAAAGGGCCTCCTTTCACGCTTTTTCGGGACTTAAGCTATGAAATTCTTGGACTTTTTCCGTTCATCATCCAAGCGCAATTCTTCCTCGGTTGCCAAAGAGCGGCTGCAAATCATTGTTGCTCACGAAAGACGGCGCGCGTCGAGCCCCGACTTTCTGCCGCGGATGCAGCAGGATATCCTTGCTGTGGTCAGGAAATACATCCCCATTGGCGAGGACCAGATTAAGCTGTCGGTCGATCGTAGCGGCGACTGCGAAGTTCTTGAACTGAATATTGCCTTGTCTGAAACGACCGGAAAGTAAGCGTTCCTGCCACTTCAGCAAGGGGACCAGTCTGCGGGAAAATATCCCGTGGTGGGCCGAACTCTGTTCGATGCGGCCCACCACGGGGCAAGAAGAGGTGCTTGGTGTTGAACTCAATGGCATTGCCCGCGCCTATCCGCTCCGGATCCTTTCCTAGCATGAGCTGGTCAATGATCGGTTCGGCAGTCTGCCGGTTCTGGTGAGCTGGTGACCCCTCTCCTAGACGGGGGTCGTGTACTCCCGGAATGTCGGCGGCCAGGATTTGACCTTCGGCGTCTCCGGAAAGCTCTACAAAGCCAAAACCTCACTTCTGGAAATTTACCACCCTGCTGAACAGTTTAAGGATGTCGACTAATAGCGGCTGCAGGCCACCCGTGAGGCTTTTGGTTGAGTTTGGGGTGCAAAGCAGTCAGGCGCCCTCACCTTTGTCAAAGAGTGCGCCTGATTCAATGACCCTGAAGATACCGGGCGCCAATATAGGTTTCGGGGTAGGTTAACTTATTCCGCGGATGAACACGCGAACCACTACCTTATTCATCCGCGAGCTGTTCAACAACTTCATAGCCTGAATATTTAAGGCCCGAATCCTTCTTCAATAAGTTCCTTCATGGTCCGGCCACAGCAACTATGCTCATGTTTTGCCGCTTCTTTTTTCGGATACTTTTTGTTGCAGCTCAAGCAGACAAAAGCATTCTTATCTTGCAGCTCTTTTTCTGCCTCGGAGAATCTGTCTTTGTACTCTTTAGCCATTTTTTCCACTCCTTTCGAGCAGCTTTTTTACCCAGTGGTTCGCAGTGCCTGCTAGGTGCAACCGCGACCCTATCTTTACTTATATCACTATTGCCCGGCCAGGCAATGCGCCTGCCCTTATCTTTTGCTGGCAGGCGATTTTCTGGCTGGGCTGGGCAGGATCTGCGCGAAGGATCTGTTTCAGACCATCGGGCCCGATTTAGGATGTTGCAGGTCCTCGCACTCGCTGAAATCCCAGCAGCGGGTCTGCCCCTGGACCGTTTCGACGACCATGTGATTGCTTCGCATAATACAGCTGGAAACAATCCCTTCTTCGTTGCTGTCGGGGTGACGAACAAAAGCGTCGCGACCCGCCTCAGCTTCCGAACATAAATATTCAAATCTGTCCCGTTTCATCTTCAGCCCCTTTCTGCGAAAGAAGATTCAGTTCCTAAACTTATTGTAAAACAACGACAGTTTTTTTGCAGAAACCGGTCAAGGAGAGCAAGATCTTCCTTTTGCGGCAGACTCGGTAGCAGAAGCAAGCGGCAGGGGTTGATTTATTCGTAACCGGTCAGCCCCTTGATGTACTGCAGGCGCTCATAGCTCTCAGGTTCCTCACTGTTAGATTGGCTGAGACGGCCTCTGAAATCATCGAGCCTGGTGAAATTATGCGTCTCCATCCATTCGTGCAGCTGAGCAAGGATGGTTTTAATCTGCACAAAACCATGGCGATAGATGGTAGAGCAAAGCTGAGCCACTGAGGCTCCTGCCAGCAGCTGCTTGGCGACATCCTGCCCGTCGTGAATCCCGGTGGTGGCCGCCAGGTCAGAGTCGATCTTGCCCGCCAGCAGCAGGATCCAGCGGAGTGAGGTGTGAATCTCGTCCTGGCTGCTGTAAGGGTTGCCGGCAACAACCTTGAGTGTTTTGACATCGATATCAAGCCGGTAAAAACGATTAAACAGCACCAGGGCATCGGCTGCCTGCGGGCCTGTGCCGAGCCGCTGGGCCAGCGGCCTGAAGGAAGAAAAGGCCGGCCCGATCTTTAACGCCACCGGAATATCGACCCGTGACTTGACCGTCTGCAGAATCTTGGCATAGCGCTCCTCTACCGCCGCGCTGGTCAAATCGGCGCTATTGGGCAAAAAGCCGACATTCACTTCCAGGGCGTCGGCCCCCGCCTTGGCGAGCTGGGCGGCATAATCGGCCCAACGCTCGGCGGTGATACAGTTGACACTGGCGATGATCGGGACATCCACCGCCTGCTTGGCATCGCGCACCAGGGTCAGGTACTCATGAGGTCCGCAGGCGTGCCCGTAGCCCTCGAGATATTCCAGAGCTTCGGTATGCATGAAATCCACGGAGGCGTTGGTCAATGCCGTCACGTCGGCATTGATCTGTTCCTCAAAGAGCGACTTCAGAACGATGGCGCCGGCGCCGGCATTGGCACAGTTTTGCACCCCCTGCAGGGTGGTTGTTAAACCACTGCTGGCGATCACCAGCGGGTTCTTCAGGTCAAGTCCCAGATAACGGGTTGAGAGATCGATCATTGCTAGATTCCTTTTTCCGCCCGCTACATACCTTGACCGAAGCCATGTCGGTTCAGCTGAGAGTCAGCAGCAAGCAGGCTATTTAGCCGTTGCGCCCTATCCTATCCTGACTATAATGACGGGTTAATTATTCGCAACATGATAGTGCATTACAAAGATCATATATTTCATATCTTTTGGGAGTCCGGATTATGGAGATCGATAGCGGCGTTGGAGATATTGCCAAATGTCTTCGCTTGATGTTGTACGACAAGCCGGGACATCTGGCAAGAGTGGCAACCGAAATCGCCAAGCAGAATGTCCGCATCGGTGACATCCGTCTGGTCCGCGCCGGGCGAACGCACAACACCCGCGACATTGTCATCTACGTGGCCTCCGAT
>CAMYNR010000030.1 GCA_947259715.1 uncultured Desulfuromonadales bacterium
TCTTTCGAGAAGGAAGGCTCAGTCACCAACTCCGGCCGCTGGGCTCAGTGGCGCTATCAGGCGGTGCCGCCGCTCGGCAACAGCCGCCACGACTCGGAGGTGATGAACGAGCTCTATTTCCGCGTCGCCGAGCTCTACCGCCAGGAAGGCGGCGCCTTCCCCGACGCGATCACCAAGCTCTCCTGGGATTACGGTTTCAAGGGGCCGGACGGCAAGATCCACCACATGGACATCCACGCCGTCGCTAAGGAGATCAACGGCTACTTCCTGGAAGATCGGGAGATCAAGGGCAAGCTCTACAAGAAGGGCGACCTGGTTCCCTCCTTCGCCTTTTTGCAGAATGACGGCTCGACCAGCTCCGGCAACTGGCTCTATTGCCAGAGCTATAACGCCAGCGGCAACAACATGGCCCGCCGCAGTCAGAAGGACCCCTCCGGCGTCGGTCTCTACCCCGAGTGGAGCTGGTGCTGGCCGGTCAACCGGCGGATCCTCTACAACCGCGCCTCGGTCGACGCCAAGGGTCAGCCCTGGGACAAAAGACACCCGGTTATCTGGTGGAACGGCAGCGGCTGGAAGGGGGATGTCCCCGATGGCGGCTGGAAACCCCTCAACCAGCCGGGCACCAAGAAATCCTTCATCATGCTGCCGGACGGGGTCGCCTCGATCTTCGGCGCCAAGATGGCAGAGGGGCCTTTCCCCGAGCATTACGAGCCTCTCGAGTGCCCGATCGAGATGAATCCCCTCTCCGGGACCAAGAACAACCCGACCATCAAGCGCTTCTACGAAGAGGGCGGTCTGGAGGAGGATGTCTTCTATTCCTGCGACCAGCGTTATCCCTATGTGGCGACCACCTACCGGGTCACCGAACACTGGCAGACCGGGGTCATGACCCGTAACATCCCCTGGCTGCTGGAGATGCAGCCGAGCATGTTCGTCGAGATGAATCCGCAGCTGGCGGAAGAGAAAGGGATCAAGAGCGGCGACTGGGTGAAGGTCTCCTCGGGGCGCGGTGAAGTGGAGGCGGTGGCCATCGTCACCAAGCGCTTCCAGCCCTTCAAGGTGCAGGGCACGACCATCCATCAGGTCGGCCTGCCCTGGTGTTACGGCTGGAGTACACCGAATGCCGGCGACAGCGCCAACCTGTTGACACCGACCATCGGCGATGCCAATACGATGATTCCGGAAACCAAGGCCTTCCAGGTCAACGTCGAGAAAAGGGGGTGATGAGCGATGACCCGTAAAGCGTTCATGATTGACACCAGTCGCTGCACCGCCTGCCGGAGTTGTCAGGTGGCCTGCAAGCAGTGGAACAAACTGCCGGCCGATGCGGAGGTGAATCGGGGCTCCTACGAGAACCCGGCGCAGCTGACACCGCATCTCTATAACAAGATCGAGTTCGTCGAGAAAGGTGACGGCCAGGATTTCCAGTGGCTGTTCTTCAACAAGCGCTGCCTGCACTGCGGCGAGGCCGGCTGTATCAAGGTCTGCCCCTCGGCCGGGGCCCTCTACCGCACCGCGGAAGGGCTGGTCGGCTTCGACCAGGAGAAGTGCATCAGCTGCAACTACTGCGTCAACGGTTGTCCCTTCGATGTGCCGCGTTATGATGCAAACAACAAGGTGACCAAGTGTCACGGCTGTTTCGATCGGGTTGCCGCCGGGCTGCAGCCGGCCTGCGTCAAGGCCTGCCCGACCGCGTCCCTCAAGTTTGGTGATCGCGACAAGCTGATTGCCGAGGCCAAAGCGGGCGGCAAACGGATCTATGGCGAACAGGCCCTCGGCGGCCTGAATGCCATGTACGCGATGGATGGCACGCCGCAGGATTACAACCTGGCGGAAAACCCGAGCATTCCCCAATCGATCTTTCTTTGGAAGGATGTCATCAAGCCGCTCGGTATCCTCGGCTTCTGGGGTTCGGTCGGCGCGGCGATGCTGCACTATGTGACCGTCGGGCCAAAACAGCTCGAAGATGATATCGATGACCAGGGAGGTGAGTGACCATGAGTAATTATATCAAGCGCTTCAGCGCCTTTGATCGTGTGGTACACTGGGTACTCGCTGTGGCATTTTTCGTGCTGGTTTTCTCCGGGCTGGGGCTGTTTGCCCACACCTTCTTCAACTACTTCGATTTCTTCGGCGGGCCTGAGCAGGGCATTCTGGCGCACAAGATCGCCGGCATCGTCTTCTTGATCACCTCGGTCCTGCTGTTTTTCGCCCACGCCAGGGAAACCTGTCGCTTCGACAGCGATGACGGCAAGTGGATCGGGGCTTGCGGGGGATATTTGAAGCGTGGCGGCAAGGAGATCCCACAAGGCAAGTTTAACGCTGGCCAGAAACTGTTTGCGCTGTTTTCGATCGTCGCGGCAGTGGTGCTCGGACTGACCGGTTTCGTCATCTGGGACCCGACCGCCATGGATCGCGGTCTGACCCAGTTTTCGCTGATGCTGCACGGGCTATTTTTTGTTCTCTTCATGATGGGGGCCGTGGTGCATATCTACCTGGCGACCATCGGTAACCCCGGTACCGCCGACGGCATGCTCTGGGGCTATGTGAGAAAAGTCTGGGCGAAAAAACACGCCAGCAAATGGTACAAAGAGGTCGCCGGAAAAGACGTATAAGCTGATTTTCTGACCTTAACCAACCCGCTCCGCAGTCGGCTTTTTTCCTCTCTCTCGCCGGCTGCGGAGCAACCCACGCGGAGGAAGCATGGCGCGTCTGCTGATTATCCTGTTGTTCTGCCTGCTGGCAGTTTCCGCCGGGGCGCAAGAGAAGCCGCCCCTTGAGGTGCCGCTCGGCGATGCGCCGACCCGCGGGCCGGCCGATGCCGCCGTGACGATGGTCGAATTCATCGATTTTCAATGACCCTATTGCCAGGCGGTCGGTCCGACCGTCGAACAACTCTTGGAAGAGTATCAGGGTAAGCTGCGTTTGGTGATCAAGCATTATCCCTACCGCTATCGCGATTACTCCTATCTTTCCGCCCAGGCGGCAGAAGCGGCCCGGGCGCAGGGTAAGTTCTGGGAGTATTTCGACCTGATGATGGCGGAGAAAAAGCTCGCCCGCGAAGATCTGATCGGCTACGCCGAACAGCTTCAGCTTGACGTCGCCCGTTTCACCAGCGAACTGGACAATGAAACCCATCTGGCGCGGGTCGAGGAGGATGTCCAATTGGCCCGCAGCCTGGATCTTTTTCAGACGCCGAGCTTCGTCATCAATGGCCGGTTGCTGGTCGGCGGTCGGCCGATCGAAAAATTCCGTGAGCTGATCGACGCGGCCCTGGCCGAGGTCGCTGGAGCCAACTGATGAGAGGTGCAACAGGTTGCTTAGCCTTGCTGGTTTTTCTGCTCTGCTTGCTGAGCTCGCCGCCGGACCTGCTGGCCAAGCCGCTCAAGCTGCAGGGGCCTCTGCAACTACCAAGTCCTCTGGCGGTCATGCCGCTGCAGGACCCGGCCAAGGTCGAACTGGGCAGAGCGCTGTTTTTCGACCGGCGGCTTTCCGGCGATGGCACGGTCAGCTGCGCGGTCTGCCATATTCCGGACGAAGCCTTTGCCGATGGGCAGAAGATCTCCAGCGCCTATCCGACCAACAAACATTGGCGACACACCCCAAGCCTGCTCAATGCCGGTTATCTCGATGTCTTTTTCTGGGATGGGCGCAGTCGCAGTCTGGAGGCTCAGGCTCAGGGGCCGATTCATTCCTCCTTCGAGATGAACCTCAACCCGCGCTACCTGGTCGCCAAACTGCGCGAAATATCGGCTTATCAGCAGTTGTTTGAAAAAGCCTGGGGCGGTGGGGTGACCCTGGAGCGGATCGTCGCTTCCCTGGCCGCTTTTGAGCGGATTTTGCTGGTCAGCGATTCCCCCTTCGATCGCTATCTGCGCGGAGACCAGACAGCCCTCTCCAGCGAAGCCAAACAGGGGCTGGAGATATTTTTCGGTTCCCGCGGCAACTGCGTCCAGTGCCACAGCGGCCGCTTGCTGAGCGACCAGAAGTTTTATAACCTGGGGGTGGCGGAATTGCCCGAATTGATCAGCGATCCGCAGCATCGCGCGACGCGCAATTTCTTTCTGGCTGAATTGGGGCTTGAGCCGATGGATCGTGATCCCGGCTATTATGCGGTCACCCGCCGGGATGAGGACATGGGGGCGTTTCGCACGCCGCCCTTGCGCCAGGTGGCAGAGACCGCTCCTTACATGCATAACGGCAGTCTTGCCAGTTTAACCGAGGTGATCGAGTTTTTCGATCGCGGCGGCGGTGACGATCCGAACAAGTCGCCGCTGCTTAAGCCGCTGGGCCTGTCGAGCACTGAGAAACAGGCTTTGGAGGCTTTTCTGCAGAGTTTAAGCGGCAGCTATCCGCTGGTGCGGGCCCCGCGGCCACCAGGCTTTTGAGCCCAGACAGGAGATACCACAGGTGAATTTTATCGACAGCAAATTGCAGCGCCTGGAGACCTTGCGCAAGCAGCGCCCCCAGTATGCTGAGATCTATGATTTTTACAGCGGATTGTGCCGTTTTCTGCAGCAGCGGCAGGAAGCCTGGCTCAGCTGCGCCCCTGACCTGGATGGCTGGGAGCCGCGCCGGCAGGCCGGATTTCCGCTCTTGACCGCCGACGCTGTGCAGATCGACAGCGCTGCGGCGAGCCGTTTTGTCTGCGCTCTCATCGACAACTTCATCGAGCACGGCCAGCAGGGCGAAGCTGAATTGAAAAAGTTTGCCGCCGGACTCGAGGCGGACAAGGTCGATCTGGACCGGTTGCTGACCGCCTGTCTGGAAAAGGACCGCGCGCCCCTGGAGGCGGTCGCCGGGCAACTGGAGATCCCCTCCGCCCTGCTCGAATATGTCTGCTCGACCGCCCTCGCCTTCGGTTTGCAGCAATGGCGTGAGCAGGCTCCAGAGATTTCCTTTGACAACTGGCAGGAGGGCTATTGCCCCATCTGCGGCGCGGCTCCGGCGATGGGCGAATTAAGTGGCGACGAAGGAAAAAAACAGCTGCACTGCTCGATCTGCGCGACCGACTGGGCACTGACCCGGCTGCAATGCAGCTATTGCGGCAACACCGAGAGCGACAGCCTGGAATATTTCACCGCCGA
>CAMYNR010000031.1 GCA_947259715.1 uncultured Desulfuromonadales bacterium
GCGCTGAAGGCCTTTTCGAAAGTCCTCGTCAATGCCGTCTACAATCCAGACACCTACCGATCCCTGCCGCAAACGATCGAATATTTCTCAAATCTGGGGGTCCGGCACATCTATCTAAATCCGGATTTCTCTGCTCCTTGGACGGAGTCGGATGTAAAAAATCTAGAAAACATTTACGCCACCATCGCCGAACAATACATCTCCCATTACCTGCAGGAAGACCCGCATTTCATAAGTCTCATTGACGGGAAAATCGCTGTGATTTTGCGGGGCGGCTACGAGCCGCTGGAGCGCTGTCGGATGGGGAAGGGGGAATTCGCGTTCACCCCCAACGGCGACATCTACCCTTGTGAGCGCCTTATTGGTGAAGAGCGCGAGCTGCACTGTATCGGCAACATTCACTCGGGTCTCGCCCCGAGCAAAATCGGCTGTCCATCGACCACCAACGAGGTCCGCAATCTGGAATGCGAATCCTGTGGACTTAAGGAGTACTGCATGACCTGGTGCGGGTGCACAAATTACTTCGCCACCGGACACTACAACCAAGTCGGCCCTTTTCTCTGTGCAGCTGAACGTGCCTCCATCAAGGCCTCTCTTCATGCCCTTCAAGTCTTGGAAAGCAATTTGGGAGGATGTTTCTATGAACACCTCGGAGGCCGTGGTCTTTTTAACAGTAGCCAGGCTAAATCCCCTACAACCAAGCTTCACTACACTCAAAAGGAGGTAAGTTTATGAAATTATCAGATATTGGCCGGATCGATCTCAGCAGATTCGAGCTCATTTACGGCGGAAGGTTTGAGCACTTTGTTTCCAATCATGCTGCCATCGGTAAGTTTATCACGCAGCATAAAGTGCCAGTTGCAGATATTTACACGTCTCAATATGGTCGAAATATGGAAGCTCGGATGGAGAGCCAGGAGCTGGCAGAAAAGCCTTTGGCGATCCGCAGACCGGATTTTCCTGGCGGTTTGAAAACCCCCCATCTGCACTATAAGGGTGAAATTTATATGCTCACTCAGAAACAGTGGCAGGAATACTCCCGGGCTTCGATCGCCACCCTTCAAGAAAGAATGGCCAAAGTGAACAGCATCGCATTCGAACAGCTGATGGAGCTGTCGGATACGATCAATGCGCTCGGTTGATAAAGCGCGACGAACTTTGCCATATATGCAGGAAAGCGATAGCGAAGTTTGAAACACGACTGAATACTTGAGATATTTGGAGGAGGGAAGGCCTGGCCCCTCCTTCAGCTCTAAGGATTATCCGAACGCTCCCCATCCATTAGAAAGCATAGCCTCGCTGATCCGTAGTTTTCCCTGACCTGCAAGCCAATCCCCAGCTCCTGCTGTATCTCCAGACTTCACGACATCCCGGAAAAAATTCCAAATCGGTAAGCCAACCGTAAACGCTTCTGGCGTAAAAGAAATATAACGAAACGACAGAGAGTCATTCTTTCTGTATGAACGGGAGGTACATATGTCTTCAACGGTGCGAATCCTTTGGAGTGTTTTTCTTCTACTTTCCCTTGGCGCATTCAACAATTCAGCTCTGGCAAAAGAGTCGAAAGCTGATGGTACATCGAAAAAGGCAAGTGGGGCTGATGTGATTGAACATTTACCTCCTGAGGACTGGAGCAAAACTGAAAACTGGGCGTGGGAGCAAATCAAAGCTGGCAAAATAGCTAACTTCAGCTTGAATGGCCATCGGTTAAGGCCTGCATTCTGGCAGGACTGGCGAGGAGAAGAGGTGAAAACAGAACGTGCTCTGCGTTCGGCATTCCTGGAAACCATCCTCTTATGTCAGCCCTTTAAAAGCCAGATCCCACATGATGGCGTGCATATCATCGGAGCTTTGTTCCTGGAAGAGATAAATCTCAAAAACTCAATACTTGAGCATGAACTGATTTTGGAAGAGTCACGTTTCGAAAGATCGGTCGATTTGTCGAACTTAAAGAGTCCTTTTGAGATTTCTTTTCAAGGGTCAGTCTTTGAGCAAAAACTGACCCTATCCGGGGCAAGGGTTGGTGGTGACCTGGTGTTGGACGATGGCCGTTTTGAGAAGCTCGATTTGCGTGCCGGGCAGATAGATGGGCAGTTGACGATGGATCGAGCCAAAGTTCTCGGTTCTTTAAAGATGCAATCAATTTTTGTTGGCAGTCAATTCTCTGCCCAGCAATCGCGTTTTGATGGTTCGATAAAGATCCAGGGGGCCCTGATCAAAAAACAGATGACCATGGAGGGCTCCAAGATCTTAGGGTTATTGGCACTCCATGGGGCCAGAATAGAGGGGCGTCTGAATTTAGCAGATGCTGAAATTTCGGGCCCGCTCAAAATGCGTGGAGCACGGATCGGAACCAATCTCAATATGCAAAATGGAAAGTTCAGCTCCGTCGATTTAACGACTGCCAAAGTCGCTGGCCAAGTGCAAATGAGTGACTCTGGTTTTTCGGACAAACTCAGTCTGTACGGGCTCGATGTGGGGGACATGTTTACCCTTAATGGCGCAACTGTCCATGGGGAACTTCATTTCCAGGGGGCCCACATCAGCAGCAAGGTTTCTATGCAAAGAAGCACTTTTAAGAAAGAGGTCTCCTTTAAGGGGGCGAACATCGGCGGTGACCTGTATCTCGATGGGGCAAGCTTCGCTGACGAGCTCGATATGCATAGAGTCACCATCGATGGAACGCTGATTTTTAAAGCAGGAGAGTTTAAAGATGACGTCAACATCGATTTGGCAAAGATCGATTCGGTTGAATACAAAGGCGCCAAAGAACTGCAAAACCTTAACCTCAAAGGAACCAGCGTAAATAAGGTCTTTGTCAAAGTTAAAGATACAAATGACTGGCCGATAAAAATGGACCTGCATGGCTTTACCTACAATCTCTTCTGGGGTGAATACGAAGGGGTGGAAGGCGGCCAGAAAGATTTCTTTAAGGCGTGGCTGGAAAGATTGAAAAAATACTCCCCGCAGCCTTATGAACAGTGCGCAAAGGTGTTGCGGGAAGCAGGTTTTCCTGAGCGAGCCAATGATGTTCTTTATGCCGGCAAAGAAAAGGAACGCCACGATGCATTGGTAAATAATAACTTTGGCCGCTGGCTATGGCTTTCCATCTTGAAACTCACCATTGGCTACGGTCTGGGCCTGCGATATTTTCGGGCCCTGTGGTGGGCGGGGCTGTTTATCCTCATTGGTGGATATATCTGCTTCACAGCAGATGGAAAAAGAAGAGTTTCAAGCCTCTGCGACTCTGACGCAAAAGGTGAGAACGGCAAGGTCAAGAATAGCCGTCTCTGCCTGGCCTGTCTTTTTTATAGTTTTGACATGCTGCTGCCGATCATTAAGCTGCGCTCCAAACACGACCGGCTGGATCTGCCATGCCCGCAACGGCTCTATTTTTACTTTCACCAGATGACCGGATGGCTGCTTGTCTCCTTTATTCTGGCGGGGCTGGCAGGGATCACCCAGGGCTAGCCATGAATATGCCGAAGTCGCCAGGTGCAACAGAGACACTTGCGGTGGTCCCGCAAAAGCTGAAACTGCGATCCTTGTCGGCGTATATCGGCGGTGCGGTGCTGGCCAGGAAATGGAGCAGGGTGTGTGGATATCGGGGCTTCGGCATCGGTTATTTTATCATTTTCGGGGCTCACAGCCTCTGGTGGATGACTTTCACCAATTTTGTCAGCGATGCCTTCGCTGTCAGTTACGCCGATTGGTACCTGCTGAACGCCGGGATGTACCTGCCGGGGATGCTGGTCATCGGCTTGGGGGTACTTGCGGCGCGGGTCCCGAACTTTCTGCTGACCCTTTTGTCCTGTGGATTGCTTGGTGTGGGGCTGGTCATCGTCGGCACTGCGCAGGCGCTGCCTTGGCTCGCCGTGGGGGTCGGCGCGATCAGTTTTGGTCTGGCCGCCTTTTATGTCGTTATGAATGCAGAACGCCTGGTTGCCGCGAAACGGCAGGAGGTTGGCACCGCTCTGGGGAATTTGAAAAGCCTCGGTCCTTTGGCCAGCCTCTGCGCTGCGATGGGAATCCTGCTCTGCTGCACCCCTGAGCTTTGGCGCTGTGCTCAGACCCTGATAACGCACGGCCTCGGGCAGGACTCTATCGCCGCGTTCTTCTCCCTCAGCAGCAGGCCGATATTGGAAACGGCTCAGGTCCGGTGGCTGTTGACCATCAGTGGGCTGGTCGTGCTGGTGGTCGGAGCCCTGGTGACAGGTATGATCCGTTCCCGACCCGAAGGAAAAATCTACAGCCGGTTGCGCCTGCGCAGCTCTTTATTGCCTTACTATGGGTTGAACATCCTCGCCGGTGCCCGTAGCGGAATCTTCAAAGCCTCTGTCCTAAAGCTGCTGGTCGATGATTTTCAGCTACAGCTGCATGGCACCGCGGTTCTGGTTCTGGCCGGACAATTCTGTGGCTTTTTCGGCTATCGATTGATCGGCCAGGCGCTCGGCCGATATCAACATCGAAACCTGCTGACGGCACTCTACCTGCTCGTCGGGTTGATCTTTCTCTGCCTCTGGGTGGTGGTTCTCCCAGGCGTCCTTCAACCAGATCAGGGGTTGTTCTTTCTGGTGGTGCTGTATTTGCTCGACTCTCTGGTCTTCGGCGCCTCGGTGCTCACCGACAGTCATCTGAAAAAGGCGGCCCCAGCGGAGGCCTGTCTAGGGGATGTGACGACCGGAATGTCCCTGTTTTCCCTCGGTGCCTTCCTGGTGAGTCTGCTCGGTCGCTACCTTTGGAGTCATTTTCATGCCGCGACCTTCCTGCTTGGAGTCGCCATCGCCGGTCTCGCCATTTTGGTCAGCCGGCGTCTGCCGTGAGGCCCAAAAAGTATAATTCCTACTGAAATCAATGAGCACCCTGATGGGGAGGGGGACCATATCTGTCGCGGCTCAGGTGTGAATGTGCAAAAAATCGACTGGCCTCAGACCGGAGCGGGTCGATATCTGGGTACCGCAGCGTGCTTAATGAATTCAGTCAATGTTATGAGAATTACTTTACTTGAAGTTAAACAGAAATTATCTTT
>CAMYNR010000032.1 GCA_947259715.1 uncultured Desulfuromonadales bacterium
ATAACCAGGTTCGAAGACATGCGCTGCACCTTCTTCGGCAACCCGGCTATCCCTGTTTCAGGACCCGTGGCTTTGCGTCACCAGATTACTCTGGCTTTGCCCTTTCGGTAGATGAAATCTCTTTAACTTTTTTCGTTACAGTATTTTCTACCTGATCTACCAGCAGAAATCAAGAAAAAAATCCTTGGGTGAAAATGCTTCAGGGGGCAAGAATTTTCACACCGAACTTTTCTAACATGGAAACCAGTTTTATCAAAGGCAAACCGATCAAACTATTAAAATCCTCCCCCGCCATCTTTTCCATGAGGGCAATACCCAAACCTTCAATTCTAAACGACCCGGCGCAATCGTAAGGCTTTTCGCGCTGCAGATAATTTTCGATCTGGGCATCGCTCAGATGCCTTAAGGTCACCGCAAAAGTGGCGTAATCACTTTGTTTGGCGCCAGTTCGACTGTCTACTATGGCCAGTCCGGTATAAAAGCTATGTTGGCGACCGGACATCTGTTTCAGTTGCTGAAAGGCGGCATCAAAGCCACCCGGCTTACCGAGAGCCTGGCCGCGCTGATCGACGAAAACCTGATCAGAGCCGATAATCAGCGCATCCGGGTAGCGCTCGCAGAGGCTCAGGGCTTTTCCCAGAGCCAAATGGCGCACCAGCAGTGCCGGCGAGAGTTGGGGGTCAAATTCTTCGACATAGTCCGGCGGTGCAGCAACAAAAGGCAACTGGAGTTGCTTCAGCAGATTACGCCGATAGGGGCTGGTTGATGCCAGAATAAGTTTTCTCATCGTGACCCATAAATAAGGTTTCCGCCCAATCAAACCTGTTCCTGTTAAGCAGATTTCCAGCGGGAGCACAGCTGCTATTTTCTGCATTGAGCGGATAAGAAGGCGCCAGGTAAGCGCTAGGAGCAAACCTTGCCTGAATGGCGCCAAGCAATTGCTGCTTCAGATCTTCTTCGTCGATATGCGGCAATAACTCCTCGATCTCACCGTCTTCAGTCCAAAGTGGTAAAATCTTGACTTCAGAATCAGCGCCGATTTTCACCTCGCCCCAAAACTCGTTTTGGCCGTCACCTAGCAGCCCCTGTATCAATCCTTCAAGACGGCTACCGGTAAAATGAAATTCGACATTGCGCAGATCAAAATAGATGGAGCCCTGCTCTATTCCAGAATTTGAAGATAACCAGATCATCAGACCCTCCTGTTTGAGTGTGGTTATCTCCCAGCATACCTATCCAAGCGTCACAATATGTCACACTGAAGCAGCTTTAGCCTGAAACTCCAGGCTCCTGGTCAAGCCATCAACAAATTTCTGGCGCAGGGATTCCGGCCCCAGCACTCGCACATGGGGGATAAAGGAATAGACCCAGGAGAGTATCTCTTTTTCTCCACTGGCGGCAAAACTGAGAATCAGACCACCGTCCGCGGTTTTTTCAATCTGCTGACTGGGATGCCAGATTCTTTCGCGAATCAGGTGGGCGACCGCTGCATCGAAGGCCAGCCTGACCGGCAGCGATTCCCCCTCATCGACGAGCCCGAACGCTGTTCCCGTCAACGACTCTGAGCGGTAATCCTCCGGGACCTCAAAACGCTCATCGAGGATCTCGAGTGTCTCAATCCTCTCGACGGCAAACAACCGTAATGCCTTTCGATTGTGGGCATAGCCGCCGATGTAGAGCGCATTTTTAAAAAACAGCAGGGTGTAGGGATCCACCAGATAGCTGCTGCGCCGGCGCTGAGCTGGTCGATAATGCAGTTTGCAGCGTTGCTGCTTCAACAGCGCCCGGCGCAAATCGGCAAGCAGGTCATGCTGCTTTGAGTAATCCTTGAAACCAAGAAACCTGGGAGCAGAAGCCTCAGCAATCCTCTCCAGGTGAGCGACGCTGCGTGGCGGCATATTTGAACGGATGCGGGCAAAGATGGCATCCAGATCATCCTGAAAGGGCGTTCCCTGTAAAAAATCAAGCTGCCCGCGACAGAGGTAGAGCGTCATCAGCTCTTCCAGGGAAAAGGTGATCGGCGGCAGTTTACTAAAGCCGGAGAGAAAGCGATAAACAACCTGCCCATCCGCCTGACGCTCATTGACCAGCGGATAGCCCGCCTCAAGCACCGCCTGCAGATCGCGATAGATGGTCCGCCGGGTGACCTGACATTCCTCGACCAGTTCTTCGACGGTGGCCCCGTAGCGTGCTTCGAGAATTCGGATCAGGTCGTGAAGTCTGGCCGCCTGGCTGTATTTTTTGGCGATCCGGCCAGGCTTGCGTTTTTCACTCACCCTGCTCGTCCTGTTTCTGATAATAGGTATATTTATGCGCTTTACCGCGGACCTTCTCAATCGGATATTTTCGGATGTTCTTATCCATCTTGGCCAAAACGGTTTCCGCCAGATCGATTTGCAGAAAATTCGCCATCGACAGTGAGTAGATCACGATATCTGCCAATTCTTCACCAATATCCTGCAAGGCATCGGCATCGAGTTTTTTCGATTGTTCAACCGTCAACCACTGAAAATGCTCCATCAGCTCAGCTGCTTCGATGGCAATCGACATGGAAATATTTTTCGGCGTATGGAATTGCTCCCAGTCCCGCTCGCGGACAAACGCCGCCATCCGCTCCTTAAGATCGCTCAAGGTGATCCGCTCATCAGCCATCATTCAACCTTTCAACGCAAAAGTTTCAGGGACAAACCGAAACAGTATAAAAAAAAAGACGGCCAAGGGCGACCGCCTTTTTCAGAAGAAATAAACCAACAGATCAATGATGTCGAAAACGCCGACCAAGCTTGATTGGGCCGACGAATAACCAGACCAGCAAGGCAGGCCCGCCCCAAAGTAACAGACCAATAATGAAGCCATCTAACATTGCTGTCTCCTTTTGTAAAAATTGCGTTGCTTTTAGTTTACCTGCCTATCATCCCGTATAGCAATCCCTCCCTCAGCCGATTCTTCATACTTTTCTTATCGACAAGGCTGTGCTAGAAACGGCAGTCAGTGAAACAAAGCACTCAATACTGGAAGGATTATACAGATGCGCCAGGCAAAAAAAGGCGACCGGGTTCGCATTAATTTCAATGGCAAACTGGCAGACGGCAGTTTGATCGACAGCACCTACCCTGATCCTCAGCATGATTGCGAGGATGATCAGTGTGGCCATGAGGCTGGTCCGATGGACCTGGTGATCGGTGAGGAACAGTTCTATGTTCCGATCGAAGAGGCGCTGATCGGCATGGCTCCGGGGGAGAAAAAAACTGTCACCATTTCGCCGGAAGATGCCTTTGGCGATTACAATCCGGAGAATGTTTTTACGGTTAAACGCAGTGAGTTTCCTGCAGAAATCACTCCCGAAGTCGGTCAGGGGCTTGAGGTGACGGGCGAAGATGATGAGGTCTACATGGTGACAATTGTCGATGTGACTGAGGAAGAGGTCAGCCTCGACACCAACCACCCTCTGGCGGGAGAAGACCTGACTTACGAATTCGAGCTGGTTGAGATTCTCTGATTTTCTCCCTACCGAGCCCTGCCGCATGAAATTGGCGGCGGGGCTCAGTTTCAAAAAATCGCCAGCAGCCAGCTCAACAGGACCAGCGCACCACTACCTGTGGCGAGCAACAGGTTAAGTTCCTTGCCCGGTCGACCATAGCGTTCCAGCAGGTATTCGGTCACCAGCCCGACACCCAGTCCAACAGCAAATCCGAACAGGTGAGCGCCAAGATCGGTGTTCTCACCAGAGGCGCCAAGCAGCGCCAGAAGTCCCAAAGCGCCAGCTACCGGCAATGCCCAGCGCCGGTAAAGGCTGAGCCGATAGCGCAGTAGATTGATCGCCGCAAGCACTCCGACGGCACCGAAGACGGCTGTCGATGCACCGATCGAGCGATGATCCGGCTGCTGCAGGATGGCATTGATCAGGTTGCCGAGCGCGCTGGCGGCAATCACCAGCGTCCAGCCGAGACCGGCGCCAAGGTCGCGGCAGAGACGCACGATAAACAGACTGCCAATACAGAGGTTACTGAACAGGTGCAGCCAGCCCGAGTGCAGAGTCAGGGCGGTCAACACGCGCCACCATTCCCCCTGCAGAATTTTTTCGGCATGGGCATGGCCGTGGGCCAGCCAATCGATCGGGCTCGCCCCAAACAGGCTGAAATTCACCCGGGTCAGATGATGAAAGACCGCCAGCAGGAGCAGGATAACGATGACCTGACTGCTGTTATCGGGCCTCTCCTGCTCTTTCGGCTGCGGCGGCGGCCAGTTGCGGTTATTCTCCTCGTAGCTGCGCAGTTCGTGCACAGCTGTCGCATAGTCATTCACCGGCACCAGCAGCTGCCACTCGGCGCCCTGCTGCTCCAAGCGATAGGCCATGCCACGCGCCTGCAGCACCAGAGCCCAGGTGCGAGCCCGCCGGCGGGGCAATTTGGCCCTGGTCAGCCCATCGCTCAGCTCCGGCGGGATAGGACGCCACTGCGGCTGGTCGATCTGTGCTGATTGTTTCATATTTCCCATAGCCATCATCATGACAAAAATCAACTTAGAATTCAGCTGCCAAAGCGAATATCAGTCAGGCGGGAATTCGATTTTTCTAGCTCTTCTGCGGCTCAATATTTTACCCTATCAAAGATATTGCTATCCCTTAGAAAAGATTCTACCAGCGAGAAAGTGACGCCTATGCTGACACCAGATCTCAGTCACCCCTTGGTCATCCTTGATTTCGAAACCAGCGGCATGTCTCCGGCCCAGGGAGCCAGAGCTATCGAGGTTGGCGCAGTCCTGGTTGCTTCAGGACGGATTGTTGACCGTTTTCAGAGCCTGATGAATCCTGGCTTTGCGATCGATCCATTTATCGAAAACTTCACCGGGATTAGCAACCGCATGCTCACCCATGCGCCATCGAATGCCGAAGCAATGCAGGAGTTTGCAGTTTTTATTGCCGATCACCCGCTGGTTGCCCACAATGCGGCCTTCGACAGCAGATTCCTGAAAGACGAGCTGGAACGAATCGGG
>CAMYNR010000033.1 GCA_947259715.1 uncultured Desulfuromonadales bacterium
TGGGAATCGGCAGCGGAACCGCCATTCCCCATAATGAGGAGTTTGTTGCCGGCCTGTAGTGTTTGACAGATTTTCCAGGCACAGCTTTCAATGTCAGCCGCCAGAGGCAGCACGACCTGTTGAAAAACCTGGATATGGTGTTGCAGGTGCTGAGCTATCCTTTCTCGCATCGATCGCCTCTTTCATCTCTTTAGTCGATCCTTTTGGCTGGCCGGTCAACTCAATAATCGCCCGATAAACCTCTTCGGCCGTAATGGACATAGAGCACTGCTCATCGCGCTCACATTCTTTGCGTAAGCACCGAGCGCATTCAAGAGGGGTCTGCAAGCAACGATGATTATCCCCTAGCGGACCATTACGCCTGGCGTCGGTCACACGATATAAGGACACAGTCGGTGTTCCCAAGGCAGCAGCAATGTGGATTGGCCCGGTATCACAACCGACAACGAGGTCGACCCGCTTTAGCAGCGCCACCAGCTCAGGTAAACTCCCCCTGGGCCAGATCAGCGCCCGATTATCCGTTGCCCGGGCAATGGCGGTTGCCGCCTGAAGCTCCGCCTCGTTCCCCCAGGTGAGCAGCGGCATCAATTTCGTCTGGTTAATTAATTTCACGGCAAGCTGTTGCCAACCTTCCAGACTCCACAGCTTGGTCTGCCAGGTCGTACCGTAATGTAGCACGACCAAGGAACGCTCCCCCAGCTGTAATTCCTGCAGCTGGCGTTCCACCTGCTCTCTTGCCTCTGGCAACACATGCAGCGGGCCAGCCAAGGGTGGCATTTTTGCAGAGGGGACTGCAGCCTGCACGACAGCCAGGGCACGCTGGGCGACATGGTGCTCCTCTTCGCTTAGCGCAACACGGTGATTGGTCGCCAGCAGATTCGGCCACTCGCGTACCTGCCGGAAATCAAAACCGTACTTTCCCCGGCCACGACTGAGCAGGGTAAAAAAACCGCTTTTGCTGTTCCCCTGGAGATCGAAGACAAAATCATAACGGGACTGGCGCAATTCACCAATAAAACTGCCGACCTCCTTGAGCATGCGTAAAAGAGACAGCTTACGCCAGTGTTTGGTCTTTATCGGGATCACTCGATCGATCAGGGGATGATCATTGAGAACGGAGCTGAAGCCCTCCTCTACCATCCAGTCGATTTCCACCTCAGGACAAGCGCTGTGCAGGTAAGCCAGTACCGGCAGGCTATGAATAACATCTCCCAGCGCGCTGACCTTGACGATCAGAACCTTCATGCCACGCCATCCAGCAATTGAAAGGCAGCGTCCAGAACATCTTCGGCCTGGATTGCTGTCATGCAGCGATGATCGATGGGGCATTGGCGCAACAGACAGGGTGCGCAATCGGTCTCTTTGCGAACAATTTTGACCCGCTCAGATGCCGGACAGGTGGTGGTGTGATCGGTCGGGCCGAACACGGCGACTATAGGGATATCAAAGGCTGAGGCGGCATGCATGGGGCCGGAATCGTTGGTCACCAGCAGACGGCAGGAGGCGAGCAAAGCCATCATCTGCCGGACCGTTGTTTTCCCGACCATGTTCAGTGCCTCAGATCGCATGGCCTTTTCAATATCCCGACCGATTTCCACTTCCCCCGGCCCCCCGGTCAAAAGAATTCGCGCATTGTAGCGACGTGCCAACTCATCGGCCACTTCGGCAAAGCGCTCCGGCAGCCAGCGTTTCGCTGACCCGTATGCAGCACCTGGATTAATGGCAATGGTCTTATTTTCACCCAGGAGATCATGCGCCCAGGCCATTTCAGCATCACTACAGGCCAGGCGAAGCTGCCTGCCCCCTCCAGATATGCCCAGCCGCGCCAGGAGTTCCAGGTAATAATCGGTATGGTGCAAGCGCTTATCCGCCGCGCTGACAGAAACAGGGTGATTGAGCAGCAAACGCCGGCCATCGGTGGTGTATCCCGCACGCCGTGGCACCAGAGCCAGGGTCGCAAGCAGGGCCGCTTCGATGGCATTTTGCAGCAGAATGGCCGCGTCAAACCGCTGTGATCGTAATTCCCTGGCCATTTTCCAGAAACCAGCAATTCCCTGATGACGGCCCTGCTTATCAAAGACCATCACCCGATCGATACTGGGGTGCTCAGCAAAGAGTTCGGCCACCAGCGGATTGGCCACCAGCACGATTTCGGATTCAGGATAGGTGGCCCTTAATGCGCCCAGGGCCGGGGTGGTCATCACTGCATCCCCGATCCAATTGACACCACGGACCATAATCCGCGCCAGGGGAACCTGTCCAAGTTGCTTATTCACCACTTCGTTCAGGGCTCCAGAGGCGTCGCTTCATCGATCAACATCACGGGGATATCGTCACGTACAGGAAAACGTAAGCGACAAGCAGGACAGCAGATCGACTGGCCATCTTCCGCCAACTGAACCGCTTGTTTGCACTTGGGGCAGGCGAGGATTTCCATTAACTCAGGGCGTACTGCCATCTATTCACTCCATATCTTCTTTTTCAGCGCCACTCTGAAAGCGGCCTCATCCTCTAGAACAATACTCATCGGCACTTGATAACACGGAACAGGAAAGTTGTCATCCGCCAGTTTCACCGCATCTTTTTCAGTGGTGATAAAGGCATCGAACTCCTGGCCAGCCTGCACAATTTCCCCCAGTAGCTGCTTGTCATAGCGGCAGTGATCAGCCAAACCCAGATACCCCTCAACCTGCAGGCCGATTTCTCTCAAACTGGAGAAGAATCCCTCCGGATCAGCAATACCAGCGAAAGCAAACAGCTTAAGACCTCTCAAGTCTGCCAGCTTCACTTTGTCGCCGGCCAGAGAAACGGCTTCTTCCGCCAGCTGATGACGGCTGCAGAAGACCGGCTTTTCGGCAAAAGAAAATTCTGCACCCTTTTTTGCCCGGGTCAGCAGCAACAGGTCGGCCCGCTTGAGCGCCAGCGGAAATTCGCGCAGCAGACCGGCCGGCAATGGCCAGCCGTTGGCACAGGGGTGGTTCGCATCAAGTAACACCAGATCCAAATCGCGCTGCACCGCCCGATGCTGAAACCCATCATCCAGAAGAATCAAATCAGCCTGCAGATGCTTTTCTGCAAACTTAACAGCGTCTTTCCTGCGCCGAGCAATCAAAACCGGCGTTCCAGGATTGCGCCGGGCCAGCAGATAAGGTTCATCACCGGCTTCTTCGGCGCCAAGTTCAAGACCGTTTCCCCTGGAAACAACACCGACCGTTCCCTGAAAAGCCCCGCCATAACCACGACTGATGACGACCGGTCGCTGTCCAAGGCGGCTGAACTCTTTTACCAGCCAGTCGACCACAGGGGTTTTTCCGGTTCCACCAGCTGCCAGATTACCGACCGATACCACTGGGACAGAAGCTTTACAGGATGGCAGAAGGCGCAAGGAATAAGCCACCGCCCGCAACCCCATGAGCGAACCGTAAAGCAGCGAGAATGGAACCAGGCCGAAAAACAACAGCCATTCGGATAAGCCTTTGGCGCCCTGCGTTGCAACCTTGCGATGGAGGTGCACTAAGCGGTTAATCACCCCTTGATATATCTCCCGATACGGCTCATGGTTCGCTCAGTTGCCCCGGCATTTTCGGCGATCAAAGCGCGGCCGGTCTGCCCCATCGCCCGGCAGCGAACCGGATCATCCAGCAACAAGGCGACCTGCCGCCGCAGCTCGTTTTGATTCGCCACTTTGATCCCGGCACCAGACCGAACCAGCTTGGCGGAAATTTCGCGGAAATTGTGAATATGGGGACCGAAAAGGGCGGCCTTTCCCAGCAACGCCGCCTCGAGCATATTATGCCCGCCAATCGGCACGAGACTGCCACCAACAAACACCAGCTCAGCGACCGCATAAAAATCGAGGACCTCACCTAGGGTATCGACCAGCAGCGCCTGCCCGGAGGACAGCAGCGGCTGATCGCTCTTCAGACTGCTGCGCATGCGGGAGACAATATTTCCCTCTGCAAGCAGTTTTTCTACCTCGCGACAACGCTCAGGATGCCTGGGGATGATCACCAAAAGCAGCTGACGCCCCTCGTCAAGGAGGGAACGATAGATGCTGACCAGCTGTTTTTCTTCTCCAGCATGGGTACTGCCAGCAACCAGCACCGGCAGGCTTTCCGGTAAACAGAACGATTGCCGCAACCCGGCCAGTTCTTCTGCTGACAGTTCGATCAAATCATGGTCAAACTTTAGATTGCCGGTATTTTCAATCCGCATCGAATCAGCGCCCAGGTGACGAATCCTCTCGGCATCGACCTGAGATTGCATGCAGAAGGCGGAAAAACACTCCAACAACGGCCTCAGAATAAAGCGGAAGCGGCGATAGCGGGGAAAAGATCGATCTGACAAGCGACCATTCACCATCACCAGCGGAATATCGAGAAGGTTAGCCTGTCGAACAAAGTTCGGCCAGATTTCCGTCTCCACGATCACGATCATGTGCGGGTTGACCAGTTGCAGAACGCGACGCACCGTCCAGGAAAAATCAAACGGAAAAAAAAGGCAGAAATCAACATCTGGATGCTCTTTGGCGACGGCATGGCCGGTCTCGGTGACATTCGTCAAGAGAATTTTGTAGTCGGGATAGGTGCTGCGCAACTCTTTCAACAGAGGGCTGGCGGCCCGTGTCTCACCAACCGAGACAGCATGCACCCAGATGATTTTTGCCCCTTCCAACCAGGCCAGCTGTTCATCCGAGAAATGCCCCAGCCGCTCCCGAATGCCACGCCTGCTCTTGCCATAGCGAACCCCTCGCAACAGATAGAGAGGCACCAGAAAGACAGCCGCTAATAGCAGCAGAAGATTATACAGCGGATACACCGGACTTCTCCAAATGCGCTTCGGCTTGTTGCTGATTGGTTTCCATAGCTTCGATCAACCGTTCGCGAAAACGGTCTCCATTTTCACCTTTCTCATAGTTGACCGCCGGTCCGAAACTGAACACACCACGCCCAAAGGGGTACGGCAGCAGGAATCTATCCCAGGAAGCAAAACGGTGTCCGCGACTGCAGGCAAAAGCCATGGGAACCACCGGCCGACTTCCCAGGCGCGCCAACTGCACGACACCATCCTTTAGCTCATGGCGCGGCCCCTTGGGACCATCCGGGGTAATCACCAAATCAACCTCTTCTTTCGCCAAAGCGACCAATTTCTTAAATGCAGCCCTCCCTCCACGAGAAGAGGAGCCGCGAACCGCCTGTTGCCCGAAATACTGCATCACCCGGGCGATAAGTTCGCCGTCTTTCGAGGCACTGATCAGAATTTTGCTGCCAGGACCGCGATAACCTTTGACCATCAAGAGAAGCTGATCGTGCCAGAAAGCCAGAATCAAATGCTCTCCGCGCCCCCAGATCGCCTTTGGATGCTCTTCGCCGATAAACTCGATCCGGTTCAACCGGTAGAGCAGGCGAATCACCCAGGAGGCAAGAAAGGGCGCGACGGCGACCAGCAGACGATCTCCCAGCTTCATCCGGCCTGCTCCTGAAACTGAACATCATAAAGACGTTTGTAAAGTCCGCCGTGCTGCAGCAGCTGCTGGTGACTGCCCTGCTCCTTCAACTCACCATCCTCCATGACCAGAATCCGGTCAGCGTGCATCACCGTCGACAAGCGATGGGCAACAACGAAGGTGGTCCGGTTGCGCATCAGATTACCGAGAGCACGCTGCACCACCGCTTCACTTTCAGTATCCAGAGCGCTGGTCGCCTCATCAAGCAGCAGAATGGGAGCATCGCGAAGAATCGCTCTGGCGATACAGATCCGCTGTCGCTGCCCGCCCGACAGGCGGACCCCGCGGTCGCCAATAACCGTTGCATAACCATCGGGCATCGCACTTATGAAATCGTCTGCATAGGCCATCTGCGCCGCCTGGCGTACCTCTGCTTCGCTCGCTTCGGGTTTGGAATAACGGATATTATTCAGCAGGGTATCGTGAAACAGAAAAGTTTCCTGGTCAACCAGGGCGATCTGCTGCTTCAAGCTGGCCTGGGTTACCTGGGAGATATCCTGGCCGTCTATGGCAATGCGCCCGTGCAGCGGATCATAGAACCTGGACAGCAAACCCACCAGGGTCGATTTCCCGGCACCGCTGGCACCGACCAAAGCTACCACCTCGCCCGGAGGGACATCGAGGCTGAACCCCTTCAGGACCAATTCATCGTCATAGCCGAAATCGACCTGCTCAAAACATACGTGTCCCCGGACGTCACGCAGATTAATAGCTCCTGGTACATCATAGATGTCGATAGGCTGGTCAAGCAGTTCAAAAACCCGCTCGGCTGCTCCCACCGCTTTCTGGATGACGTTGTTGGTTTTAATCAGCCGCTTCATCGGCGCATACATCATCCCCATGGCGACAATAAAGGACATCAGCTCACCCTGGGTCATGGCACCCTCCATAACCCTCTGCAGCCCGTACCACAATACACCGGCCGCACCAAATGAGGACAACAACTCCATGATCGGTGCTGAAGCGGCATCGTAGCGGATAACTTTTTTCATTCGCTGGTAATAATTATTGTTCTCCGAACGGAATTTCTGTTTCTCGTCACCTTCGGTGCCGAAAGCCTTGACAACTTTGATGCCGCTGAACGACTCCTGCAAAATGGAGGTCAACAGGCCAATATTCGCCAAACTTTTGCGCACATATTTTTTTATCCGCCGGCCAATATACGAGGCCGGCAGCACAGCTACGGGCAAAACGGTGAAGGCCACCACCGCCAGACGCCAATCGTTGTAAAAAAGCAACGAGACCATGCCGATCAGGGTCAGCCCCTCTCGTAAGACCGCAACCAGTTCATCGGCAGCAGATTTCTGCAACATGCCGATGTCGTTGAGAATGCGTGAGACGACCGAACCTGAAGGCGTTTTTGCATAAAATCCCATTGACAAATCAAGGGAATGGCCGAAAACATCGTTACGCAAATCCTGGACTACCAGCTGTCCGGCGGTCTTGATAAAATACTCTTGAACGTAGCGGGAGGCACCTTTGATTGCTGCGAGGGCGATGACCACCACGGCGGACAGATTGACCAGACTCATCGTCTGCGCGGCCAGAACGTAATCGACCAGCGGCTGTACCAGCTTGGCGATAGCCACGTCGGACCCGGCAACCCCCAGCGATGCGACCATCGCCAGCAGAATGCGGCGGGTGTAAGGTTTTGAATAAGCCAACAGGCGTCGATACACCTGTCCGGTTTGCTTTGCCACTTAGCTTAAGTCCTCTTCAAAGCAATAGCTTCATTGCGTCAGCAGTTCATGCGCCAGTCCGGCGACCCGGAGCGAGCAGCCAGGCTCTCCCATGAGGTCTTTGACGCGCGCCAGCCCCTCAAGCATGCGCCCGCGATAGTCCTCATCATCAAGTATCCGCTGCAGCTCAAGAGACAGATTCTCCGGTGTTGCTTCATCCTGAATCAGCTCCTGGACGATCGTTTTCCCGGCAACGATGTTCGGCAACCCGATATGGTCAACCGATATGAGCCGCTTGCCTATGGCATAGCTAAGAGGAGCGACTTTGTACAGAATAACCATCGGCGTTCCAACCAGGGCAATCTGCAGTGTCACCGTCCCTGAAACGCTTAGAACCGCATTACAGGCCGAAGCAACCTCGTAGATATTATCTTCAACAAAAGTGACTGGCAGATCGGTCTCGGCGAAACTTTTTTCCAGCAGCTCCCGGGATAATGAAGGAGCGACCGGCAAGAGGAATTTAGCCGCAGGTCTTTGCTGATGTAGCAATTGGGCCGTTTCAATCAGGGTCGGCAAAATGTAGCGCAACTCACTGTTGCGGCTACCTGGGAAAATACCGATAATCTCTGTCTCGGCCTGAATATCCAGGCGACCGCGCAACAGGTTCTGCGGTTGATTCTTGCTGAACTCATCCAGCAAAGGGTTGCCGACATATTCGGCCTTAGCTCCCAGAGGTTGAAAAATGCTCACTTCGAAGGGAAAGATCAGGGCCAACCGATCGGCCCGTTCAGCGAGCAGCCTGGCCCGGCCTTTTCGCCAGGCCCAGACTTTGGGGCTGATGTAATAAAGAACCGGCACCCCCGCCGCCTTGGCAACTTTGGCCAGGCGCAGATTGAAATCTGGAAAATCGATCAAAACCAGCAGGTCCGGCCGTTTCGGGCCATTGAGAACCTGCTTGAGCTGGCGAAAACGGCGAATAATTTTCGGCAGCTGTGCGACCACCTCAACGACCCCCATGACCGACAATTCATCAGCGGAGAAGAGAATCCGGCAGCCGGCCGCATGCATCTTCTCGCCTCCGACGCCATAAAAACGCATCTGGGGGTAATGTTCTGCGGCGGCGGCAAGCAAATTGCTGCCATGCAGATCCCCCGAGGCCTCTCCAGCGACGATGAGAACATTGTGTGCCGGATCGGCAGTTTTTGGCATATCCTAGTCCTGATCCTAAAAACAAAAGGCGAGCACCCTCAGGAACTCGCAACTTTTGCCATCAACAAACAGTAGAGATTTATCTGGTTCTGCTAACGTGCCAAGCCACGTTCGCTCTTTTGCAGGAAAGAAAGATAAATCGCAACTTCAGGCGCTGCACCATCAAAGTCCTGCTGAATTTTCTCGATGGCTTCCTCTAATTTAAGGTTGGAGCGAAACACCAGTTTGTACATCTGCTTGATGTTGGCCAGAGCCTCCTTAGTGTAGCCTCGCCGCTTCAAGCCGGTCAGGTTAAGACCAACCGTGGTGGCCCGATCTCCCTGGACAATCGAATACGGGGCCACATCCTGGGCGATCATTGAGCCGCCACTGGCCATCACATGACAACCGACCCGGGCAAACTGATGCACTGCAGACAAACCACCGAGGATGGCATAATCGTCAATCTCCACATGCCCGGCCAGGGTCGCGCAATTGGCGAGGATGACATGGTCTTTGACAATACAGTCATGGGCCACGTGAGAATAGGCCATAAACAGATTATCATTGCCGACGTTGGTCACTCCCCCCCCGTCGGCGGTTCCCAGGTGGATGGTGACAAACTCGCGTATCTTGTTGCGATCACCAATTTTCAGGGTGGAGTCTTCACCATGAAATTTCAGGTCCTGCGGAATCGCACCCACTGAGCTGAATTGAAAGATCTGATTATCGCTGCCGATCTCTGTCCGACCCTCAATGACCGCATGGGGGCCGACCGTCGTTCCAGGGCCAATACTGACATGCTCGCCGATGACCGCAAAAGGGCCAACGCGAACTGATGAATCAAGCTGTGCTCCCGGTGCGATAATCGCAGTCGGATGAATCATGGAATTCTCCAAACTATTTGTCTGCAAAAGTTGCTTTAAGCTCTGCTTCGGCGACAAGGGTCTCGGCAACATAGGCCTTACCGACAAACTGGTAGATTCCGCGCCGGGAAGACAGCAACTCAAGCTCTATGCGAAGGACATCCCCTGGCACCACCGGCTTGCGAAACCGGGCCTTGTCAATGCCGACAAAATAGGTCACGCGATCATCACCAATTTTGTCTTTTACCGATACGTAAGCACCACCAACCTGCGCCATCGCCTCGATGATCAAAACCCCTGGCATGATCGGATGACCGGGGAAGTGCCCCTGGAAAAAAGGTTCATTGATGGTAACATTTTTATAACCGAGCACCCTTCTGCCATCTTCGACCTCTTCTATCCGATCAACCAGCAGAAAAGGGTAGCGATGCGGCAGAACCTCCATAATCTCCTTGATATTCAATTCAAGCATATCAATCCTCTTTCAATTGCGCCTCGAGATCCTCGAGACGCTTTTTCAGCTGTTGCAAGTCCTTACGCATTTCCGGCAGTTTTGCCATCGACATGGAGGCCTTCAGCCACTGTTTGTGCGGCATCAACGGCAGACCGGACAGAACCTGATTCGGCTTGACGTTGCCCGTTGCCCCACCGCGACCGCCGATGGTGACATTGTCGCCAATGGTCAGATGCCCGGCAACCGCCGACTGTCCGCCAAAGGTACAATGGCCGCCGATTTTGGTACTCCCGGAGACGCCGGCCTGAGCCGCCATCACTGTATCTTCGCCTATTTCTGCGTTGTGTCCGATCTGCACCAGGTTGTCGATTTTGGTGCCACGGCGGATTCGGGTTTCCCCAAGCGCCGCGCGGTCAATACAGCTGCAGGAACCGATCTCAACATCATCTTCAAGAACCACGATCCCAACCTGGGGGATTTTGTAGTAGCTGCTGCCATCCGGTGCAAAACCAAACCCATCGGAACCGATCACCGCGGCAGGTTGCAGGATCACCCGCTGGCCAAGAACGGACCCCTCGCGGACAATGGAACCGGCATGTAAAAGACAATTCTCGCCGATGGAGACATTGTCATACACAACCACATTGGCGAACAGGGTCGTCCCAGCACCGATAACAACATTTTCACCGATCACGCAGCCAGGATGAATCGTTGCACTTTCAGCTATGGTCGCACTTTCCGCCACCATGGCGCCGGGCATGACTCCCTGAACCGGCAGGTCGGGGACCTGCAGACAGGTCAGGATTTTCGCAAATGCCAGATAAGGGTTGGCGCAAATCAAAAGATTATGTTCAGGTGCATCGACGCCCGGGGCGACAATAATCGCCGAAGCCCTGCTATCTTTCAATTTTGTCAGATACTTCGGGTTGGCGATAAAAGTGATGTCCCCGTCGCCGGCCAGATCGATCGGGAATACCCGGTTGATCTCAAGTGCCGCATCGCCTTGAATCTGCCCGCCAACCAGATCAGCTAATTGTTGAAGTGTTGCCATTACTAATCCCGGATTTATTATTGTTTTGCGTCGTAGGCTTTAATCAGTTCGTCGGTCAGGTCGATCGTCTCGTCGGAATAGATCACGGCACCCTCGTTTTTCTCGATGACCATGGTATAGCCGCCATCCTTACCAATTTTTTGCAGAATAGCGAACAGCTCGTTCAAAATTCGCTTGGTATGCGCAGTATCCTTTTGCTGCAGTTCATCTTTCACATCTTTGTTGAAACGCTGCAAATCTTTGACATTTTTTTGATATTCGAGCTCTTTTTCAGCCTTGGCACTGTCCGATAGCAGAACCGCCTGCTTTTCCAGTTCATCCTTCAGCGATATCAATTCATTTTGTTTGCTCTTGAATTCCGCTTCAAACTTTTTCAGCTGGCCTTCAATCTCTTGCTTGGCTGCCATGCCAGCCTTAGAGCGATTTAAAGCTTTCTGTAGATCGACCATACCGATTTTGGTTTCAGCAATAGCCGGTGCTGCCAGCAAAAGAACAGCGATAAGCGCAATGAAAATTCTTTTCATGATTTTCCTCCTGTAAATTTCCAGCCGTTAAAAGGCTGAACCGATCGAAAATTCGAATACTGAATCTTTTTCATCCTCTCGCGGATCGAGGTTGTATCCCCATTCAAAACGCAGCGGCCCGAGTGGGCTTTGCCAGCGGATACCCGCTCCGACGCTGTGGCGCATGTTGGAGAAATAATCATCCTCTTCCAGCCAGGCATTGCCGGTGTCGTAAAAGACCAACCCCTTCAAACCGAGTTTTTTGTAGAGGGGAAAGATGTATTCGAGGTTGAAATAGGCCATCTTTTCACCGCCGATAAATGAGTCATCCTCTTTGGGACCGACCTCGCGCGTCTCAAAACCACGCAGATTGCGAATGCCGCCAAGGAAGTAACGTTCCCCGATCGGGGTTTCCTCATTGCTGGTTGAAAGCAGATAGCCGATTTCTCCATGGATGGAGAAGACCGTATCCCAGAACAGCGGAAAAAAGTGCCGATGTTCAACATTAGTCTTGATAAAATCCTCGGTGCCACCTAGTCCGGCATATTCCAAAGAAAACTTGAAAATCCCACCTTCGCTGGGATCAAGGTGATAGTCGGTGCTGTTGCGAACGATAGTGCCAGTTACAGAAGAGAGGGTCGATTCACCCTCTTGATCGAGAATAAACTGGTTCGTGACCTCTTCCTTATCGATATTGAAAATTTCCAGCTCTTCATACCTGTAGGTCAAGAAGCCTTTGGTATATTTGGCGATCGGGTGTCCGGCGGTAATCGACCCGCCGGAGCGTTTTTCGTCGTAATCGTCAAACTCCCGCTCTGTCTTGTACAGTTCGCCGGCCAGGGTCCAGTCGGTATCGAGGAAATGAGGGTCGCTGACCCCCACCTGGAAGGTCGAACTCTTACCGCTGAAGGAGCCGGACAGGTTCAGCTTGACCCCATAACCGAGAAAATTATCCTGACTGATAGAGCCCTGGGCAATAAACTGATCGACGGAGGAGAAACCGGCGCCGACGGAAAAAGTCCCTGTCGCCTGTTCTTTGACATCAACATTCAGTACGGAATGGCTGAGATCTGAACCTGGCTTGCTGGTCACATTGACCTCTTCGAAAAAACCCAGATTGCGCAAACGGCGGTTGCCGGCCTTTATCTTGGTCGCGCTGTAAAGATCACCCTCAGCCAGAGGAATCTCGCGGCGGATAACCTTATCCCGGGTCTTGGTGTTGCCACGGATCTCCACCCGCTCAACATAAACCTTGGTGCCCTGTTCAATGTCCAGAACCAGATCAACCAGCAGCTCTTCCTTGTTCTGATTGGTCAACGGTGCCACGTTGACATAAGCAAAGCCCTGATCGGCATAGAGGTCGGTCAGTGCGATGACGCTGTTCCGCAGCTCACCACGGCTGAAAACCTCACCCGGCGTCAAGCTGACCTGTTCAAGCAATTCAGCTTTCGGCTTGAGCAGATCCCCCTTGATATCGATGGAGCCGGTTTTATATTGCGGCCCTTCATTGATTTCGATTGCCAGCTGCAAATACTTATCGTCCTCAATCAGCCTGACATCCGGCTGAGCGACCTTGACATCCAGGTAACCGTGATCGTGATAAAAGGCTTTAAGCCGCTCCAGATCAACCTGGACGACATCCTGCTGATAAGCACCTCGCCCGGTCAGCCAGGAGAGCCACCAGCGCTCCCTGGTCTCCATGGCATCTTTTAGCTGGTCAGCTTTAAAAACCTGATTCCCGATAAAACCGATCTCATCGATCAGAACCTTGTCACCCTCTTTGATATTAAAAGTCAGGGTTGCCTCATCGCGATCGTCGACCTCAACCTCAGGCTCAACGGAAGCGGCATGGTAGCCATCCTCGGCGTAGGCATTTTCTATCGCTCTGACGCTGGCTTTAACCTTGGAGTGACTGAACAGTTCAGGGATTTTTACGCTGACCAGTGGCCGTAGCTTGTCTTCGCTGAGTTCCTCATTGCCGGAAAACCTGACATCCCGCACCAGCGGCAGTTCGCTGACGACAAATGTCAGCAATTTGGCGCCCTGAACCTCGGTCATTTCAGCAGAAATATCTTCAAAGCGCCCCAAAGCAAAGATGCTGCGCATCGCCTGGTCGACATCTTCGAGGCTGACCTGGTCGCCGGGGCGGATCGGAATGGCAGCCAGGATGGTCGCTGCCTCAATCCGGCTGTTCCCCGCCACCTGGATGTCAGACACCTTAAAACTGCTGGCGTAGGCTGTCGCGGCCAGGAGAAAGAGACAAAGTGTCAACAGCACTTTATTCAGCATTAAATTCCCTCAGTAAACATAAATTTAGGGCAAAAAATCGGATTATAGGAAATCGGCGTTGCGAGTTCAACCTGAATCGGCAAAGCGACAAATCAGAAGACAACCGATTTTCGCCGGCAAAACCACTCTCTCAAGTCGGCATGGCGCCCTCACCTCATGGCTCGCATCCCGCTCAGGCTTAATTCAGGATGTCCCTTGCCAGCAGTCCATCTTCGATCCTCAAGACCCGATCAAGACTGGCGGCGAGCTGGTCATTATGAGTGACGATAACCATGGTCAGCCCGCGAGTCCGATGCAGCTGGTTCAAAAGGCCCATGATCTCCTCGGACGTCTTGCTGTCCAGATTTCCGGTCGGCTCATCAGCAAGCAACAACCTGGGTTCACGCACCAGGGCCCGAGCAATAGCGACCCGCTGCTGCTCACCACCGGAAAGGGCCCCCGGCTTGTGACTCAACCGATGCCCGAGGCCAACCTCCCTCAACACCTCAGTTGCCTGCGTAGCAGCGGCAGAGCGGGCCACCCGGCCAATCAGCAAGGGCATCATGACATTTTCCAAGGCAGAAAACTCAGGCAGCAACTGATGAAACTGAAAGACAAAGCCGACGGTCTGATTGCGAAAAGCATCCAGGTTGCCGCCGCGCAGGGCAAAGAGGCTCTGACCCTCGAACAGGATCTGACCAGCCGTGGGCCGATCCAGGCCGCCAAGAATATGCATCAGGGTGGTCTTGCCGGCGCCAGAGGTCCCAACCACCGCAACACGCTCGCCGGCACAGATCTTCAGATTGATATTCTGCAGCACAGTGATCGTTCCACCGGGGGTGGCAAAGCTTTTCTGCAGATCACAGATCTCAATCATGGCTGGCTCATTCATAGCGCAGCGCCTCAGCAGGATCCATCCGCGAGGCACGCCAGGCAGGATAAATTGTCGCCAGCAATGAGATGGCCATCGCCATCGCCATGACCGCAATAACATCAGCGACGATGATTTCCGATGGAAAGCGCTCCATTCCGTAAACCGCCTGATCGAAGATCTGAATGCCGAAGGAGCGCTCCAGAAATTTGATCAGGGCATCGGCATAATGCGCCAGAAAGACCCCAAGGCCGGTGCCGAGCAAAGTTCCCATGGTTCCGATAATAAAGCCTTCGAGAACAAAAATTTTCATAATGCTGCGTGCATTGGCACCCATCGCCCGTAAAATCGCGATATCCCTACTCTTTTCCATGACCACCATGATCAGGGTGGTGGCAATATTGAAAGCAGCGACCAGCACAATAATCGCCAGGACGATGAACAAGCCCAACTTTTCCAGCTTGAGGGCGGAAAGAAAGGACCCGTAAATACTCTGCCAGGGACGGATGACAAAGGGAAACTCGAACTGTTCGCTTAGCCGCTGCGCCACCTGCGGCGCCTGGTCAAAACGATCGACCTCGAGCTCCACTCCGCTGACGGCGCCATCCGAATCGAAAAATTTCTGGGCAATTTCCAGAGGAATGTAGGCGTAAAAGCTGTCCACCAGGCTGCTTTGTTTCTCAAAAATCCCTACAACCAGAAAAGGTTTCATCTTCGGGATCATGCCGAAGGGGGTAATGGTAAACATCGGCGGGATCACATTGATGGCGTCGCCAACCGCGACCCCAAGACTGGTCGCGGTATCGATGCCGATAATGATGCCTGGCCGCTCGTTGGCCGAATCAAAGAACAGCTCCTTGATCGGCCGTTCATCAACCGTCAACAATCCCTGGCTGAACACCTTGTGCTGATCGTCGACCCCCTTGACGCTGACCGCAGAAACATTTCCGCGCGACAGGAGCATTGCTTCTTTGGATACATAGGGAGTCGCTGAAATGACATGCGGTACCTGCCGTGCAGCTTCAACCAGCGGCTGGTAGCTATCGATTCCGGTGCCGAATTTCTGGATCAGCACATGCGGCACATTACCAAGGATCTGCTGTCGCACGCCATCGGTGAACCCGGTCATCACGGCCAGGACCAGAATCAGCGCAGCGACGCCGAGCGTGACCCCGGCAATAGAGATAAAGGAAATAACCGAGATAAAGGTCTGCTTCCGCTTGGCACGCAGGTAGCGGAGACTGACAAACAATTCGTAAGACATGAAGAGCCGTTCCGGTCAGCCGGTCAGCCGACTTCGGGTCTGAGTTGCGGAAAGAGAATGACATCGCGAATCGATGCCGAATTGGTTAACAGCATCACCAGCCGATCGATACCGATCCCTTCACCCGCGGTAGGAGGCAGACCATACTCAAGAGCGCGGATGTAGTCCTCGTCCATCTCATGAGCCTCCTCATCGCCGGCAGCCTTCTCTTCCAGCTGGTGAAGAAAACGTTCCTTCTGATCAAGGGGATCATTCAACTCGGAAAACGCGTTGGCCAGCTCGCGACCAACGATAAACAGCTCGAAACGATCGACGACCTCGGGACGTTCATCATTTTTGCGTGACAAAGGAGAAATTTCCGTCGGATATTCGGTGATAAAGGTCGGCTGCCAGAGTTTCGGTTCGACGACTTCATCAAAAATTTCCGCCAGCAGTTTACCATGCCCGATCCCCTCATCCAGTTCCAAACCAAGGGATTTCGCGTAATTGAAACTCTGCTGGCGATCTTCGAGCACAGCAGCCTCGACTTCGCCGTACTTGATGATTGACTCCTTCAGCGTCAAGCGCTCCCAGGGTGGGGTCAGATCAACCTCTTTGTCGCCATAAGGAATGACTAAACCGCCACAGACCTTATCCGCCACATGACAGATCAGCTCTTCGGTGAAATCCATCAGGTCGTGATAGGTGGCATAGGCCCGATAAAACTCCATCATGGTGAATTCCGGGTTATGCTGAATCGAAATCCCCTCGTTGCGGAAGTTACGGTTAATTTCGAAGACCCGGTCAAAGCCGCCAACCACCAGCCGCTTCAGGTAAAGCTCGGGAGCAATCCGCAAGAACAGATCCATCTTCAAGGTATTGTGATGAGTGACAAACGGCTTGGCGGTGGCACCGCCGGCCACCGGCTGCATCATCGGCGTCTCGACTTCGAGATAATCGTTGACGATCATGAACTCGCGGATCAGGCTGACGATCTGGCTGCGCTTGCGAAACACCTCGCGGACATCGGGATTGACGATCAGATCGAGATAACGCTGCCGATAGCGGGTCTCGACATCAGTCAGCCCATGCCACTTTTCCGGCAGCGGCAGCAACGACTTGGTCAGCAGGCGGATCTCACCGGCGCGCAGCGACAGCTCATCGGTTTTAGTCCGAAACGGAACTCCACAAACCCCAACCAGGTCGCCGATGTCAAACCTTTTAAATTGCTCAAATGCCTCAGCGCCAACCTGATTCTTGGCAACGTAGACCTGCAGGCGGCCGGCGCCATCCTGCAGCTGCAAAAACGCCGCTTTGCCGAAATCGCGCCGGGCCATGATCCGGCCACCGATCCGATATTCGAGTTCGCAATTTTCGAGTTTATCCTTGTCATCCGCAGCATGCGCCTCCTGCACTTGACCGGTGGTATGGGTTACCTTGAAGTCATTGGCAAAAGGATTTACGCCGGCCTCGCGATATGTTTCGATTTTAGCCCGGCGCTGCTGCAGTAATTCGTTTAATTCTTCCATGTCTAACATTCCTTAAACAGTCGTATTTTTGCTGCGCACAATACCTCTAGCCCCCCTGCCCCGTCAAGGAGAAAGCCGGCTTTCAGCCCGCTTGCCGGACAGAAACTCCGACGGCCCCCTGGTCGGCTTAGGAGAAGTGGTTCCGTTCCCCACAATATGGATATTAGCGAGACGACCGAGCATGGAACAGCAAGGGTTTTAATTTTCTTACAGAAGGGATTCTTGAAAAAATTTGATTCCCCTGATGATATAGGAGAAAAGCCTAAGGGGCTTTTTGAATAAACTGTCAGCAGGGTCAGAGAAAAGAGTCAAAGTCCTTCGAATTTGCACAATTTCGCGCGAAACTCCTCCGGGATCCGACAAGCTTTGCGCTGCTGATAATCAAAACAGACCACCGGCGTCTCCCCTTCAGCCGTGACCTGACCATCACGTTCAATCCGATAGTCAAGAGTAAAGCTGGAACGTTTGATTTGGCGACAGCGGACTCCAACCAGAAGGTTCTCCCCCAAGAACATCTCAGCCCGGAAATAAACATGGGCTTCCGGCAAAATGATGCCGCAGCCACCCAGATCCAATTCAGAGTAGCTGCCAAGCTCTTCAAGGTAACCGATGCGGGCATCCTGAAAAATATTCAATACGGCAGAATTAGCCAGATGTCCGCCATAGTTGATATCGGCGATCCGCACCCGATAAGGAAACTGATAATGAAAACCGTCCATTGGCCTTTCCATCGCTTTGGTTCAGCGTTGACAGCGACTGCAATAATAGGTCGAGCGCTGCCCCAGCCGGAGTGATTTAATTTGACTCTGACAATGGGGACAGGGTTCCCCTGCCCGCCCGTACACCTGCAACTGCTGCTTGAAGTAGCCCGGCTTGCCATCAGACTGAAAAAAATCACTGATGGTCGTTCCCCCGGCGGCGATCGCCAGCCCCAGCACCCTTTTTATCTCCTCAGCAAGCCGCTGATATCTTCTCCGCCCGATCCTTCCGGCGGCAAGGCGGGGATCAATACCGGCGGCAAAAAGTGCCTCACTGGCGTAAATATTCCCCACCCCGACAACCAGTTTCTGATCCATGACAAAGGGCTTAACAGCAATTTTTCGCCCACGGGACGCCTGGTACAGATAGCGGCCGTTAAATTCCTCGGCCAAAGGTTCTGGACCCAGCTGGGCCAGCAAAGGATGCAACAGCGGATCCTCTTCGGTCCAAAGCAGCGCGCCAAACTTACGCGGATCGGTAAAGCGCAGACATTCACCACCGGTGAAGATAAGATCGACGTGATCATGCTTGTTTTCCGTGGTCTCGGCGGGAACCACCCGCAGGCTGCCCGACATCCCCAAATGAAGAATCAACGAGCCTTGCGCGGTACCCAGCAACAAATACTTGGCGCGCCGCTCAACGGACAAAATCCTCTGCCCTGGCAGATGCAGGCAAAGCCCTTGATCAAGTGGCCAACGGAGTTTATCCGTGCGCAAAACCAGTTGAGCGATGGTTTTGCCGGTGATCAACGGGGCGATGCCGCGGCAGGTGGTTTCAACTTCGGGAAGCTCGGGCATAAATTAAATGCGAATCTTTTCAATAACTTGATCAAAGTGTCGAAAAGCCAGCTTCTTCGGTGCCCCCGAATAATCCTCTGCAGTAAGCTTCTGCGCCGAATGATATCGCCAGCCCTGTTCAGAAGAAATCAACAAGGCCATTTCATAGAAATACTGGCTGTCGCCGGCAGTCTCAATCTCCATACAGAGGATGACCTCCTGCTGCCCCTCCTCATTGGACCGTTGAGCGAGCATCTGCCAGTCGCGCAGCTGAATCTGAGTCAGCTGTTGGCGGGCAAAGACCAGGTAATCGGCTTCACCGGAAAACTGCCGAAGAAATGGCGCATCGTGATGATAGGTGGCATAAAGCCGGTGGTAATCACCAGCCTCAAGAGCGGCGAAGCGGGCCCCGAGCAAATCTTCAGGTTTTTTGTAGTCGGTCATTCTTTGAGCCTTGGATCGAGTGCATCACGGATCCCTTCACCAAGCAGGTTATATCCGAGCACGGTGATTAAAATCGCCAGACCGGGAAAAACCGACAGCCACCAGGCGCTGCCCAGGGTCTGCTTGCCGGTAATCAGCATGTTCCCCCAGGACGGAGTTGGCGGCTGCACACCGATCCCCAAAAAGGACAGAGCGCTCTCGGTGAGGATGGCACCAGCGACGCCGAGGGTGGCGGAGACCAGCACCGGGGTCAGCGCGTTCGGGAGGATATGGCGAAAAATCAACCGGCCATCGGTGGCTCCGAGGGCCTGAGCGGCGAGGACAAAGTCGCGCTTGCGCAAACTGAGAAATTCAGCCCTGATCAGTCGGGCGACCCCCATCCAACTGGTCAGCCCGATAACGATCATGATGTTCCAGATCGAAGGATCGAGAAAAGCAATGACCGCTAGAATCAGGAAAAAGGTGGGGAAACAGAGCATAATATCGACAAAACGCATGATCAATGCATCAATCCAGCCGCCATAATAACCGGCCAGAGCGCCGAGCAGGATCCCGATCAGACAGGAGATTCCCACCGCGACAAAACCGACCAGCAAGGAAATCCGCGCTCCGTAAAGCATGCGCACCAAGACATCGCGCCCGAGGTCGTCGGTTCCGAGGGGATATTGCCAACTGGGCGGCAACAGGCGCTGGCTGACATCGATGGCAGCAGGGTCAGCACTGATCAGGGAGGCCGCGGCCGCCATGGCAAACATAACCAGCACAATCAAACCGCCGACCAAAGCCATGCGATTATGCCGAAGACGCTGCCAGATGACATCTCTTATGAAGGCACTTCGAGCTGAAAACATCATTTAATCGAACTTGATCCGCTCAACATCAATAACACTTAAAATCCCCTTATCTTTTAGGACCTGCAGCAGCCGATCAAGGCGAGGATCCTTGGTTTCAATCTCCTCAAGCTCGAAGGCGGGAAACTCCTTAAAGGCGGCGGCAAAGTCTTCCTTGGTCTGACTTGGTGGGGCTGGCTCTGGTGGCAGGTTCTTTTTCAGGGCCTGGCGAATTTCATCTTCAGCCGCCAATACAGGCAGAATCTGGCAACCGGTGGAAAACTGCAGGTCATCGATCAGTTTCAAGTTGGTTGGATCGGTCATCGCTACGCGCAGAATTTTATCCTTGCCCTGTTTGCGGATTTCGATGGGGACCACAAGAAGATGCTTCATTCGAGCAGCCGGAATCAGGGCCAATAGCTCTGAGGAGATATCAAGATCCTGCAGCTCAATCCGCGAAAATTTGGATTGCGATTCAAGAAACTCAAGGATCGTCTCTTCCGGAAGATAACCGAGCTTGACCAGGGCGCTGCCGATCCGCCCGCCCAGGTTGCGCTGCATCGACAGCGCCGACTCGAGTTGAAATTGATCTATCAGTCCGGCTTCCAGCAGCATCTCGCCAAGCCGGGTGGCTTTAAGTTGCATACACGTACCTCACCAAATTACCCTTCCCCCTGCTGGCTGTGACGAATCCGCGGATCGGCCAGGGCATAAGAAATATCTGCCAACAGATTACCGATCAGGGTCAAAACCGCGCCCATGACCAGGATCCCCATAATCAAGGGATAATCACGCATCATGACGCCATCATAAAACAATTTCCCCATGCCAGGAATTGCAAAAATTGTTTCAAAAATAACACTGCCGCCGATCAGGCCCGGCACCGAAAGGCCCAGGATAGTAATGACCGGCAATAAAGCATTGCGCAGCGCATGCTTATAAATTACGGTTCGCTCGGAAAGGCCCTTGGCACGGGCAGTCAAGATGTAATCCTGCCGGACCACCTCAAGCATATTGGAGCGCATATAGCGGGAGAAGCCGGCCAAACCACCGATGGCGGAGACAAACACCGGCAGAATCAGGTGGCTGACCCGGTCGACAATCTGCGCTCCAAAACTTAAATATTCATAGCCAAGAGACTTGATGCCGGAGACCGGCAATAACCCGAGGCGCACACCAAACCAGTCCATCAACAGCAGCGCCAACCAGAAAGACGGCATGGCAAAACCGGCAAATACCAGGATGGTGGTGGCGCGATCGAAGCCGGAATTCCGCCGCACCGCAGAAAGGATCCCCAAGGGGATCGAAACCGCCAGAATCAGCAGGATCGATAAAACATTGAGCAAGATAGTGACTGGCAGCCGCTCGAGAACCTTCTCCAGCACCGGACGTCGGTCGGAGGCGAAAGACTCACCGAAATCGAGCTGCAGCAAGCGCCCAAGCCAGCGTCCATACTGGACGTACAAGGGCTGGTCCAAACCGTATTGGACCCGCAGTCGCTCCTGAAGTTCCTCACTGGCCTGCGGGTTCATCTGGGTCTGCAGGTCGGTCGGCTCTCCCGGTGCGAGGTGGATCACCACGAAAGAAATCAGGGTAATGCCGAGCAGCAGCGGCACCATCAGCAACAGTCGTTTAAGAATGTAATGCAGCATTTATCGACAATCCGCAAACTTGCTAGCGAGCATATTTCTGCTCCCTTTTGGGAACAAACCATTCATTGTGGAAATTATACCTTATCCCTGCGGGAGCAGGCTCAACACCGCGAAACCGTTTCGACACCGCCGGCAAAGCCTCCGCGACATAAAGAAAGGTGTAGGGCTGCTCTTCCGCCAAAATTGCCTGAAAACGATCATAATAAGCTTTTCTTTTTTCCTGGACGAAAACCCGGCGCCCCTTTTCCAGCAATTCATCAACTTCAGCATTTTTAAAATTTATGAAGTTTAATTGCCGGGGTCCAGTTTTACTCGAATGCCAGATATTGTACTGATCCGGCTCGGGACCGCCGGTCCAGCCGAGAATCGTCGCATCGAAGTTTCCT
>CAMYNR010000034.1 GCA_947259715.1 uncultured Desulfuromonadales bacterium
AAAAAGCGCCGCACGGTCATCGACCGGCGGCGCTTTTTTCAATCAGCAATAGAGGTTCTCTTATTTGTAGACAGTCCGACCGTTTAGTGCCTGAACCGGGCGGTTGGTATCATGATCATCGAAGAAGCGGCGGAATTTGGCGATCTGCTCCTTGGATACGGTCACCGGCTGCTTGAGCACCATCCAGCGGACCCCTTCGGTGCAGGGCGGGGTGGTCAGAGAACCGGTGAAGGCATAATAAGCCGGGCTTTTCGGCAGCAGATCGGCCACCTCGATCGATCCGGGCGCTGACATAGTGGAATTTGCCTTTGACGGGGTATACCGCCAGAGTCTTTCCAGCAGCGGGTTGGCTTCACCCTCTTTAAACATAACCCCGACCACAGCCAGTTCGCCAGCGGCGTTGGCATGCACCAGGTGGGCCTCCATCGGGAAGAGCTCACCTTCGATGGCATTCTCGCTTTTGCTGTGGAAGTGGAACTGCAGCAGCTGGTACCTGTCGCCGCCGACATTGATGCTGCTGCCAGATGAATAAGCGGCCTTGATGGTGTGACCGTTATTCACCAGCTGCAGGTCGGAATCGTCATAATCGAAAATAAGCTCAGGCAGGTCGCCCTTGACGGCGCCGGTGATGTTGATCGGCGACTGCTTTTTCCCTTCGCCGCACATTTTGAATTCCGGAGCCAGGCTGCCCCAATGCTCAGGACCGGTCTCGCCAGCGTATCCCCAGTGAAGCTTGTCACCACCGCCACCACCGGCAAGCGCCAGGGCCGACATTCCCAGGGTTGCCACCAAAGTCAAAATCAGTACTTTTTTCATCCCTCTCTCCTCCCTTATGTCTGGTACCGGCCAATTACCGGCAGATATAGGGCGCAGCGAAAAAAAGCGCTGCACCAGGTCGATAAAAAATGGGTTAAAAAAAAGCAGGTTCAATACCCGACATGAGAATATACGCGAAAAAGCGCCGGCGAACCACTATTTCCTTCATTATAACTTTATCATCTCAGGCCATCTGAGCGCTCAAGCTCATCCCGCAAGCGGCGGAATATCTCCCGGGAGGCGCGCTTGTCATTATGCAGATGGACCGAACGCGCCAGGCGGGCGATACCGTTGCGATCGATCTGCGGATAACTGCTGACCAACTCAGCAAAGGCCTCGTCAAAACGGCCTTTATCGCAAAGCCGATCGCGCAGCTGTTCCAACTGGTGAAAAGCTCTTTTTTCCGTGCCGGCGACCTGATCCAGGCTCTCCAGCCGCTGCTGCACGGCAAGCAGCTCTTCTTCCCGCTTGCGCAGCTCTGCTGCCAGATGTTTTATCTGCCGACGCTGTGAACCGCGCCCCTTGGTTGCCCGCGCCAGCTGCGCCTCGGCCAGCAGGACGCCGTCAAGAGGCAGCTGGGTAAATTGATTTTCCGGCATCTCGACCAGCTGCTGAGCGAGCTGCTCGACCTGTTTGGCCAGCTGCTTGCGGCGCGTCTTGCTCACGGGGGCGGACTCTTTTTCCAGTATTTCCTTCATTGTTCCTCCAGCGCTTGCTTCCAATCAAACAGAAGCTACCCCGTTCATCCTTTCCGGTCAACTGGAAGAAAAACAGACCCGAATGCGAAACAAACGTTAGGGAAAACTACAGTCGAACGACAAACCAAGCGGCACAACTAAACAATCCTTGCCTTGCCCTCCTCATGGTCTGGCAACTCTGCGATCGGCAGGGGGATGCTCAGGCAAAAGGTCGCACCTTTGCCCAATTCGCTGGTTACGGCGATCTCTCCCCCCATCAGACGGGCGAATTCCCTGGTAATCGCCAGGCCCAGGCCGCTGCCTTCAAAACGCCGCTCAGGACTTTCATCCACCTGCCTGAATTCCTGAAAAATCAGACTCTGCTGCTCTGGTGACAGACCGATTCCGGTATCTTTGACGCGCACTTCCAGCAGCTCCTCGCGGCCTTTAACCAGCAGCTCAACCTCGCCGTTCTGGGTAAATTTGCCCGCGTTGCTGACCAGGTTCAGCACCATCTGCAGCAATTTCTCCCGGTCAATATTGATAAAATCATTCTCCAGATCGAATATGACGGTCATCTCATTGTGATTTTTCCACATCAGCGGGTGCATGGCATCGACAGCTTCTTCCAGCAGCTTGCGCAGGTTGATCCGCTGCAGGGTCAGCTCCGCTTTTCCGGCGTCAATTTTGGCCATCTGCAGAATATTATTGATCAGCGTCAGGAGAAGATCGGCGTTACGCATGACCCTTTCCAGGTCGGCACATTCTTCCCCACCCCCTTTTTTCATCAGGCAGCGATGGACGAATTCCGAATAACCGATGATCGCCTGCAGCGGAGTACGCAGCTCATGGCTCATGTTGGCCAGAAAGTTGGATTTCTGCCGATTCGCCGTCAGTGCCGCATCTCTCGCCACAACCAGCTCCCGGGTGCGCTGCTCGACCATCTTTTCCAGCCCCTCCTGCTGGTCGCGCAATTGCCGCTCATGGTCGGCGAGACTGGCGATCATGCGATTAAAAACCCGGGCAATATTGATAAACTCTGTCGGCCCTGTTTCTGTCACCGGCTCCCGCCGCCTGCCCTGTTCATTCCTGCGCATCACCTCGATCAGCCGGTCAAGGGGGGTCAGAATACGGCTGATAATCAGGTTGACAACCAGCACCAGAAAAAGCGCGACCGCCAGCGCGATAAGAGCATTATTCTTCACCATAGTGAGCAAAAGTTTATACAGCGGGCCCTTATCGATGACGACGTAAGCAAAACCGAGCAACTGCCCCTCTGCCTCCCCGGCAAAAGGTGCATCTTCGGGAAATGTGAAATCGTCGGAGTCGCCTGTTCTGACCGGCGCGGCAAAATGCCATCTATCTTTTGTTTCATGAACTTTGCTGGGGGAGAGCAGCGATTCATCTGGCACAATTTGGGGCACGCTGGCTGCAGACTTGGTTTTGGTCAGCAGCGGACTGCCATCGGGATAAATAATCCCGGCCTGTTCAACCTCAGGAAAGCTCATGATCGTTGCCAGCGGCTTTTCCGCATTTGCAGGACTCTCATAAAGCAGCGCAAGAAGACTTTGCGCGCCGAGAGATTTGGCCACCGTAAGCCCCTGCGAGGTCAGCTGAGCAGCGGCAGAAGAATAAAAATTCCAGGCCGTGGCGCTGGAAACAATCAACACCAGAAGAATAATTCCGCTGGAGACGCTGGCCAACAATCTTCCGCGAAAGCTGGCAAATAATCTCGGTTTTGGCGTTTTCTCCATAGATAGTCTCGCAACGTTGCCCAAGCAGGTTATTTTGGCGGATAGAGGAGGAAAATGTTCCTTTTTTGTTCCGCGTCAAACGACACTCCAAGGTGCGTGGCAGTGCGCAAATTCACTGCAACCAGGACGCTTTTCAGAAATTCAGCGTCTATCACCCCCGATTGCTGCCGCCCCAACAAATTTACCAGCTGCCTGCCCAGGCCCAGATTATCAGGGTAAAAGGTAAACAAAGCACCCTTTTTGACGTGCGATGGCTTGCTTGAAAAGAGCACAAAATTGCGGCTCCAGGCTTGTTTCAAAAGCAAAGGCAAAATGACGCTGTCATCAACGGTGTTTCTGTCGATCGGCAACCAGACCGCATCCTCTCTGCCGGCCAATTGGATAAGCAACTTTCGATATTCCCGTAGAGCCCCCCGCAGGCTCTTGGCAGGGTGAGCAAGCAGCTCAAGGCCGTATTTAGCGGCCGCTTTTCTGGCGGCCGAGATCAGCCAGCCGTTCTCTGCCTCGGAATAAACGACAAACACCCTCCTGCTTTGCGGCACCAGGCGCGTTAAATGAGCAAAAAGGGCTTCCGGGTCGGCTATCAGGCTCACCCCAGAAAGGTTTTCAGGCTTGGCAACCAGCGCACCAGCAACCGTGGGGAAATGCTCAGCCAGATCTTCGGCCAGCCCTTGCCCTTGAGTGCCGAGGGTGATCACCCCTGTGGCCCTGCGATTCTGAAGTTGTTTGATAACTGCAGCAGGTTCGCTGTCCTCGGTAATAAACAGGCTTTCCACCGCAGCCTGAGACTCAAGTTTGATCCCTTCGATGATGGCCGCGTAGATGTCGCGCAGCGGCCCGCCCGTATCGGGGAGCACGACCACCGTTTTCCCAGCCGCCGCAGCAGCGGATGAAAACACCATGATCAGCACCAGCAGAACGCTTAACTTGAGGATATAGTGCTGAAATCTCTTCACTGCGACACTCTGCCCGTGGTCAAAAACGGGTGTGAAACCCTTAGCTTCTCAAAACGCATAACGCAGCTCAGCCCAGAAATGCCGCCCTTCCAGCGGGTAATCGTCGGGAATAACACTGTTGCTTGGTTCGCGCGCATCCTCGTCGAAAAGGTTGCGGACGGCGACCGCCAGCTCAAAATGATCAAACAACTGGACCCGCCTCAGGGTCAGATCGACCAGCGTGTAGTCGTCAATATCGGCGCGGCTGTCGCTCGGCCCACGGTGCCGGTCGGCAATCCAGCTCAGCTTGGGAGTGATTGACCAGTCGGGCGAGAACTTCCATTCAGCCAACAGGTAGAGCTGCTGACCGGGGGCGTCGGCAATTCGGCGGCCTGTCTGCACATCTTCTGAGTGCTGCCAGGCGTAATTGCCTTGCAGCTGCAACTGAGGGGTTGCCTGCCAAATGGCCTCAAGCTCAAAACCATAACCCTCCTGGTCCCGGGCGTTCTGGGCGGTTATGGTGTTCCCGCTGTCACCGGGAACAAATTCGATCAGGTCGTTGGCCCGATAATAGAAAAAGCTCAAGTTCGATTGCAGGTCGAAGGCAAAGCGGTAGTCAAAAGCCAGTTCCAGAGTGTCGATCGTTTCCGGATCAAGATTTGGATTCCCCAGGGCAACAGGATTATTCATGGAATAAAGTTCCACAAAGGTCGGGGCGCGAAAGGCGCGGCCATAAAGGAACTTACTGGTCAGGTTGTAATGAGTTGCCCAGACCAGCGCCAGACGACGGGGATTGAGCGTCTGGCCGAAATCGGAGTAATGATCCAGCCGAACTCCGGCAGTCAGCTCCCAATCAGGCGCTAGGCTCCATTCATCTTGTACGGAAAGGAAATAGACCGTTCGATCCGAATCGGGCAGAAAAGCGAATGGGGTGTCGGCAACCTGCGTCAAGGAACCATCAATCGGGCTGACCGTGCCATCGATGACTCCGGGGCCGAAATTCTTTTTTTCACTCGTTACCCATGCCTCATAATATCGAACTCCTGCTCCGAAACGCAGCCGGTGATCGTTGAAGCCGTTATAGAGAGCGGTCAGATCGACACCCCAATTGTGGCCACTGACAGCAGGGGTGCCGAGTAGGCCGTCTGGAAAATTTACCGCCCCGGCGGAGGGGCTCAAGTCGAAGTTGCCATCGCTGCCAATCGGAACCACGGTGCCTGGTGGTAAAAGAACAAATTCAGAGTGCCCATCGAGGCGCAGGTAATTCAGATTGAAACCCAGGTCCCAACCGGGGACCAACTGATCTGATCGCCAGCTGAAATCAACCAGGTGCTGATCTTTCTTCTCACTGCCTGCAGGATCTAGCGCCAGGGCACCGCCCGCGCCAAGGCCAGCGTCATCCACCCCCCAGTACCAGTGACGCAATTTCCAGGTGGAAGCTTTTATCTCCAGATGGGTATTTAGCATCTTATTGCGGGTAACAAGGGGCCCGGGAGCATTGGAGACACTTGTTGCAAAGCGATTATCCAGGACAGTTTGCAGATCGCTGCCGATTATGCGCCCTTTGTCCCCGGAGGTTTCCTGGTACTCAAGGGAAAAGGCCAGCTCCCAGCCGGCATAGCTGCCGCCATGCTGCAGCCAGGCGTCGTGAGAATCGAAGGAGCCATGCCTGGTGCCGAGCAGGGTCCCGTTGATACCCTGACTGTCTTTGGTGATGATATTGATCACCCCGGAATAGGCATCAGCACCATAGATTGCGGAACCAGGACCACGAATCACCTCAATCCGTTCAATGCCAGCGACCGGCAAACGAAACCCGAGCGTTCTGCTGCCGGAAAAACCGGGAAAAGCAACCCCATTCATCAGCAGCAGCACCTGCGGGTTAAAGGTGGTATGGATGCCACGAATAGAATAGATCGAGTCGAGCCGCCCTTGTGTCGAAATGCCCACGTGCAAACCCGGCACCCTCTCCAGCACTTCAGCGAGGCTGGTTGCCCCCATCGCCTTGATCTGCGCGGCGGTGATGACACTGGCTACAGCCGGCGCCTTATGCACCGGCTTGCTGCTGCCGGTGGCGATACTGACAAACTCTTCACCACCGTAGAGGTCCAGAACCTGCTGATCTGCTGTCGAGAGTTCAGCGGATGCAGACACGGATAGACAGCAAAGCCAGAAAATAGCGAATAACCCTATTCTGCTCAGCAGCATAGTTTTTCCCGCCGCCAGATCATTAAAACGCATA
>CAMYNR010000035.1 GCA_947259715.1 uncultured Desulfuromonadales bacterium
CTATGACGAGCATGACGAGATCGATCTGGCCAGCGTCGAACCGCTGATCGCCTGTCCGACCTCCCCGGGCAACATCAAGCGCATAAACGAAGTTGCCGGGACCAAGGTCGACCAGGTTATCGTCGGCTCCAGCGTCAATGGCAGTTACCGTGACCTGCTTGTTGCAGCGCGGATCATTGCCGGCAAGCATGTGGCTCATGACATCTCCTTTCATGTCAACCCAGGCAGCCGCCAGGTCCTCGAAAATGTCGCCGACAGCAGCGGGGTGATGCCTCTGCTACTGGCCGGTACCCGTATCCATCAATCGGGCTGCCTGGGCTGTATCGGCATGGGGCAGGCGCCCGGGACCGGGCAGGTGAGCCTGCGGACTTTCCCGCGCAACTTCCCGGGACGGTCCGGAACCGAGGGTGACCAGGTTTATCTCTGCTCCCCGGAGACCGCTGCGGCCTCGGCCCTGAAGGGGGTGATTACCGACCCGCGCGACCTCGCCGAGGAGATGGACTATCCGAGGGTCAGCGATCCGGAGACCTATATCGTCGACACCTCGTCGATTATCTTTCCCAGCGAAGAGGGGTATGAAAGCGAGGTGTTTCACGGCCCCAACATCAAGCCATTTCCTGACTTCGATGAATTGCCGGACTCCCTGGATGCAAAGGTCGCCCTGGTGGTCGAGGACAACATCTCCACCGATGGGATCATGCCCGCCGGCAGCAAGGTGTTGCCCCTGCGGTCGAACATTGAAGCGATCAGCGAGTTCGTCTTTTACCAGATCGACCCGCTCTTTCACCGCCGCTGCCAGGACTACAAGAACGCCCTGGTCGTTGGCGGCGAGAATTACGGCCAGGGTTCCAGCCGGGAGCATGCTGCCCTGGCGCCGCGCTATCTGGGGGTGCGCGCCAAGATCGTCAAGAGTTTTGCCCGAATCCATAAGGCCAACCTGTGCAATTTCGGTATCCTGCCCCTGGTTTTCAAGAATCCGAAGGACTATGACCTGTTCAGTCAGGGGGATGCGGTCCGCATCAAGCAGGTTCGCGAATTGCTCAGCCAGGGAGAGACACAGATCCCGGTGATCATTGGCGGCCGGGAGATTATCACGGTTCTGGAGGTGTCCGACCGGCAGCGGGAGCATCTGCTGGCCGGCGGAACCCTGAATTTCGTGCGCAAAGAGCTCGAGGAGAAGAGATAGAGCCTTATTCTTTCTGGATTTCGAGAGCTTACTGTCGCCGATCGTTTGGCTTTGTCGTTGTGAAGAGTAGAGCCGGTTGAGCGGAAAAGGTGAGGAATCGATCTATGCAGCAGACAGCAAGTGCTTTAACCCGGGCTGCCAGGCTTGTTCGGCAGGCAAAAAGGATTCTGGCTTTAACCGGTGCCGGAATCTCGACCGAATCAGGCTTGGCTGATTTCCGCTCGCCCGGCGGCCTCTGGGAGCGTTTCCGGATTGTCACTTATCCTGAGTTTCTCGAGAGCCACGAAGCGCGAGTCGAATACTGGTCGATGCGCCGGGAACTGATTCCGGACTTATTGGCGGCGCGACCTAACCCTGCCCATCTCGGTCTTGCCGAGCTGGAAGCGTCAGGCAAACTGACGGCTGTGGTAACGCAGAATATCGATGGGTTGCACCAGGACGCGGGCAGCAGAAATGTTATTGAGCTGCATGGCAGCAATCGGACAGCGGCCTGTTTGAGCTGCGGCAAGCAATGGCTGATCGAGGAGATCCAGCTGCAGTTGGAAGGCGGCGATCTGAATCCGCAATGTGATGTCTGCGCTGGCCTGATTAAACCTGAGACCGTTTCCTTTGGTCAGAACCTGCCGGCGGAGGCTCTTAACGCGGCATTTGAGCTGGCAGAGCAATGCGACTTAGTGTTGATGATTGGCTCCTCATTGGAGGTGCAGCCGGCTGCGACTCTGCCTTTAACCGCCTATCAGGCGGGCGCCAAGCTGATCTTCATCAATCGTACGGAAACCGCTTATGATGAGCTGGCCGAGGTCTTGGTGCGCGACAGTGCCGGCGAATTTATGCAGCGTCTGTTGGAGGCTTGCCAGAGTTAGCTGGTTGATGGTGAGCAGCCCATTTCTGCATGGCCCAGAGCTCTCCATAGGTGAGGTTGGGGCGTAAAATCTGCAAAGCCTGCTGACGATATTCTTCCATTTCCGGATAAAGTCGGCAGATTCCAGTCACCTCCTGCACTGCGTAGTCATCCTCGGCAATTGACCTTAGTTCTTCAAGGCCGACCATGACCTGCTTGATTTTGCGGCCCAAAATTGCTCCAGTGACAACGATCGACCCGGCGGCCAGTCCGGCGATGAGACTTCCGATGACCGTTTCGGCCATCAGGCTGAAAAGGATAACGCTGACCGCGGCAGCCGATCCGATGGCGATGGCGGCTATGGCGATCCGATCGGAGAGCCTTAGATCTCTGCGGGTCACCGCGGCGAGGGTCAGGGCGATGACCGTCGCCAGGGCAAGGGCGACCAGCAGGCCATAACCGGACAGCTGGTCAGAGAGATAAAGAGCCAGAAAAACCACGGCATGCAGGCCGTCGGAAAGACAGGAATTTATGATCAGGCGTTTTTTTTCAGCCTGCAGCAGCTGTTGCTCCGCTCTGATCTCCTGCATGGTGGGCGGTTCTTCGGTAAGGTCAAAGCTGAGCATGCCGTTAGCTGTCTTTTTCACCCGGGGTGGGAGATTCACAGTCATCTTCTTCCGGGTAAAATTCAAAGCCGGAAAAAAGTTTTTTTCTAATCCGTTGCAGTTTAGTCAGGCCGATAATTTCCAGGATTTGTACCCGGGATGAATCCGCATTCTCGATAATTCTGAAATCGCTTTCATTCAGCTCCTGATGGACGCGAATAATGGCAATTTTTCTGGCGCTCTCGATATCGGTCGCATCGATAATCCGCTGGGCGCGGAAACCGAATTTCCTGTGTTCTCCATCGCAATTGACGAGAAAGTTTTCGCCTTGCAGCTGTACCTTGAAGCGATTCATAACGGTCCTTCAGGTCAAGGCAGTTTGATCTTGTGTTCGTCGCTGGGCCGGTACAGCAGAATGCTCTTCCCGAGAACTTGTGCAACGGCGGCATCGGTTGCCTCGGCCAGTGCGGCAGCAACGCTTTTTCGATCAGACAAGCAGCCCTCCTGCAGTTTGACTTTGATCAGTTCGTGAGCTGTGAGGGCCTCCTCGGTGGCTGAAATGACAGCCGCATTGATTTCTTCTTTGCCGATCATGACCACCGGTTTTAAGTGGTGGCCCAAGCCGCGCAGAAAACGAGCCTGTTTTCCCGTAAGTTCCATGCATTTTCCTTTACAGCCGCCGGCAATAGCCCCTTTGGGGCAATCGGCAGCAGAAAATTAAAAATAAAATCCGCCCAGCCAGAAGAGTAACATGCCGACCAGAACGGTGCCGCCGAGACTACGGGTTTTCAGCGCAAAGATCAATGTAGGAATTGCCACCAACAGTTCAAGTTTACCAAATTCCAACTGTCGGGTGGTGGAGTCGGTGAATAAAGCCGGGGCCAGCAGGGCGCTGAGGATCGCCACCGGGATCAGACTGAGCCAGTCGATTAGCCACTGAGGCAACTTTTTATGCGCCAGATAAAGCAGCGGCAGAGCTCGGGGCAGGTAGGTCGCGAGACCCATGCCGCCGAACAGGAAGAGATAATCGGGCAGGCTCATTTACTGCTCCGGTAGCGACGTTGCAGAAAATAGCCAAGGGTCGCGGCACAGATCGAGGCACCCACAATGTAAGAGTCCCCCGGGATCAGCAGATACCAGCCGACCGAAAGGGTCCCTGCCAGAAGAGCGGTGACCAGATAGATGCGCCCCTGCAGCTGAAAAACCAGCAGGCAGATGAACATACCGGTCAGGGCGTAATCGATGCCGAAAGCTCCCTGAGGAACAAATTGGCCGATCAGGGATCCGGTGATGGTGGCCAGAATCCAGACCGCGTTGGCCAGTTGATTGACCGTCAAGGCCTGCCAGCGGTCCCAGTCGCCCTGGCGGAAGCGGGTCAGATTGACGGCAAAGCTTTCATCGGTGATGCCATAAGCGAAGCCGGCGAGGAATTTGCGGCTGACACCGGCCAGGTAAACGGCCAGCGCCGAACTCATCAGGGTGTGGCGAAGGTTGACGACAAAGGTGGTAAAGATGATGGCGGAAATCGAGGCCCCGGCGGCGAGCATCGCCACGCAGATAAACTGAGCGCTGCCAGCAAACACCAGCAGAGACATCAGAGCAACCGCCCACCAGGACAATCCCGCCTGCTGGGCCAGCACACCCAGGGCCAGACCGATGGGGAAATAGCCAAGGCAGATCGGCCAGGCGGCTTTAGCACCCTCACGGAAGGTTTGGATATGCGATTCAGCTGGCTGGGTCATCGTAGTACTGATTAAAGTGAATGGTAATTGTATATAAAGGTCAGTTCCTGAGGGAATCGATCGGTTGCTTATTGCCCACCGGGCGATCAAAGGAATTGCCCGGTGGGCAAACTACAATACCTGCTTAAGAAAAGCCTTGGCGCGTTCTTCACGCGGCTCGGTAAAAAAGTGCTCCGGAGTACCTTCCTCGACCAGCTTCCCGTGATCCATAAAGAGGACCCGGTCGGCGACCTCGCGAGCAAAGCCCATCTCATGGGTCACCACCACCATGGTCATCCCTTCGCGAGCCAGTTGCTTCATGACCTCCAGCACCTCGCCGACCATTTCCGGGTCCAAAGCGCTGGTGGGTTCATCGAACAACATCACTTTGGGGTCCATGGCCAGGGCTCGGGCAATCGCGACCCGTTGCTGCTGACCACCGGATAAATGACCGGGAAAGACATTCTCTTTTTCAGCGATTCCAACCTTTTTCAGCAGTTGACGGGCTTTGTTTTCAGCTTCCTCGCGTTTCCGTTTGCGGACCACCTGCTGGGCCAGGATGATGTTGTCCAGGACCGTTTTGTGGGGGAACAGGTTGAATTGCTGAAA
>CAMYNR010000036.1 GCA_947259715.1 uncultured Desulfuromonadales bacterium
CCCTGGAACTCGCCTCCCGGCAGGCGATCGGCATCGCCCTGGAGAACCGGCTCGATCTACGGATCGAGCAGGGGCGCGTGATCGACGCCCAGCGCCAGGTGGTCGTCGCCGCAGATGGTCTACGTCCCGAATTGACCCTGCTCGGCTCGGCGGCGACCGGCGCGCGGCGCAGCATCGCCGCTTTCCAGCCGCAAGACAGTAACCGACTCGATTTCAGCGAAGGGGTCTATCAGGGCTTGCTCACCCTGGATCTGCCCTGGGAACGCACCGCCGAGGCGATCGCCTACCGTGACAGCTATATCAGCCTGGAGCGTGCGGTGCGTTCGGTTCAACAGCTGGAAGATCAGATCAAGCTGCAGGTGCGCAACGCCCTGCGCGACCTGGAACAGGCCCGCGCCAGTCTCAAAACCCAGAGCCAGGCGGTTCAGCTGGCTGAGCGCCGGGTTCGCGGCGCCCAGCTGCAATTGCAGGCCGGACGGGCCGAGATCCGCGACCTGCTGGAAGCGCGCGAGTCCCTGCTCAGTGCACAGAATGCCCTGACCGCGGCGATGGTCGACTATCGCATTGCCGAACTGACCCTGCAGCGGGATCTTGGGGTTCTGCAGGTCGATGCGGCCGGCCGCTGGCAGGAGTACAGTCCCGGAGCGACAGAATGATCACACACCTTATCCACCATGCGGTTGGCAGTCGCCAGCGCAAACTCTGGCTGCTCGGCGGCCTCCTGTTGCTGGCCCTGCTGACCTGGCTGATGCTCGGTCATGGCGGAGAACAACTGGAGGCCAACGAAATGCCCACCTTCCCAGCCACCCAGGGGCCTTTGACCATCAGTATTATTGAGGCGGGCACGATCAGACCCAGGGAACAGATCATCCTGAAAAATGAAGTCGAAGGACAAACGGTGATTCTGTTCCTGATCGATGAGGGAACCAAGGTCAAAAAGGGCGAACTGCTGGTTGAACTCGACGCCAGTGGGCTGATTGACCAGCGGGTCAATCAACAGATCCAGGTGATCAACGCTGAATCCAACTTTGTCAACGCGCGGGAGAATCTGGCCGTCGTCACCAGTCAGGCCGAAGCCGACATCGACCAGGCGGCTTTGGATCTGCAGTTCGCCCGTCAGGATCTCAAGCAATATCAGGCAGGTGAATACCCGAAGCTGGAGAAGGAGGCACAGGCCACCATCACCCTGGCCCAGGAGACCCTGGCCAACGCCAAAAACACCTATGACTGGTCTCTGAAGCTGTTTGAAGAAAAATATATCTCCGAGGCAGAACTGAAAAAGGACGAGCTGGGCTGGCAGAAAGCCGGGATCGATCTGGAACTGGCCCGGGATGAGCTCAACCTGCTGAAAAACTTCACCTACAAACGCCGCATGACCGAACTGCAGAGCGCAGTCAAGCAGGCGCAGATGGCCCTGGAGCGAACCAGGCGCAAAGCCGCCGCGGATGTGGTGCAGGCCGAGGCCAAGCTGAAAGCCACCGAAGCAGAATTTAACCAGCAGCAGGATAAATTCGCCAAGATCGAGGCCCAGATCATCAAAACCAAGATCGATGCGCCCATGGATGGTACGGTGATTTATGCCAGCAGCACCAAGATGAGCTGGCGCGGGAATTCAGAGCCGCTGGATGAGGGGCAGTCAGTACGTGAACGTGAGGAGCTGATCTACCTGCCGACCACTGCCTCTTATGATGCGGAGGTCAAGGTCCATGAATCGAGTCTGGAAAAACTGCGCACCGATCTGCCGGTACGGATCACCCTCGACGCTTTGCCGAATCGGGTCTTTCAGGGCAGGGTCAGCTCCATCGCTCCCCTGCCCGATGCCACCAGCATGTTTTTGAATCCCGACCTCAAGGTTTACAATACCCTTATCCAAATCGCCGGGGCTGGTGCCGAGCTGCGTAATGGCATGAGCTGCCAGGCGGAGATTATCGTCGAACAATTCGCCGATGCCCTCTACGTGCCGCTGCAGGCGGTCCTGCGGGTCGCTGGAGAGCCGACGGTATATGTCGCCCGGGGGGATGATTTTCTGCCGCAAACGGTTGAGGTCGGCCTGGACAACAACCGGATGGTGCAGATCCTTGCCGGACTCAACGCCGGCGACCTGGTGCTGCTGACGCCGCCGCTGAACGAAGCTGCAGTTGCCGAGCCCCTCAAGCCGGCTGCGTAGACCCCAGCCGCGAGCGAAGCGAAGGCCCCTTCAGCCCGCCCCGCCCCACCGCCTCGCCAACCTGCCAAGACCGAAGCGGCCGGGAGCGGATAAGCGATGGCAGAACCGGCAGTCCAGGAAAAACAGGCGTCCTCCCACGAAGCGGTCCTGGAAAAGATCTCGCGCTTTTACCGCATGGGCGGCAACGAGGTGCGTGCGCTGGATGAGGTCAGTGTCAGCTTCGCGCGCGGAAGCTTCTGGGCCATCCTCGGCGCCAGCGGCTCCGGTAAGAGCACCCTGCTCAATCTGCTCGGCTGTCTGGATCGGCCATCAGCCGGCCGTTATCTGCTTCGCGGTGCAGACGTCAGTCAAATGGACGACGATCAACTGAGCGAAATCCGCCTGCGTTCCATCGGTTTCATTTTTCAGAGTTTCAATCTGCTTCCCCAGTCGACGGTCGCCGAGAATATCGCCCTGCCACTCTACTACCAGGGGTGGGACCCCGCCCGCAGCAGCCAGCGTGCCAGGGAATTGGCAACCAGGGTCGGCCTGCAGGAACGCCTGGATCACCGGCCGATGGAACTCTCCGGCGGCCAGCAGCAACGCGTAGCCATTGCCCGGGCGCTGGCCAACGACCCGGCGATTCTGCTCGCCGACGAACCGACCGGCAATTTGGATTCAGCCACCAGCCGGGAGATCATGCAGCTGCTCAGTGAACTGAATGAGCAGGGCAAAACGATTATCATGGTCACCCACGAAGAGGATATCGCCGCCTTTGCCAGCCGCCGATTGTATCTGAAAGATGGCCGTATTGATCGGATCGAGCCGTGAGGAAAGCATGCTGATTCCGTCCAGGAAGCTGCGCGAGATCAGGCTCGGCATTAATAGCCTGCTGCAGCATAAATTGCGCTCTTTTTTGACCATGCTGGGGATGGTCTTTGGCGTCGGCAGCGTGATCGCCATGCTGGCGGTCGGCGAAGGCGCCAGCAAAGAGGCACTGGACCAACCGCTCGAAGAGGAGAGTCAGCAGACCACCCGCACCTTTATGAGCATCTATGGCCTGCTTTATGAGGATGAACTGCGCATCGCCCAGAGCTTTCCCCAGGTGCTGCGCACCGTGCCGGTGAAAATTCTCCGCAAGGTCGGGCGACTCGGTGAGCACACCATGGATTTGCGCCTGCTCGGCACCACCCCAGGCTGGTTTCAGTTGGTCCGTCGGCCGCTGATTGCCGGTCGCGCCCTACTCCCTGCGGATCTGAAAAACCTTGCCAATACCGTGGTGCTCACCGAATACGGAGCGCGCCGCTTGCTCGCCAGGGAAAATTCCATCGGCCAGCAGCTAACCTTGGGTGGGGAAAGTTTCCAGGTGGTTGGGATTGTCCGCAGCGAAACGGGTCAAGGCGAGGGGCTGCAGTCGCCAGACCAGCAGATCGATGCCTATATTCCCCTCACCACGGCCCGGGCCCGCTTCGGGGATATCGCCGTCCAGTTCAGCGCCGGCTCACGCAGCCGGGAGCTGATTGAACTGCATCAGATCATCGCCGAGGTCGATTCGACCTCCCAAGTGACCGCCACCGCCAGTGGGATCGAGGTGATGCTGAGGCGCTTTCATAAGAAAAAGGATTACAGCATCTCCGTCCCTCTGGCTCTGCTGCGCCAGGCCGAAGCGACCAAACGGACCTTCAATGTTGTCCTCGGTTCCATCGCCGGGATCAGTCTGCTGGTCGGCGGTATCGGCATTATGAACATCATGCTTGCCTCGGTGACCGAACGCACCCGCGAGATCGGCATTCGTCGCGCCATCGGAGCCAAGCGCCGGCAGATCATCCGCCAGTTTCTTATCGAAACCATGGTCCTTTCCACCACCGGCGGCTTAATCGGCATCGCCATCGGCCTGCTGATCCCCTGGTTGATCACTTTGGTGGCCGGCATGCCGACCGTGGTGACCTCGCTCAGCCTGCTTCTTTCACTCGGGATCAGTCTGGCCGTCGGCATCATTTTTGGTCTTTACCCCGCGGTGCGCGCAGCCAAACTCGACCCGATTGAGGCATTACGCCATGAATAAAATTTCAGCAACTTGGCGGAAGGCCTTTTGCTACGGATTTTTGCAAGGACTAACCGCACGGGGCACTAGCCATCGCCAGCCGGCGCAGCTGCAGACTCTGGGGTTCCGCGCCCCTCCGTCGCCGCGGTTACGGGAGTGGGTGAATCCCAGGCATGATCATGCTGGGCGTGGCAGCTGCTACGATCGCTGGCGAGGAGCTGCTCCTGCAAGCGGATCTGCTCTTTGGCATTTGAGATGTAGCTGCTCTCATCATGGCGATGGGGCGCCAGGTGCCGCATCGCGGCCTCATCGTGTTTCATGAAGGCGAGACCGGCCCGCGTCGCGCTGAAACGACGATGCCCCAGGCTGGCCAGAACGTCTACCCCGGCCCGCACCGAAGTATCGAGAAAATCACGATAGATATGATCGACCCCGCTATCGAGCAGCTCATAGGCGTCGATGTTGTGACCGACCCGGGCCATGATTTTCAGATTCGGGAAGTGCTTTTTAACCGAACTGACCAGCGTGTGGACGGTTGCCGGGTCATCGATAGCGATAAACAGCAGGCGGGCAGTCTCCGCCCCGGCGGAATGCAGAATGTCCACCCGGCTGGCATCGCCATAGAAAACCTGAAACCCCATCCTGCGCAGCAGGTCCACCTGGTCGGAGTCGCTGTCCAAGATGGTCGCCTCAACGCCATTGGCGCGCAGAAATCGCCCCAGGGTGCTGCCGAAGGAGCCGAAGCCGGCAATGATGACCGGGTGTTCGATGTCGATCTGGTCGGCCTCCTGCTCTTCCTGCTCCGGGGTACCGAAACGCGGTAGCACCAGACGCTCGTTGAGGAGCAGCAGGACCGGGGTCAGGGTCATACTGATGGCCGTGACGGCCATCAGGGTTTCGGTCCAATCGCGACCGAGGATCGCCAGACGGTCGATGAAGGCGAGCAGCACGAAGGCAAACTCCCCGACCTGGGACAGGCCAAGGGCGAAGATGCTGTTCTGATCGAAGGTGAGCCGAAACAGCCGGCCGGCGAGGATCAGCACCGCCGCCTTGATCAGGATGACGACCAGCACCAATGAGACGATCTTGCCGGGCGCTTCGGCTAACAGTTGGAAATTGATCGAGGCGCCGACGGCGATGAAAAAGAGGCCGAGGAGCAGCCCCTTGAAGGGCTCGATGTCGCTTTCGAGCTCGTGGCGAAACTCGCTGTTGGCCAGCAGCACGCCGGCCAGGAAGGCCCCGAGGGCCGGACTCAAGCCGACCAGCTGCATCAGAAAGGCGATCCCGACGATGATCAGCAGCGCCGCGGCGACCGAGAGTTCGCGCACGCTCGCCTTGGTGATGATCCGCAGGAAGGGGACGACAACATAACGTCCCAGCACAATCACCGCGACGACAGCAAACAGCACCGAGCCCGCCTTCAGCCAGACCGGCAGGCCATCAAGCAGCCCCGCCCCATGGCCGTTCCCCGCCACAGCACCGGCCTGGAGAGCCAGAAACGGCAGCAGGGCGAGCATCGGAATAACGGCGATATCCTGGAACAGGAGTACGGCGAAGGAGCTCGAACCGGCCTGCGAGTTGCCCAGGCCTTTCTCTTTAAGCGACTGCAGCACAATCGCCGTTGATGACATCGACAGAGCCAAACCCGCTGCCAGCGCCCCACGCCAGTCAAGCCCCAGCAGCAAAAAGCCGCCGGTCAGAATGAGGCTGGTCAGGGTCAGCTGCAGCGAGCCCAGGCCCAGGATCCTCGAACGCATTCGCCAGAAATGGGCCGGTTCCAGCTCGAGTCCGATCAGGAAGAGCATCATCACCACGCCGAATTCGGCGAAGTGCATGATGTCCTCACCTTCGTGACCGACAAACCCGAGGCCGTAGGGACCGATGAGAATGCCGGCCATCAGGTAGCCGAGCACCGAGCCCATTCCCAGTCGTTTGGCGATCGGCACGCAGAACAAGGCCGCACCAAGGTAGACAATGGCCTGGCCAAGCAGGGTCTCGGTCATGCTTGCTCCTGAGGGGTCGGATCGGCGATCCAGTCATTAAGAAACGCGTATTCCAAAACCGCTTCCAGAGGGGTGGATTTGGCGAGGCTGAGCAGCACCTGCCGGTACTGCTCGGCGTAGTCCGCCAGCATGGCGTCGGTCAGACGATAGGTCCCCTGCACCACGAAGGGCGGCAGCCAGATCATCCCGCACAGGGCGGCCACCTGCTCCCAGGGCCGCAGCAGTTCGGCAATCGTGTAACGGTTAAACCCGTCATGGGCGTAGCTTGCCCGCGTGCCGCCAGTGGTCACCGCGTTGAAAATCAACTTGCCCTCAAGCTGCTGCCCCCCCTCACCGTGCGCCCAGCCGTGCTCCAGCACGAGGTCGGTCCACTGCTTGAGCATGGCCGGCGCGCCGTACAAAAAAAAGGGGCTGTGCCAGACCAGGATCTGATGCTCGAGTAACAGTGCCTGTTCCCGGGCAACATCAATGTTGAAGTCGGGATACTGCTCGTAGAGGTCATGGATGGTGATAAAATCCTGATCTTCAAGACCGCGCAGCAGGGCCATGTTGGTTCGGGATTTTTCGAAACGTGGATGGGCGAAGAGAATCAGTACTTTTTTCATGCTCCAAGGTATAGGCAAAGAAGCTAATGAAAGTCAAGAAATCGGGCGGCTATCCGACTCACTTCACCACCGGTTGTTTCCCCTGCAGGATATCGAGAATCCGCCTGCGATAGGCAACAATATCCTCGCGCAGAGTGGCCAGATCGGCGATTTTCCGGTCGACCTTGCCGATATGCAGATCAAGAATCTCCAGCAATCTCGGGGTGATGGTGTCAAAGTCCTGCTGGTGGGTGTCGTAATTCTGGACCAGTTCCTGAATCTCTTTCAGGGAGACCCCCAGCTCTTTCATTTTTAGAATGAATTTCAGCCGCAGGACCGTCGCCCGCTGATAGCTGCGCGCCCCACCCTCCAGGCGCTCGATCGGGCCGAGCAGACCGATCTCCTCATAATAGCGGATGGTGCGGGTGGTGATGCCCAGCTCCCTGGCCAGTTCGCCGATCGGCATCGGCTTATCAATCGTCTTCGGCATGGCTACGCCCTCTGGAAAAAATATAATGGCGTTATAAAATATCTTGACGCTTACGTAAACTATAATTATAACCAGAGCAGGCAGAAGGGAAAAAATCGGCTATTCTTTTCTCTTCAGGCGATTGTCAGTCGCCAGCGCAGCAGATCCGGATACAGGCAATTCAATTTCTGGATATGCACGTCGTTGCACTGGCCTGGGACCGGGCTCAGATTTCCTATCGCAAGGGTGTCTGCCGCCTGGATGGCGGCAGTCAAGCCCCAGGGATGGGTCATGCGCCCCTGGAGATGGGAAATCTGAGCCCGGTTCGACGATCGGTTGAGCGAGGTGCAAATCCAGATTCAATTATTGAAAAGAGGCTGTCATGGAATACACCAGGGAGATTTACTGGAACGTCGGCCATAACCTGAAGGTGCTGCTGCCGATGTACCTGATCGCCTTTGCGGCGGTCGCCGTGGTCATCAATGAGTTCATCCGCCGGATCAGGGTCTACCGCCAGGGGCAACCGCTGGACCGCCTTGACCAGCTCCCACACCGGATTAAATCCCTGCTGCGCAACATCATTGCCCAGACCCAGGTGCTGCGGGTTCGTGCCCCCGGCGGCGCTCATGCGCTGTTTTTCTGGGGTTTTGTCCTGCTGACCATCGGCACTACCCTGGTGTTTATCCAGGCCGACCTGACCGATCCGCTGTTCGGCGTGCAGTTTCTCAAAGGCCCCTTTTATCTGCTGTTTTCCCTGGTCCTCGATATCGCCGGACTGGC
>CAMYNR010000037.1 GCA_947259715.1 uncultured Desulfuromonadales bacterium
TTATTGACAGCCTCTGGAGCAGCAGCAGCGAAGCCTGCCGGGACATCGAGGGGGCCTGCTGGTCGGTCATCCCGCAGAATATCAGCTTTATCCTGTTCGGTTTCTTCCCCGACGGCCAACAGTGGCGACCAATTACCAGTATTTTGATTCTGTTCGGCCTGGTGTTTTACTCCAAGGACCGCCAGCACTGGAAACGCTCCCTGGCCATCTACTGGCTGATCGGCCTGGTGCTGATGGGTGGTTTGATGCACGGCGGGATGTTCGGTCTGGAAGTCGTTGAGACCGCCAAGTGGAGCGGCCTGCCGCTGACCCTGATGCTGTCTTTGTTCGGCATGGTTGGCGCCTACCCGCTGGGGATCCTGTTGGCTCTCGGCCGCCGTTCGCAGATGCCGGCGATCAAAGCGCTCTGCGTCGTTTACATCGAGTTGATTCGCGGCGTGCCACTGATCAGCCTGCTGTTCATGTCCTCGGTAATGTTCCCGCTGTTCTTGCCGGAAGGGCTGACGATCGATAAAATCCTCCGCGCCCAGGTGGCTATTATCCTGTTCACCGCCGCCTATATCGCCGAGGTGGTCCGTGGCGGCCTGCAGGCAATCCCCAAAGGGCAGTACGAGGCGGCTGACTCCCTTGGCCTTGGCTACGGTCAGGCGATGCGCCTGATCATCCTGCCGCAAGCCTTGAAGATTGTTATCCCGCCCAGCGTGGGCATTCTGATCTCGGCCTTTAAGGACACCTCGCTGGTGGTGATTATCGCTCTCTACGACCTGCTGAAGACGACCCAGGTCACCCTCTCCAACCCTAAATGGATGGGTTTCTCCACCGAGGCCTATATTTTCCTGGCAGTGCTCTATTTTGTCTGCTGCCTGGCCATGTCGAGTTACAGTCGCAAACTGGAAAAAGAGTTACATACCGGCCGCTAGGCCGTCAGCCGAACGAGAAGACTATGAACGATCAGACTCCCCAGACAGCAACCAGCGGCCGACCGATTATTGAAATCAGCGGCATGCATAAATGGTACGGCGATTTTCACGTCCTCAGCGATATTAATCTGCAGGTTCAGGAGCGCGAACGGATTGTCATCTGTGGTCCTTCCGGTTCAGGAAAGTCGACCATGATCCGCTGCATCAACCGCCTCGAAGAGCACCAGAAAGGACAAATAATCGTTGACGGGATTGAACTGACCAGCGACATAAAAAATATTGAAAAGGTCCGTGCCGAGGTCGGAATGGTCTTTCAGCACTTCAACCTCTTTCCCCACCTGAGCATCCTCGACAATCTTACCCTGGGACCGATCTGGGTGCGTAAGACTCCGAAAAAGCAGGCCGAAGAGGCCGCCATGCAGTACCTGGAGAAAGTGCATATCGCCGAGCAGGCAAAAAAGTTCCCCGGCCAGCTCTCCGGCGGTCAGCAGCAGCGCGTCGCCATCGCCCGCAGCCTCTGCATGAGCCCCAAGGTGATGCTGTTCGATGAGCCGACCTCGGCGCTTGATCCGGAAATGATCAAGGAGGTGCTCGATGTCATGATCGACCTCGCCGAAGAGGGCATGACCATGCTGGTGGTCACTCATGAGATGGGCTTTGCCAAGAGTGTCGCCGATCGGGTGATGTTCATGGATGAAGGGCAGATCGTCGAGCAGAATAACCCGCATGACTTTTTCGACAATCCGCAGCATGAGCGCACCAAGCTGTTCTTGAGCCAGATTCTGTAAAAAAGCGCGCGACACCTCATGCAAAAGCGTTTTGGACTGATGGCTAGAATCGCTTATTCAGAAGTTCTTTTCATTTTATTGGAGTACTTTGGATAATGCGTGTCCAGACATGCCGGACAGATGCCATGAGAGAACTTCGTACTTGAATTAAGCCTCAAATAATCTTCCACCTTATGCCACTGATTGTCATCATCGCGGATTTTTCGACAGTGCATGCAGATCGGCAGGATACTCCTTAACAGAACCAGTTCCGTGACCTCCTCGAAAGTGACCACAGAGTATTCCTTTCCTTCGTAACTTAGCGGTGCTGCAGTTAGTTGGAACCAAACACTTTCACTTTCTCCTTCTCGCTGAATAATCATTTCTGCGGTTTTTCTAACAGCAATTTGTTTCTCTACAGCCTCAGCAGCGGCTTTGCGCAGTGTGCAATCAGGGCAAAATCCCGTATTCCCACAACCCCCATCGTGCTGCATATGGTGAACACAGCTCAGAACCTCACCACAGAGCTTTTTAATCACTGCGCCAGGGCTATCAACCTGTAACTTTCTGGCAGATTCATTGGCATCGTAAATACTTAGACCCTTATCGACAACAAATACGCAAAACGGCACCGCATCGATCAAAGATCTGAAAAACTTTTCACCGGAAAATTCCACATCGTCCATAACAGATATCCCTACAGGCAGATAGAATCAAAATCAACGTCACACCTTAAGATTTAAAGCTTTTACCTAAAGAACTCCTGGCGCTGTTTATCCGCGCGCTAAAAGACCTGCATCAGAATGCTTGCTCAAGCACCCCCTTCCCCGCCTACAGGTTTTGTGCCTCAAATGTATTACAGCTGTTCATATGACCTGCAGTGAAACCGGTTCGAAACCAGCGCACCCGCTGCTGCGAGCTGCCGTGGGTAAAAGAATCGGGCGTCACGTAACCGCGCGATTGCTGTTGCAGGCGGTCATCACCGATCTGACTGGCGGCATTTAAGGCCTCATCGATATCCCCCGGTTCAACCACCTGCCGGGCCCGGTCGGCACGGTTGGCCCAGATCCCGGCCAGGCAATCGGCCTGCAACTCCAACCGCACCGAAAGCTGGTTGTATTCGCTCTGCGAAACCCGTCCCCGGGCAGAATGCACCTTATCGCTGATGCCGAGCAGGTTTTGAATATGATGGCCGACCTCGTGGGCGATCACATAGGCCTGGGCGAAATCGCCCGGAGCATTCATCTTGTTCTTCAGATCCCGATAAAAGCTCAGGTCGATATAGACCTTCCGATCACCTGGACAGTAGAACGGCCCCATCGCCGCCTGGGCGAAACCACAGGCCGATTTCACCGTGCCGGAGAACAGCACCAGCTTCGGCTCGCGATAAGTTCCACCCTGCCGACTGAACTCCTGCCGCCAGGTATCCTCGGTATCAGCCAGCACCACCGAAACAAAGTCAGCCAGCTGATTTTCTTCCGCGGTCGGCTGATAGTTGCTGACTGTGGGAGCCTGTCCCCCGCCCAGCTGGTTTCCGACATTAAGGATGACTGAAGGGTCGATGCCGAAGTACATGCCGACCAGCGCCAGCAGCACAATCCCGATACCGCCGCCTTTCGCCTTGCGGGAAATTCGTCGCCCCCGTTGATCCTCAATATTGCTGCTGCGTCTCCCGCTGCGCCAGCGCATAATGTACCTCCTTGGCTGGGGAATGGCCTGAATTGCAAAGCCTAAAGAATTACTATAGACCCCTTTGGCGCACTGTCAAAAAAGAGCCGAAAGTTCAGGAGAAGAGCACAGCAGTGAGGAAGAAAATCGTTAAAAAATCGAGCCCGTTGCAGAGGATCGGAAACCACCGCAGGAGCAGCTAGCCGGCAGAATAGTTCGCCATCAGGTAAAGCCCGCCAAAGACAATAAAAACCAACAGCATCAGGCCGAAACAGACGGCAATGCCAATATAAAGATACTTCATGCCGCACCTGCCTCAATCTGTGATGTTGACTCCACAACTGCCGTCACAGAAAGGTTGCTTTGCGGTTTGGCCGCAGCTGCACAGATACACCTTTTTTCGTTCGCTGACTTTAAATTCGATCGGCATGTGCTCGGCCGACTGGTGCGAACCGTCACAGAAGGGCAGATTCTGCGATTGCCCGCAGGCACAGCGATAGTAGGTTCCCGGATCAAGGGTCAATGCGATCGGCATGCCGGCATCGGTATTGAATTTACTCATAAAGAGATCCTCGCTTTTGGCAACAAAAGAATCGATTTCAGTCTGTTTCTGCCCAGAGCAGGCTGCTCAGAGGCGTTCGAAACAATTGAGGGTAACATTTTTTCGCGTTTTGGCCGGATCAAAAATCTGCCCGTTCATGGCGATGTAAACTCCGGGGGGCAAAATCTGCACGGCCGTCAGAGCACTGGCAACATTGTAGATGGCATCGGTAAAACGAAATCGGGCCGGCTGCATTGCTCCGGTCAAAACGATGGTCTTGCCTGCCACCGCTTGCAGCGCGCGGCCGGTCTCGATCATTGTATCGGTTCCGTGGGTTATGACAATCCGCTCCAGCGGGCTGTCATTGGCCGCCTGACGGATCATCTGGCGATCGTTCTCGGTCAGCTCCAGACTGTCTTTACGTAATAGCGGCACCACGCGGTATTCGAGGGTCAGGTTGGCTTCCCGCAGCAGCTCGACAATCTGCGGGTCACCGATGGCGTAGTCACTTTTTGCATCAAAATAGATCTTATCGATGGTTCCGCCGGTGGTGAAAATCTCTATCAACAATCCAGCCTCCGCGGCAAACTAGTGAGCATCCGAAAACTCCGGATGCCACTGTGTGGTTTCCAGATGAAAACAAACTAAGGACGATAATCGTTCAAAGCCCAATCATATTCAAGAAACTGCAAAGGAGTATCACCAGCCTTCAGGCGCATTCGGTGAGCAGGATCAACTGTTAACAGTTCGGCATAACTACCGAGAAATGCCGCGACCGAAGGGTGGCCACGATAGCCGATAAAGTCTTTGCCGTACCAGTCGAAGATCTTTGAAACTTCCAGCCGGTCGCGCTCCGGGTTATAGCGATTGCGACTACGATCAGCCAGAAAGCGGCGCAGGCTGTCCTCCAGTTGTTCATCTAGCCTGGTCGCGACAAAAGCTTCCTCCCGCAGCCCTGGGCA
>CAMYNR010000038.1 GCA_947259715.1 uncultured Desulfuromonadales bacterium
CGCGCGCTAGGGAACTCGATCGCTACGACCCCGCCTTCTTCGCCACGATGAACACTGATTTGCCTTTACCCGGTTGCCATTGATAGTCGATCCCAAAACCGGCATCGGTCAGACTCTCCTGCAATTCTCCTAGGTGAAGACCTTGACCAACGGCATCAAGCCAAGGAATTCCCCAATCGGTGCGACAACCTTGAAGAACTTCATGGTATCGCCGAGGCATGCCGTACTGGTGACGAAAACGCCGCCCGGCTTGAGCATCTCGTGCACCTTGGAAATCACGTCTTCCTTGTTTTCCAGCAAGTGCAAGATACTGAGCCCCAGTACCGCATCGAAAGCCTGATCGGGCACGCTGAATTCATCGATGGCCGATCGTTCGAAGGCAACGTTCTCGACATTCTTCGCGTCCGTTTTGCGCTGGGCGATTTCAATCATTTTCGAAGAGATATCAATGGCTTGAATATGGTTCACATAAGGTGCGTGGCTGAAGGCGGTCGATCCTGTCCCGCAGCCAAACTCCAACACCTCCATATCCGGCCGCAGGTACTCGCGCGTGACCTGCAGTTTCTTCTGGTAGGCTTCTTCATCGGCAATGGGCCGTTTCGAATAGCGTTCGGCGATTCTGTCCCAAAATCTACTGGGCTGATTCATCATCATCTCCGCTTATTCGACTGAAGCCATGGCGCGAAACCTCGTTGTTTGCGGGAGCCGGATTTCGCTGCGGGGCGCCCTTGGCGCTGGTTCGCCGCGAACAGTAGTCCCATTCACCCGCCCCACCTGCCAAACACAAACAGGGCATTCCCAATCGGGAAGGCCCTTGTATGATTCCCCTCCGGGAATTTCTCGGGCTTGCGCGGCGCCTAGGTACCCAGGATGTCGTAATAGGCGACGTTCATGCCGTGTCCTCCTCGGCGAAGAGACGGGCGAGCAACGTTTCGGCCAAGACCTTGTAGTCGTCGCCCGCCACCTGGCCCAGCGCGCCGATCTTTTGCTGCCAGGTGGCCGTGGCGTTGGCCATGTGGGGCGATATGCCCAGTTCGTTGAGGGTCTGAGCCACCTCGCGCATTTCCGCCGCGCGCCGTACCCCATGCTTGGTGACGCGCCCAATCGCGGCCGCCGTCTTGCTCCGGAAATCGAAGCTAGGAAAGCTCGCCTCCAACGAGTCCAGCACCACCTCGTCGACCCCGGCTCGGCGCCCGGCCAGGACGCACTCGATCAGCAGCGCCTCGAGCCCCTTCACCATGACAGAACGCAGCATCTTGATGGACGAGGCCTTGCCGACCGGGCCCTCGATCGCCCGGGCGTTCATATCGAGCGCCTCGGCGACGGCCGCCGCAGCCTCGGCGTGCGGGCCGCTGAGCAGCAAGGGCGTCCGGTGGAGCTTAGGGTGGACCGGCGTCATGACGGCGCTGTCGACATAGCACCCACCCGCGGCGTCGATCGCCAAGGCGGCCTTGCGCTTGTTCTCGGGCGAGCAGGAATTGCAGTCGAAATAGAGCGCGCCTTTCGCGATGTGAATGGCGGCCTCCTCCGCGGCGCGGAGAGCCTGGTCCGCGGTGACGGTCGAGAACACGGTCCTCGCATCGCGCAACGCTTCGGCCGGGGTGGTGCAGCCGCTCACGCCGACGCGCGCATAGTCGGCCCATTTGGCCTCCCGCGTCGCTGCGTCCCGATGGTCGGTCTTGATGTCATAAGCGCAGGTCCTGGCCGCGCGCGTCGCGCCCCAGCCCTCGACAAAGGCTTGCGCAGCTTCGCCGAAGCCCACAAAGGCCAGCCCGGCGACGACCCAGTCCGTGGCGGCCCGGTCCGTGTCGACTTGGGACCTCTCACTACACATCGTCGGGATACACTCCGCGTTATTTGCGGCCCAGCCACGCCGAGCCCCTACCGTGTCTGAGTACCATCGAATTACGGCAGAGGAAAATTGATATACGAACCTCGCTATTCATTTTTCGAATACGGGAAACGCACAGGAATCGATGCATTTCAAGGCCGGCCCAACTGCCGCCCGATCTCTCGCAGGCACTCCAGGAAGCGATGTTGACTGGCAGTCGGACGCCAATCGCGGCGGAGCGTAATGCCGATCGGACGGGAGGTGCTGGAGAGGTCGAACCGCAGGGGTGCCAGCACGCCGGTCTCCGCCTCATGCCGGATCTGGTGGGCCGAGATCATTGTGAGGCGGTCGCTCCCCAGCAGCAGGCCCCGGATCAATACCAGCGAGCTGGTTTCCACGGAACAGGCCGGCGCGCTTCGACCTTCGAACATATGCTCGAAGCTGTCGCGGGTCGGCGTCCCTTGGCGGGGCAGGACCCAGGGATAGCCGGTGAGATCGTCTAAATCGATCCTCCGCCTGCGGCCGAGCGGGTGCCCTTCGCGACCGATGATGGCCAGCGGATCACTGAACAGGGCCTCCTGCACCACGTCGTCGATCGGCACCGGATCGCGCAGAGCGCCGACCAGTATGTCGATCTCGCCATGCCGCAAGTCGTGCAGCAGGTCATCGTAGGGCCCGTCGATCACGCAGATCCGGACCTCCGGCCGTTCCGCCAGAAGGCTACTCACCGCCGCCGGAAGGACAAAGGTGCGCGGCAAGGGCAGCGTTGCGATCACGATCCGGCCGCTGTCAACGCCCAGCATCTCCTTGATTTCCGTAAACCCTTGCTCCAGCTCGGAAAACGAAAGCCTGACCGATTGAGCCAGCGCATCGGCCGATGGGGTCAGGTCAATTCCCTGGCTGCTCTGGACGAACAGAGAAAGGCCAGACAGGCGCTCGAGATCGCGCGCCGCACGGTGCACGGAGGGCTGCGAGATCCCAACCGCGCGCGCCGCCAGGCTGAAGTTTCCGGCTTTCGAAACCGCCACCAGGGCCCGCAGCTGGGCGGTGGTGAGCAATCGGTCGAAGTCGGCAAAGCCCTTGACCTTCTTTCTTGAGGCGAGCCGCACCGCCTCGCGCGCGCCGTTTCGCACCAGGTTGAGCGCCCGGTCGACGCGGTCGAAAAACAGGACGCCGGCCTCCGTGGGGATCATGCCGTCACTGCGCCGCTCGAACAGCGGTACACCCAGCTGGTCCTCCAACTTGGCGATCGCCTGGGTGATCGCCGGCTGCGACAGATGAACCTGCGTTGCGGCTCGGCTGATGCTCCGGCTACGGGCAACCTCACGGAAGACGCGCAGATGGCGGAAATTGGGAATTCTGCTATTCATCCTCTCCATGGGGCCGGATTCCTCCGCTGTTTAAATCCGCACCGTTATAGCATTTTCTTATATCAGGCGGCCGATATTGAAATGGCCTCTCGCATGCCTTTCGCGGATAGTGCTTGGGCAGCGGGCCAGCTCGCCGCCTGTGCGGCGGTCCACATATCCGAATCGGGAGGCGTCCATGGCAGACCGGAAGACCGCCCTTGTGATCAGTGCACACGCCGCCGATTTCGTCTGGCGCTGCGCCGGGGCCATCGCCCTGCACCAGGAAGAAGGCTATGAGGTGACCATCGCCTGCCTCTCCTACGGCGAACGCGGCGAGTCCGCCAAGCTCTGGAAGCAGGAGGGCATGACCCTGGACATGGTCAAGGCGGCGCGGCGCAAGGAAGCCGAGGCGGCGGCGGCGGCGCTGGGTGCACACGACATCCAGTTCTTTGACGCCGGCGACTACCCGATGGAGCTCGACCGGGCGGCCAAGAACAAGCTCGTCGACCTGATCCGCGCGGTGCAGCCAAGCTTCATGATGAGCCACTCCCTCTACGACCCCTACAACACCGACCACATGTACGCCACGAAGGTCGCCATGGAGTGCCGCATGATCGCCCAGGCCTGGGGCCACAACCCGGGTCAGCAGGTCCTCGGCGCGCCGCAGCTCTATCTCTTCGAGCCGCACCAGACCGAGCAGATGGGCTGGAAGCCGGACGTGTTCCTGGACATCACGCCGGTGTGGGACAAGAAGCGCGCCGCCATCGAGTGCATGGAAGGCCAGGAGCATCTCTGGACCTACTACACGAACCTGGCGGAGAACCGCGGCAACCATTTCCGCCGGAATTCGGGCGGGCAGGCTGGCGGCCGGACCGCCAACTACGCCGAGGGATTCCAAACTGTATATCCTCGAACCGTGGACACGCTGGGATGACTCATACTGTCGTACAGAACATCGAACGCGCGGACCGGTCCCTGATCGACGGCTTGGCCGAATGCGGCGTTGCCACGGTTCACGAGGCGCAGGGGCGCAAGGGTCTGCTTGCTTCCTACATGCGGCCCATCTATCCGGGCGCCAAGGTCGCGGCCTCTGCTGTCACGGTATCCCTTCCGCCGGGCGACAACTGGATGATCCATGTGGCTGTCGAGCAGATCAACGCCGGTGACATCCTGGTCGTGGCGCCGACATCGCCATGCGAGGACGGCTATTTTGGCGACCTCCTGGCGACGTCCCTGAAAGCGCGCGGCTGTGTCGGTCTTGTCATCGAAGCCGGTGTCCGCGACGTCGTGGACTTGACCGCGATGGCGTTCCCGGTCTGGTCAAAGGCGGTTTTCGCACAGGGCACGGTCAAGGAAAGCCTGGGGTCGGTCAATGTACCGATCGTGTGCGCGGGGGCGCATGTCAATGCCGGGGACGTCATCGTTGCCGACGATGATGGCGTCTGTGTCGTCGCACGAGATGAGGCGGCGTCGGTATTGGAAAAGGCACGCGCCAGGATCGCGGCCGAGGATGACAAACGCCGCCGCCTCGCCGCGGGCGAGTTGGGTCTTGACCTATATGGCATGCGGGAACGCCTGGCCGAGAAGGGCCTGAAGTATGTGTGACGGCGTCCGCGCGCTCTGGATGCGCGGCGGCA
>CAMYNR010000039.1 GCA_947259715.1 uncultured Desulfuromonadales bacterium
CTGGGGATTTTTAATCACCGGGAGCACCTCTTCGAGGACCTGCTTCTCAAAGGCGTTGACGTCGAACGTAGTATTCGGTTTTTGCTTGCTGTTGCCTCCGTCGAGCTGCAGAAGCATTTTGGAAAAGTCGAATTTTTGCATCGCGGGTTCGTCCACGACCTGCAGCAAATCGTTACGGCCGATTATTTCCTGAAGCGATTTGAAGCCGAGCTCGGCAAGGATTTCGCGAATATCCTCGGCAACATTCTGCAGGTAGCTGACCACCTTTGCCACGGTGCCGACGTAATGGGCGCGCAGGTTTTCGTCCTGCGTCGCCACCCCGACGGTGCAACGGTTCAAGTGGCAGACGCGCAAAATTTTGCAGCCGAGAATGACCAGCAGGGGCGTGCCGAAGCCGTACGCCTCGGCACCGAGCAGCGCAGCCTTGACCACATCTCGGCCGGTTTTAAGGCCGCCGTCGGTCTGCAGTTCGACCAGCTCGCGCAGGTTGTTGGCCTTCAGGCTCAGGTGGGCTTCACTCAGTCCCAGCTCCCATGGATTGCCCGCCGATTTGATCGAGCTGAAGGGCGCGGCACCGGTGCCGCCATCGCCGCCGGAGATGATGATCTTATCGGCATAGGCCTTGGCGACGCCGGCCGCGATGGTGCCGACCCCTTGACTGGAGACCAGTTTGACGCTTACGACCGCATCCGGATTGACCTGCTTGAGATCGAAGATCAGCTGCGCCAGATCCTCAATCGAATAGATGTCATGATGCGGCGGTGGTGAAATCAGGGTCACGCCGGGTACGGTGAAACGCAGTGTGGCGATAAGCGGGGTGACCTTCTCGCCTGGCAGCTGCCCCCCCTCGCCCGGTTTGGCACCCTGGGCGAGCTTGATCTGAATTTCTGAAGCGCTGCGCAGGTAGCCTGGAGTGACGCCGAAACGGCCTGAGGCGATCTGCTTGATCTTGCTGTTTTTAATCGTTTTGAAACGGGCCGCGTCTTCGCCCCCTTCGCCGCAATTCGAGCGACCGCCGAGCAGGTTCATCGCTTCGGCCAATGCCTCGTGGGCCTCAGGCGAGAGAGCTCCAAGGGACATGGCAGCGGAATCAAAACGCTGAGTAATCGCCTCGACCGGTTCGACCTCAGAAAGGGGGATGGGTTGGTTGGGGCTGTTAAACGCAAAGGCATCGCGGATGAATTGCAGTCCACGGTCATCGATCATCTGCCGAAATTTAAGGTACTCCTTGCGGCTTCGCGCCTCGGCGAAGCGATGCATCTGGATAACCACCTCTGAGCTGAAGTCGTGGTACTCGAAGCCTGTGTTGTGGCGGTAAAATCCGCCGATTTCCAATGGATAGACCGGCTGCATGAAGGTTTCGGCAAATACTTTGCGGTGAACCTTGTCGATGCGCGTTTCCAGGTCGTTGAAGTCGAGACCCGGCAGCAGGGCCGGAGCACCTTTAAAGCAGCACTCGACAATCTCTTCGCTCAGGCCGATGGCATCGAACAGGGCGGCGTTGCGGTAGCTGGTTACAGTGCTGATCCCCATCTTCGACATCACCTTGAGAATCCCTTTGGTCAGGGCGTCGTAAAGGTTTTTCAGCGCTTGGCGCATTTCTTTTTGTGGGACGTCCTGCTTTTCACAGAGCTGCATACCGGTGGCGTAAAGCAGCCAGGGATAGATTGCGACCGAACCGAAACCAATCAACACACAGGCAGAATGCGGCTCGAGAACTTCAGCGGTGCAGGCGACAATCGTGACGTTATGGCGCAGCTTGGCTTTAAGCAGCTGCTGGTTGATGTAGCCAACGGCCATCGCCATCGGGATCAGTTTCTGATCTTTTGAGAGGCAGCGGTCGTCGAGAATGACAATGCCGACTTCATATTCGCGGACTGCACAGACCACCTGCTCGCCAAGGGCCTGCAAGGAGTCCTTCAGGTTATTCGTGAAGCAGGTGCTGAAGGTCGCATGTTTATAGCAGGCCTCAAAGCGCGGTTTGTCCGGATCGCCGAAGGAGAGCAGCGCCTGAAAAATTTCATAAGAGAGGATCGGCGAAATACTCTTCAGGCGTTTGGCCCGCTCTTTCGATTCGACCAGCGGATTGCCGATACCGCCCAAACCGATGGTGGTCGACATGACCGCTTTTTCCCGCAAGGGGTCGATGGGCGGATTGGTCACCTGGGCAAATTTCTGCTTGAAGAAGTCGCAGAAACTGCGTTGCTGCTCGGAAAAGGCCGCCAGCGGGCAGTCATCGCCCATGGAGCCGACCGGCTCCTTGCCCTCGACGAGCATCGGCCGGATGACCAGATCGACGACTTCGCTGGTGATATTGTGATAGCGCTGCAGGCTGGCCAGCTCCGGATAGCGATAATCGGAAAAATCCTCGAACTGGCGTTCGATAAATTCCTGCAGGTAATAGGTGTGATCGGTCAGCCACTGATTATAGGGCTGCGAGTCCATCATGTAGCGGTCGATATCGCGGGTATAGAAAACCTGGCCCTGATCGAGGTCGGCAGCAATCATTTCACCGCTCTGCAGTCGGCCGCGTTCGCGGATCATTTCCGGCGGGGTGTCGAGAACCCCGTATTCGCTGGTCACCAGCAGCCGGTCGTCGGTGGTGATGATATACTTGGCCGGACGCAGACCGTTTCGGTCAAGGACACAGCCGATGTAGCGGCCGTTGGTCAGGCTGACGGCGGCCGGGCCGTCCCAGGGTTCGTAAGCAGCGGAGCTGTATTCGTAAAAGGCGCGCAATTTGGCTGGCATATTGGCCACATTGTGGCGGGCCGGGGGAATCAGCGAGCGGATCGCTTTGAAAAAATCAACCCCATTGGCGAGGAGAAATTCGACCATGTTGTCGAGGCTGGCGCTATCGCTGACCCCCTCTTCAAGGATCGGCATGATCCGCCTCAGCTCATCCTGCGAAAAGACCGGACTCTGCGCATCCGTAAATTTATTCAGCACCTTAAAGCGATTGCCGGTGATCGAGTTGATCTCGCCGTTGTGGGCGATCACCCGCAAGGGCTGCGCCAGCTTCCATTGCGGCAGGGTGTTGGTCGAAAACCGCTGGTGGAACATGGCGAAGGAGATTTCGAACTCCGGCGCCTGCAGGTCGGGAAACAGCTTTTCAATATAGGTCGGCATGACCAGCCCCTTATAGGAGACCAGGGTGCGGGAAAAGCTGGCAATATAAAAGGCCGGATCATCTTCAAGCAGGTGTTCGACCTCCTTGCGGGTCAGGTAGATCAGGGCATCAAAGCGGCGCGTGGCGATCAGCGCCGAGGGGACGACAAACGCCTGGACGATCTTCGGCAGTTTTTTCAGCGCGTACTCGCCCAACGCCGCCGTGTTCAGCGGCACTTCGCGAATCAGCAGAATGCTCAGGTCGTTCTTCTCGCAGCGCTTGCGAAACATTTTCAGCTGGCGCTCTTCGTCACTTAAAAACAGGGTCGCGACGGCAAATTTAGTCGGCAGGGAAACACCCTGTTCTTCAGCAACCTTACGCATGAAGCGGGTCGGCATCGAGCAGAGCAGGCCGCTGCCGTCGCCGGTCTTGCCATCGGCGGCGATCGCGCCGCGATGCATCATGCGACTCAATGCTTTAATCGCATCCTGCAGCATCTGGTGGCTGGGCTGCTTGCGGATATGGGCCAGCAGACCAAAGCCACAGTTGTCTTTAAACTGTTCAGCAAGGTTCATGGAATCGTCCTCTTGGGTCTTTCATTGCAAACGATATGGTTGTTCCAGGTAAGATTAGAGACGCTACCTGATTTTAGCGGAAATAGCAAAACTGCCTTGGAAGTATACATGGTTTTTTCCCGCCTGGGCTAGCCCTGAGCGAAGAAAAGGGGGAAACCTGAAGAACCGACCCTTGTGGCCCTTTGCAGTAAATTGGCATACTTAATTTCAGGATTGTTGGTTCCTTTTTCAGCTTTGCCGTGGTGAACTGGTTCTTTTCTTGTCGCGATGGAGAATTGACAATGCAAATTCATATCCTGCAATTCGACGAGCGCGTCGGCCCGGGAACATTCTTCACCTGGCTGACCGAGTTGGCGGATGAAATCGCCGTTTGGCGCTGCGACCATCTGCAGTTTCCACCTGTTGACACCTTGGAACCGCTACTTCTGCTTGGCGGCCACATGGGTGTCAACGACGCCGGGCGCCTGCCTTATCTTCAGCAGACGGCCGACTGGCTTGCCCCGCAGATTGAAGGAGGACGGCCGGTGCTGGCGATTTGCCTTGGCGGTCAGCTGTTGGCGCACAGCCTGGGCGGTAGGGTTGACAGTCAATCCTGTCAGGAAAAGGGCCGCTGCGAACTGAATCTGACCGTTGCTGGCAGGACAGATCCGCTATTCACCGGCCTGCCCGATCCGTTCGTCAGTTTTGCCTGGCACAATGACAGCTTCGCACTGCCCGCTGGTAGTCAGCATCTGGCATCCAGCAGGCTTTGCCCCAATCAGGCCTTTCGCTATCGCAACGCCTGGGGAGTTCAGTTTCATCCGGAGGTGGATGCCGAGATCGTTGCCGGCTGGTGCCAGCGAAGCGACGGCGGAACAGAGCCGCTGAAGGATTTTCAGGCTCAGCAGACCAGCTATTTCGCTCACTCAAGGCAGCTGTTGGCCAACTATTGGACAGAGTGCCTGAAGATCAACTCTGCGGGCGCTTAGCAGCTACGCAACAATCCCGCTGGCCGGACCGTCCGGCAGCGGGATTTTTGCGGGTTCTAAACAAGGAGGATTACAATGGTTGGAAGCTGTCTGCCACAACAGGTTCCGGTTAAATCAAAGA
>CAMYNR010000040.1 GCA_947259715.1 uncultured Desulfuromonadales bacterium
ACCGACAAGGTGATCGCCATAGGCGCCTCGACCGGCGGAACCGAGGCCTTGCGCCGGGTGATCGAAATGCTGCCGGCCACCTCGCCGGGCGTGGTGATCGTTCAGCATATGCCGAGCGGCTTTACCAGAATTTTCGCCGACCGGCTGAATGAACTCTGCCCGATGCAGGTCAAAGAAGCAGAGGATGGCGATCGGGTGCGCGCCGGTCTGGTGCTGGTCGCGCCGGGGGGCATGCAGATGAAGGTGGTCCGCAGCGGCGGCTTTTACCAGGTGCGCTGCGGCGGCAGCCAAAAGGTCAGCGGCCACTGTCCTTCCGTCGACGTGTTGATGCACTCGGTCGCTGAGCAGGTCGGCGCCAATGCGGTCGGCGCGATGCTCACCGGCATGGGCCGGGATGGGGCGGAGGGGATGCTGGCGATGAAACAGGCCGGAGCGCGCAGTATCGCCCAGGATGAAGCCTCTTCGGTGGTTTTTGGCATGCCAAAAGTCGCTTTCGAAAAAGGGGGGGCTGAACGACTGGTCCCCCTGGACCAGGTTGCCCCGGCACTGCTCGGGCTGTTGAGGGGGAAACGATAAATGGGCCAGCTGACCCTTGGAGTCGGTGAATACGGCGCCTCAAATATAATCGGCGAAGAGGTGAAAACCTATGCCTTGGGATCCTGTATCGCGGTCATTCTGCTCGACCCGCAAACCCGCACCATCGGCATGGCCCACATCGCCCTGCCCGATTCGTCGATTAATAAAAATAAAGCAGCGGAAAAACCGGGCTATTTTGCCGACACCGCAATTCCGGCACTGCTCGAGGAAATGGCCAGATATGGCTGCCATAAAAAGGGTAAAGGGATGGTTGTCAAGCTCTGCGGAGGTGCTAACGTGATGGACACCAACGACACCTTCCAGATCGGCAAGCGCAACGCGCTGGCGATCAAAAAGATCCTCTGGGCCCATGACATGGGAGCGGTGGCCGAAGACCTGGGTGGTAATTTCAGCCGCACGGTTTCCGTATCAGTTGAATCCGGTCTGGTGACACTGAGCTCACCCGGCCGGCCGAGCTGGCAGCTTTAGGGAGCAATGATGAACAAAAAACTTTCGCATAGCGAATTACTGGCCATCGTCAAATCGGTCCCGATGCTGACGCCGAGCGCCAACCAGCTGCTCCAGCTGACCGCCCAGGAAGATCATGACCTGGCCGATGTCGTCAACCTGGTGAAAACCGACGCCAAACTGACGGCCCGGGTGCTGAAAGTCGTGAACTCGGCGGCCTTCGGTCTGCTCAGCAATATCACTTCCATCGACCGCGCCATTTCCTACCTTGGCGAGCGGATTATTGTCAGCATCGCCATCGGCGACAGCGCGGGCAAGCTGTTCGATAAGGAGCTGGCCGGCTATGAAGCAACCGGCGGCGACCTCTGGCGACACGACCTGCGCACCGCCATCGCCGCCCGCGAGGTTGCCTCCCAGAGCGGCGCCGATATCAGTCCCGACCTGGCCTTCACTGCCGGTCTGCTGCATGACATCGGCAAGGCATTGATTTCAGACTATCTTCTCGGAACCGCCCCGGACGCGATTCAGATGATCCGCAGCGACGAGAGCGTTGACTACCTGACCGCAGAGGTGGCGATGGTTGGTTTTGACCACACCCAGGCCGGTTATGAACTTGCTAAGATCTGGCAACTCCCCGAAGCGCTGGTCGAGGTAATCCGCTACCACCATCAGCCGAGTCAGGCAGGAGAGGCGAATCGTGCTCTGGTTTATGCTGTTCATCTGGGGGACAATATTGCCATGCTGAGTGGCTTCGGCACTGGCGCGGACAGTATGCAGTACCCTCTTGATCCAGGCTATGGGAACTATTTAAGCCTCACTCCCATAGATCTTGAAAACATTATCCTGACCGTCGACAGCGAGTTTAGCAAACTGCAAGAATCCCTGACGGCAAACGGTGAAGAATAACTAATGACACGGATTATCATTGCTGACGACTCAGCTACCGCGCGAATGTTTATCAAACGTTGCCTCGAAATCATCGGCCTGGAGGATGCTGAAACAGTCGAAGCGGAGGATGGCAGGGAAGCCCTGGCGGCAGCCAAGGAACAGCCCCCCGATCTGTTTTTGGTGGATCTGAATATGCCGGTCATGGATGGGGAAACCCTGCTCAAATGGGTGAAGGCCAGCCCCAAACTCTGTGACCTGCCGGTCATTTTCATCACCAGCGCGGGAAACCCCGCCAAAGAGGCCCAGCTGCTGGAGATGGGCGCGCGGTGCGTGATCAGTAAACCGGTTTCACCGCCGGTATTGATGAAAGCCCTGGCAGACTTTCTCGAGGCCTAATGCTATCGGCAGTGCAGGATGGAGACCTGAATGAACCAAGCGACCCCAATTGATCTGGCCATGCGCAGCGCGGCCCGTCAGACCTTTGAAAATATGGCCTTCACCGGGGTCCTCGAGCACTATAACCAGGACTATGAGATTCCGGTCAGCGAGCTGATCTGGGCCAGCATCCTGATCCAGGATCCGGTCCCGGGTGAGCTGCGCCTGGCGATGCCGGCACCTGTCCTTAAAACGCTGACCAGCGCGATTCTCGGGCAGGCAGATAGCGAGATCAATCAGCGCCAAATGAACGATGTTCTGTTTGAACTTTTGAATACCCTCGCCGGGCTGTTCATAACCAAACTGCTGAGGGAGGAGCAAATCTTCAAACTGGGATTACCTGAAGCCGGTGAAGGCCCTCTGCCGGAGCTGGAAGAGCATGCCATTGTCTGGAAGTTGATGACCCTGGAGGAAGACCCTCTGCAGCTGATCGCCTGCGGAGCGCCGCTGATGAACCTGAATAAGTGAAACCTAACCCTATCGATTCATACTGAATTAAACCAAAGGAGTAAAAAAATGGGAAAGACTGTCCTGATTGTCGATGATTCCAACACCATGCGAAAAATCGTCTCCCGGGCTCTGCGCCAGGCCGGGCTTGACTTTGACCAGATCCTGGAGGCCGGCGATGGCCAGGAAGCCCTGGCCTCTCTGGCTGACAATTCCGTCGATGTCGTCTTGAGCGATATCAACATGCCGAATATGAACGGCCTGGAGTTTCTCAAAGCCAAGTCGGAAGACCCCGCTATCATGGATATTCCGGTGGTGATGATCTCCACCGAGACCGGCGCGGATATCATCGACGAAGCCAAATCTTACGGCGCCAAGGGGGCGGTGAAAAAGCCCTTCACCCCCGACCTGATCAACGATACCCTCGGCCCCTTGCTCTGACGCCGGCGGCCCGGGGGGCCAGGCACAACCGTAAGTGTTTACTCATTGCCGGGCAGAGCGTCTCCAAACTGAGCTGCCCGGCGTAACAAGGAGACATTTGTGGAGAAAACGCAACATATCATTGAGGCGACCCAGGAAATATTTTCCAGCATGATCATGCTTGAGGTCAGCCCGGGCGAGCCCTTTGTTCGCCGGAATGAAATGCTCACCGGAAGCATTTCCGGTCTTGTCGGGCTGGCTGGTACCACCAAAGGAATGCTCGCTATTCATTTAACCAAGCCGGCCGCCCTGGCAGTCACTGGAGCTTTCCTCGGCATGGAGGTCAATGAAATCGATGAGGATGTCTGCGACGCCATCGGTGAGCTGGCCAATATGCTCGCCGGCAGCATGAAAGCTGCCATCGACCCAAAAGGCAGCGGGGTTAAATTGTCGATGCCCTCGGCGATCCATGGCCAGGAATATGCGATCGATTGCCTGGCCAGGGCAGAAAGTGTCACCGTGCCATTTACCTTTAACGGTGTCAGTTTTATGGTGGAACTGCAGATCCGCCAGGACAGTTAATGCCTAACAGCAGCCAACATTGATGACTCTTCGCAGCTGAATTATTTCGGAGCTATTGTGGAATTTGCAAATAAAATTGTTCAGGCAACCGAAGAGATATTTGGCACGATGATCTTTCTGGATATCTCCCCGGAGCAGCCTCTCGCGGTCGGTAAAGAAGTGCTTGACTGTCATGTTTCGGCCATGATCGGCCTCAGCGGTGATTTTTCCGCCATGCTCAGCGTCCATTGCGCGAAGCCGACCAGTCTGGCCATTACCGGAGCGATGCTCGGCATGGAGGTCGAAGAGATCGACGCCGATGTGAAAGACGCCCTTGGTGAAATCTCCAACATGCTGGCCGGTTACCTCAAAGATGCCTTTGCCGAAGAAGATGTCGCCCTGGAGCTCTCGATACCAACCGCTATTTCCGGTAAATCTGTGACCATCTCCTCTTCCCCTACCAAAAGCAATCGGGTTATAATCCCGTTCAATCTTGAGCAGGGGCGATTTTTCGTCGAAATGAAATTCAGCCTGGGCTAGCGCTCCTGCCGCATCGACCACCGGGAAAGAGGGCAATTTGGAGCAGTTGGCCATAGTTGATGCCGTCTGCAAAGCGGCGCTGGAGAACCTGGCCGAAGAGATCGGCACTTTGCTTGGCCAGGAGTTAAGCTGTGCCGATGTGCAGTTGCGCCTGGTCACCAAAGAAGGTTTTTTCAACCAGACCGAGCGCAAAAAAACCGCGCTGACCAGAATCACCGTCAATGGTGAACACTCCGGACAAGCCTACCTTCTCACCCGCATCGGTACCGCGATAAACCTCGGTGGAACGCTGATCATGCTGCCCGAGGAGATGATCACGGAACAGGCCGAGGAAGGCAAACTCGAAGGCGAACTGGCCGATGCCTTCGGTGAAGTGGCAAATATTATTGCCGGCGTGTTCACCCAGAGCTTTGTTGATAAATACCCAAAAACCCTGCGCTTCATCAAGGATTCAGTCGAGGAGCTGCTCCCCGACAGAGTCGATCCCGCCAGCGACCAACCCTTTCCGCCCGGCAATTACCACGTTTCAAGCTGCAGGCTAAATGCCGGGGAACAGGATCTGGGGCCCCTTGAGCTGGTCGTTCCCGCAGCCCTTTTCGACCTGGAGGAGCAGACTGTTAACGAGCCGGAAGCAGCGGCCGCGACAGCTGAAGAGGCAAAGGGCGATCCGCAACCCGCCGTCGAGGCTAAACTGCAAGACCAGGAAACCACCCCGCCAGAACCGGCCGTCAGGGCAAAACCGCCCTTCGCTAAGGCCAAAAAACTTATCGACACGGTATTTGAAGCGACCTTCAGCCAGGTCAGTGAAGAGATCGGCGCCCTGATTGGGGAAGAGCTCAGCGCTGCCGAGCTGCAGCTGGTGATGACCAGCAAAGAGGAATTTTTCTCCACCTACTGCCTGGAGCAATCAACCCTGACCCAGATAGAGGTCAGCGGCAGTCGTCAGGGCCGGGGATTTCTGGCCATTGAGGTTGCCGATGCCATCATCCTCGGCGGCACCATGATCATGCTTCCCGAAGAGCAGATCAGGGAGCAGGCCGAAAGTGGTGATTTAGACGCCGATGTTGCCGATGCCTTCGGCGAAGTGGCCAATATTCTCGCCGGCGGCCTGACCCAGGTGTTCTCCGAGCGTTACCCGCAGGCACCGCGCTTCGTCAAGGGTGAAAACGAGCTGATTGTTCCCACTAAAGTCGATCCCGCTGCGGATCAGCCCTTCCCGGCCGGCGATTATTATCTCGCCTCCTGCGCCATGGAAATGGCGGGGTACGAACTCAAGCGGATGCAACTGCTGTTTCCCGCAGAGCTGTTCGATCTTTATCCCGATCAGTCTGAGCAGGCATCGGCAGCAGCGCGGGAAACGGCCGGAGGTTCCGCAGCCGGAGGTACCGCAGCCGGAGGTACCGCAGCCGGAGGTACCGCAGCTGGAGGTTCGGCAGCTGGAGGTTCGGCAGCTGGAGGTACCGCAGCTGGAGGTTCTGCAGCCGGAGGTTCGGCCGCTGGAGGTTCGGCCGCTGGAGGCTCGGCAGCTGGGGGGTCGGCAGCCGGAGGTTCGGTAGCTGGAGGTTCGGTAGCCGGAGATTCGGTAGCCGGAGATTCGGTAGCCGGAGGTTCGGCGTCAGAACCCGCTGCAGCACAGGCTGCTTCGGAATCACCAGTGGTGCTGATTATTCACGAACAGGCCGCTGCCGCAGAACCCTTCACCGAGATTCTCACCAGCGCAGGCTATGCAGTCAAGACCCTCTCTTTTCAGGACGATATCAAGGCCAGCTATAAACAACATCAGGTTATCGGAGTGTTTCTGCTGATGTCCGAAGTCAACGAAAAGGGCTTCGCCACTGCCATCAAATTGCAATCATCCGGCCAGCCACTGCCGCCGATGATCTTCGCCGGACCGGAATGGACCCGCTCTTCGGTGCTGCGGGCGGTAAAATATGGTGCTCGGGATATTCTCGTCCTGCCGGCCAGCAACGACGAAATTCAGGAGAAGGTCAGCCAGCATATTTTAAAAGCCAGCTGATGGAATAAACGGCTGAGCGGTAAAAGGATTTTTAGCCACCAAGAACACCAAGAAAGGCTTTTAACGCAGAGGCGCTGAGAAGGAGAGGCGGAGAGATAAAATCTACTCTGCGGACTCTGCGATCTCTCCGTCTCCGCGTTAATGGCCTTGCCTCTTGGTGGCAAATTGATCTTTTCTGACGTTATTTTTCCAAATGGGCTGCTGGCCTAAACCGGCAGGTTCTTCTTTTTGATCTTTTCGATCAGGGTGGTGCGCTTCAGGTTGAGCAAACGGGCGGCCTCCTTCTTGTTGCCGCCGCTGCGGTCCAGCGCCTGCATAATCAAACGATCTTCAAACTCACTGATCAAGCCATTGAAGTCGAGTCCCTCCTCCGACCACAGGGCGGCAGGCGCATCCATCGCTTGCTCAGCACCCGGTACCGCGGGCGCTATCGGCGGCGCGTAGCTGGCAGGCGCTTCCGGCAGAGGTTCACAACGATATTTTTCCGGTAGCTCCTTGAGGCTGATCAGCTTGCCGCGGTGCAGAATCACCAGGCGCTGGATCAGATTTTCCAGTTCCCGCACATTTCCCGGCCAGGCATAGGCCTGCAGGCTGCGCATCGCCACCGGGTCAAGGCGGGTCGGACTGTCCGACTTGCGGCGACTGAACTGCTGAACAAATCGTTCGACCAGCAGCGGAATATCTTCCGGACGTTCCTTCAATGCTGGCGCGGCCAGGGGGATCACCGCCAGGCGGTAATAAAGATCCTCCCGAAAGCGCCCTTCCTCGACCAGTTTTTCCAGGTTCTGGTGGGTCGCGGCGATCACCCGGACATCAACCTTCATCGGCCGGACACCGCCAACCTGCTCAACCTCGCGCTCCTGCAGGACCCGCAGCAGCTTGGCCTGCAGGATCGGCTTCATATCGCCGATCTCATCAAGGAACAGGGTGCCGCCATCGGCGAACTGGACCCGGCCGATTTTCGACTGCTGGGCGCCGGTAAACGCCCCCTTGACATAACCGAACAGCTCACTTTCCAGCAACTCATCGGGGATCGCGGCACAGTTGACCGGCACAAAGTGACCACTCTTGCGGGGGCTTTTCTCATGGATGGCCCGGGCGATCAGCTCCTTTCCAGTCCCGCTTTCGCCCTGAATCAGCACGGTGCTTTCGCCTTCTTCGGCCACCGTGGCGATCAGCTCGAACATCTCCAGCATCTGTGCCGAACGGCCGATCATGCCACCAAATGTGGAGCCAGATCCGATCTTTTCTGCATTCATATATGGTGTCAATCATTGGAAAAGGTTAAATCCTGCAAAACATGAGACAAAGATAATCTACTTCCTGTAATGTGTCAATATTTAGACACCACTTTTTAAAAAAATTTTAAATTTAATGGTTAAAGTCAGGTCTGAAGGTCGGAAAATTGACGAATTGAGCCAGAATGAATTCACTGCCGCAAGCGGAACCGCCCTGGTTCCGGCTGTCCCACCCGGCCAGTAGCGGTGAATCTGGCTATGCACTTCGCTCCCCTGGCCAGGGACCGGGCTCAGATTTCCCACCCCCCAGGGATGGGTTCATGCGGCCCTGGAAATGGGAAATCTGAGCCCGGTTCGCCGATTGGCTGAGCGAAGTGCATAGCTAGATGGGTGAAAATGCCAGAATGCCTCTTCGCTCATCCCAGGGCAGCCAGCAGATCGGTATTCAGCTTCTCCAATTCAAGATAAAGCTGGGTCTGTGAATCGGGTATGCCTTTGGTGCTGAGCATTTCCAGCAGGAAGGCGAGATGTTCCCGCACCGAGCGGAATTCGCGCGGGGAGGCGCCGCGCCGCTTGCCATGCAGGTAGCCATCGAGAATTTCGTTGCGCTGCTGCCCGAGTTCACCGGAATCGAGGTGGCGCAGCAGCAGGGTTTCAGCCTGGATGATGCTGTTCCAGAAGGAGGGGCTTTCCCGATCGAGGCGCTCAGCCGCGGCCTGGGCGCGGTCGAGCCAGCGCTGAAAATCTTTTTCCCGGCTGTGCCCTTTACGCAACCAGCTGAGCAGTAGATCGGCGATGAGCCAGTTAAGAACCGGATACGGGTAGACCTCACCCCGCTCCAGATGAGCTTTCTCGTGGGCCTGCCGGTAAGCGTCGCTCATTTCAGCGAGGGTTTGAATACGTTTCTGCCGGTCGCTGCTGATCATCGCCTCGCGTTTGTAGGTTCCACCCAACAAGCAGTGTCGCTCGACAGTCTGATTCAATTGCAACAGGCAGTTGAGGTCGCCCTTGGCCTCGGCAATCAGCTCGGCCGGGCGCGGGCATTTCAGGCCGGTAGGCTGGGCCTCGGCCTGCTGGCAGTGCAGCTCAACGCTCCAGCGGGCCCGGAGATTGGCCAACTGTTCAATCGCCGCGACAGGCAAACATTCGTCAGAAACATCCAAAGCCAGCCGATAATGATGGATCGCGTCCTCAAACAGGTCAATTTCACCGAACGCTTTGCCTAAAGCGGCCTGCACCGTAGCCAATCTTCGCCAGGCTTGCGGCAGGCTGTCACGGATCGCCCTGATCTGTTTGCGCAACACCTCGACCCAGGCATCCGAGGCGGTCATCGCCTCGCTGGTCAGGTTTTCCAGCTCGGTGACCGCTTCGCTGGGGGCGACGAACACGCGGGGGACCGGCTCGGCGCTGTGACCGCCCCGCCGGCCGGCGGGCCGGGACAGGGTAAAGTCTGGATCGCCATAACATTGGTAGGCGCCCCAGGTGTTGATTCCGGGGTGCTGGCGATACGCCTCCTTGCGGGCAACCAGCACTGCGTCGCCAAAGGGAGCCCCGCGAAGCATTTCACGGTAGAAGCAACTGGCGAAGGTCTTGGCGGCGGCATCATCGACCGCCCAGCCGGCCGCGACCACCGCCCGCACCCCCATGCGGATAAATTGCGCGGCGAGGTTTGCCGCCAGGCGGTGGAAAGGCAGCTCGGTGGGCGTCTGAGGAGCTTCGATGCGGCCCAGGTGGCAGCAATTGATGAACACCAGCTCCGGGACCTGACGCATCTGTTCGACATCGGCAGGGGTCAAAAAGGCCCCATCACCGATCAGCATTCCGCTGATCGGTTCCCCTTCGCAATGATGGACGGTGCCGCACTCATGACAGCTTTCAGGTTGACTGCCGGCATGATGCCGGTAAACGCCATGCCCGGCCAGATGCAGGACCCGGTAAGCATCGGCATGCAGGGCAGAGACGATCTGGTCGGCGTTGGCCCGCAGCCGGCTTTCAACATGAAACCCCTGCCCTTCGATCAAACCGGCCACCAGCTGTGCTTCTTCCTGTGCGCCGGGCAGCGGCACCGCGGAACTCTGCGGATCACCGATGACCAGGGCGGAATTTTTCGCCACCGACTGAACCCGTTCGCGAAAGACCTGGGTCTCCAGCTGGCGCAGCAGGCCAGCGGCAACCGCCGGTGGGCATTTATCATCCCCCCAGCGATCCTGCATCAGCTCCCAGGGGTAGCTGGCCGAATCTTCATTGAGCACCAGGACCAGATCCTGGCGGTTGGGGGCCTGCTCCTTGAGCCGATTCGGCATCAGCAGCTCGAAAAGGGTCTTGGCCAGCTCATTGTCCGCGGTGGGGCTGCGCATCGAGGATTCGACAAACCGGTCGACCAGGCCGCGCTGGGTTTTGATCAGGGCCACCTCGGAGCGTGCCGCGCCGGTCAAGGCGCAGAAGCGCAAGGCACCATTGCGTTCGCCAAGGATCTGCAAACGATGATACCAGCCGCTCGGCTCATCAAAGGTCACCCGGGCCTTTTTGCCCGGCAGGGTGCGCAGCTGGCAGCGACAATCGAAGTAGCTGCCCAGCTCCGAATCCAGGGAGACCCGCTCCAGGACATGGGCCGCCTGAATGGCCCGATCCTCCCAGAGTTCGAGAAACTCGACGGCATCGATGATCACCTGGTTCTCCAGGCGCGCTTCAGCCAGCGAAAGGTTGGCCTGTTTGACCCCGCGCAAGATCGCCGAAACCGAGTCTGCCACCGACATGCCGCCGGCGCCGGTCCCGATCAGCAGGGTCGTCAGGGTCGCTTTGCGGGGACCGGCCTCCGCCGAAGCGAAGCGCGTCAGGCTGGTTTCGGCGATGGCCGTGGCGTATTTAAGCGCGGCGTGGGCGAAGGTCCGGGTCAAGGCCCCGGCGGTTAGCTCACCGACCTTGCCGAGTCCGATGACGATGGCGCCGCCCGGCTGAGCATATTCAGTCGGGTTGAAAAAGACCTCGGCGGTTTCCAGCGCTCCGGCGTAGAGGCCGAGGTGATGATGTTGCCGCAGCAGGCCGTTCAAGCGGTTATCGAGGAAGGCTTCGGCACTGGCAATGGTATCGCCCTGATAATGACCAACGGCCACCGGATTTTCGATAAAGGCCAGGTTGCCATGCGCCACCGAGGCACGCACCACGGTCGATTTGAGCTGCGGTTTAAGCGCCGGTGGGGGGGCTCCCAGGGCCGCCGCCACCAGATCATCGCGGCTCGGGAAGTGCTCCAGCTCTTCGGCCGGAAGCTGGAAGGTCTCTGTGCTTCCTCGCTCGGCCAGCGGCGGAGTTTCCCGCAGCCGGGTGGTAAAACCTTCTTCGAGGAGATCCTGCAACGCGCTGAAGGCCGGTCGATGATTAGCCAGCTGGCCATGGCTGACATCCAGGTACCAGGTGCGCACCCCGTTGGGAATCCCGCTGCTCCAGGGGACCCGGCCATCGCCACGGCTGGTGGCCAGAAAGCGAACCTCTTTCCGCCCCTTCTGTTGCTCCTCAATCTCCAGGCCGACCGGGGTGGCCGGTGCCCGCCCGGCGACATAAAGCATGCGACCGGAATCGATGGGACTGCTGTCCAGGACTTCGCGGCAGGCCTTGGCGTTCTTCAGCGCTTTTTCAATCGGCGCCACCCAACCCTCCGAGTCGGCCTCGGCCAATTCACGCCAGATCTGCTTGTCGAAAAAGTTATGCTCGCTGTGGAAGGGCAGCATCTCCAGCACCCCTGGATAGGCGGCGATTATTTTCAACAGCTCCTTCTGGTCATGCTTGAAATCGAGCAGGCTCAGCTGGCGCAGAATCGCTTCCTGCCCGAGCAGCAGGCGGGGAATGGTGAAGGAGCCGCCATTCGGCGTGCCGAGCATAATCAGCCGGCCGCCGGGGTGCTGGCAGATCCGCTCCCAGAGATCGGGGCGCTCGGCGATCATCGCCCGGGCCACCAGCCCCCCCATCGAATGGCCGAGCAACCGCACTGGCTGGCCGGCAGGTTCCGCCTGGTCGAGAGCCCGGCTGACCGCATCAGCCAGGCGGCGCGCTTCTACCAGAATCGAGCGCCGCCAATCGAAGGGGAAAGGGATAACCTCATGGGAGCCCTGCAGATAATCGATTAAATCGAGGTAGACGCTGGCCATGGGCGCTTCGGCGACCACCCGCTCGGCATCGATCTGCAGTCTGGCAAAGGCGCCGCAGGCCAGATCGACAGGATCGAGCCAGACGCGCTCCTCATCCACCGCCAGATGGCTGCCCATGATCCCCGGCAGCAGAAACACCACCGGCAGCGGCTGGGTGGCCGTCCCACGGTAAGTCCGCTGGGTGATTTCACGCGGTGCCGGCAGGGGCAGAAAGCCTTCCGCGCTGTCTTCAAGCAGCGCCGTTTTTAACCGCCGGACGCTCTCTTCGTTGCGGAAATAACTGAAATGGCAGACCTCCGGCCCCTGATCGAAGAAGTAACGAGCCCCTTTGACCCGCTCCATGCCGCCATACATGGCGCTGGTGTTCACCACCAGATCGTGGTCTTCACGGTAAAACAGGTCGGTGGCCAGAACCTTGAGCCGTCCCCAGAGCCCTTCCCCCTCAATATCACCGGCGATCACCGCCAGATCGGCCTCGCTGGCAATCCCGGGACGATTCAACAGCCGCACCAGCGGAGAATCTGGCATCATCGCTTCCAGGCCAGGCAGCTCATCAGGTTTGGTGCGCGTTTTCAGTACCGTCAGCAGAAAGCCGGTGGCCAGTTCGTACACCGGGTTCAGGCGCAGAACCGGAATCAGACCGAGGGCATTGACGATAATCGACAGGTAACGGTCGAGCCGTCCCGAGGCGAGGGTCGTTCCGCGGGCCGGGCAGGCCACCCGTAAAAACCGCTCAATCTTGAAACCCTTGGCTTTGAGGACTGTCGCCAGCTCTTCCAAATTCTGGCGATCTTTCGCCCGCTCGGCGCCCTGAAACAGCTTTAACTCAGCGGCATCGAACGGTTCGCGACCATCGGCCAGAAGGCTGCGGCAGAGCAGTTCGCCGATCAAACCACCACGCGAATGGGTGACGATATGCAGCCGGGCGCCGGCCGGCAATTGTTTGGCCAGAGCCAGAGCATTTTCGATGGGACTTTCGGTCAGGGTGCGATGCTGGTAGGCATACAGCCGTCCCTCATAGAATTGATGCAACTCGCGGAGCACCGGCAGTTGATCCCGCTCCCAGAGCCCGCCGAAGCTACCGTCGGTACTGGAGGCGGTGCCATGGATGAACAACAGCGCGGGCTTCTCGCTGCTGAATGCCGCTTCCTGCGCTGGGAGCTCTTTTAAATCGCAGCGATCGGCGAAGCTGCAGGAATATAAACCGGGTCCGGGCTTCAGCTGATCTTCCAGCCTGCGGGCCAGGGCCACGGCGCTCTTGTCAGCCAGATCCTCGGCCAGATCGACCTTGGAGATGCGCAGGGCTTTGAGAATCCAGGTTCCCAGGCCACGGCTCGGCGTTCCGAAGGGCAACGCCACCGGCAGCAGCAGCTCATCGGCAGCGGCAACGGCACCGCGTTGCCGCTGAGGAGCGAGGTCCTGACGCAGTTGATCAACGGTGGTCCAGAGCCGCACTCCCCCTTCCAGTTCGATCTCAACCAGGTCGTTTTCATCGACCTCGGCTTCCTGCAGGGCCAGCATCTCACCACTGAAGGCCCGGCCGCCATCGATCCGGAAAGCCGCCTTGGGGGTCACCGAAAAAAGCCCGTCGGCCCGCTTTCCTGCCAGCTCCGATGACGCGAGGTTGCTGTCTGCTTGGCCTGGAATTCTCAGTTTGACCATCTGTCGACCTCCAGCTGGTTTTCAATAGAAAACGTCCAAGGACAAGGCATTTTGCTGCCCCTGGTAAAGCTTTTGGGCCGGCGAGCAGACCGATGGTCCGACCCAGGGTTCAAAGCCTCGCTGAAATCCATCCACCCCCAAGTTCCCGGAAAAACAAAGACCGAACATACCACAAGGATTGATTACCCTTCGGCAGCTCGGCCAGCTTCACCAGCAAAAAACCGGTCGCTCTCCGTCCCCCTCCGCAACCCAGAATTGGCGTTGTCGGGAATGTCGTTATGGCAATCTGAACTGTCTTTATTTCTATCAGAGATTAATGAGGGATCAAGGGGGAGGGAAAAGAATAATTGCTCCGCAGAGGCCTCCAGCACCCTGCCGCCTAATTCAACTTCTTCCAAACCCCATCGACCTTTTTCACATCCGGCCAGCCATTTTCCTTGAGAAAGCGGGCCTCGTCCAACTTGTTGAGCGCCGTCATCACCGGATCTGCCGCCTTCGGCGTTGCTCCGTGGCGCAACCGGAAGAGAACCTCGATATCGCCTTTGATAAGGTGCGGATCAAAATGGGCGTTGAGGACCTTGAACACATAGAGATGCGCATCAACAATCTCCTGCATGGTGTAGAGATTCTCTGCGCCATGTTTGATGAGTCGCCCCAACAAGGTGGTCTTGGCGGTGTGGACATATTCGATTTTCGTAACACCGGTGGTAGAGGCGTTGATTAAGGCCTCGGCCACATCCGCCCGGTGCGGGACCAGGGTCGACTGTAGTTTTTGATAAAATTCGAATTCATCGCTGCCGAACCATTTTTCAAAGAAGCGCCGCTCCACCAGATGGTCGATTTCAAACATATCGGAGAATATTTCGCGAAGTTCAGCCGGTAGCTTGGCGCGCTCGGCGTTTATCTTTTGGTAAGTTCGCACCCCCTTCCCTTTTTTGAAAAAGTTATCGTACACCTTGATCACTTCAGGGGAGAGGGCTTTGGGGTTGACGATGATGCCGCGCCCGTAGATGGCTTCCTCGAGGATTTTCTTATAGTCAGGACCGAATTTTTTCAGCAGAAACGCTTTGACATCCTTACGCCGGTGGGACTTGGTCAGCCAATCGATGGCGCTATCCGGATCTCCTTTGGCCTTTTTGACATAATCGCTGTAGTGCCCGTTTAAAAAATTATTTTTGAAGGCCGAGCCGTTGGCGCGGATCAGGCGGAGCACCTTCTCCCGGTTGAGGATGGTGGTGATAAGTTTCGAGTTCACATTTGAGGGAACCGCACGCACACTATCAAAATTATCGCCGAGTATCTTAAGGATTTGGACCGCTTGGCCGCGCGTGGGGACGCCGCCATGCTTGGTTAACTTGGTGATCAACTGATTGTGCGTCCCTGAGGGGAGCAGCGCGATGGTTTCCAGCCCACCCAGCTCCCCTGAGTGGCGCGCCGCCTGGGCAAACTCATCGGCTCCAGTGCCGCCAGCTGCTTGTTTCTTGGCACTTAGCTTGGCGAATTTCTCGAACTGGTCCTCGCTGTGGTTGATATGCTCGGCGACATCGTCGATCACCTGCTGGGAAACCGGGTAGTTGCCCGACTTCAGCGCCCTGTTGAGCGCCGTCGAGCCTCTTGCGACGACCCCGATGCCGACCGCCAGACCATAGACCGCCAGCCCCTCGGGGCTGACCTTGTCGCCAAAGAAATCCTTGCCGGTGGCATAGATATAGGCGACCTGCCCCAGGTCATAGAGCACCCCAACATAGGGGATAAAGGAGATCCCGATCTCAAAAACAAGCTTAAGCAGCGCCAACCGCCGCTCTTTTTCCGGGTTGGAGTGCTCGACCCTTTTCCATCTTATCTTGGAATATTTCGGTCTCAGGCCCTGTGAAGGAATATCCCCAGCATGAGCGACTTTCTTGCCCATCAGGATAAATCCTTTGTCAAACAATTGATCCTTTATACTGCCTGACAATCTGACATTGTCGTTGTGCAGCAGAGCAAAGATAACCGTAACGCCCCGCGCCCCAATCGTGTAGTTGAAGGAGGCCGGGCGATAAGGGTTCTTGATCTGGACATTGATCAGGTAGGCGTCTTTGATATGCGAGATAGTCAGCCCGTGCGGTCCGGGAAATTCCAGATAGGCGGTTGCACGGATATTTCCTTTCACCTGTTGTAACCGCGTCTTCTGCAACTCCTGGTACATTTTCTTCGCCACCTCTTTCGGCTCTGTGTCCCTATCTATCTCGATAGGGTCTTTCTTATCCAACCGAGGGACAACAAAAAAGGGACCGCTAAAAACGCTGCTAAAGGAAAACCCTTCGCCGAAAGCCGGCATCATGTTGTCGTTCTGGCAGCGCCAGATCAGCACTTTGGGCTGAAAAGTGGTCCGGTCCACCAAGCTCTCCCGCAGCATTGCATCCATGCCTGAAAAGCCTCGTGATGGGCTGATATCGGTTTTGTGGTGCGAGGGATGTTCGGAACGGGCCGGCCGATATTCGTAGTCAAACTCTTCCTGGGTATAAATATCGCTGAGGCCATCCTGAGGCTGATAGTTCGGGTAGAGGTCGGTAAGGCGCTTCCGCTTTTTAAAAACGGCGAAATTGGTAAAATCGCTTTGTTGGCTTTTCGCCAGACTTGAAAACCTACGCTTCCCTTTTAAATCGGTGACATACTCATTGAGGGTCGCCTCCCGATCCAGGGCAAAGATGACTGTCGTTTGTTTGTTCAGCCCTGGTGGAATCAGCATCCAACTGACCGGTGAGCGGTCGTAATCCTTCCAACGGGCCTTCTTCGGCCCATCGATGCTTACCACCCACTTGACGATCAGGCCCATGTCGAGATCGTGGAACTGCAGCTCCGCCCTGGCCGCCTTGTGCAGATAAATCTCCTCAAAACGCCAGGCTGCCGAGATGTCCGGCATCGCCTTGTAGGGGTTTTTGCGCGTCAGTTTGCCCATGCCCGGCCCGTTCTCCGCTTGCTGGGGGTGGCGTCTCTAAAACTCCGGCAAGCTCGCATCAGGCTGCAGCATCACCAGCGAGGTGGGCAGGCGAACGGTCCATGGTTCACCGACCGCCTTGGCGCCGATCACATAGCCGGCCCGGCTGTTGGCCGGCCCGCGATAGGGGCTGGCCAGGGTCAGGGAGGTTGCCGAGGAGACCGCTTCGACCCGATAAATCTCCCCGGCGATGGTGATGTCGCGCCGTTCATCGTCAGCGTTGAATTCGGTGTCTGTTCCCTGAACATCTGGGCTACCAGTATCGACCGCAATACTGCCGCCGGTCTTGGTGTGAATCGCGCCCTGCTGGGCCTTGATTTCTTCGGCAATCGACAGAAACAGCTCCTCCTGGGTGACCACGGCTTCGTCGGAATCGCTGTTCCAGGGCAGCAGGCCGGTGGATAGGAACGTATTCACCGCGGTTTCAAAGCCCGGCCGCACCGGAATGTTGACCCGCGCCGAGCCGGCGCGCAGGAACTCCCGGAACAGGGGATCATCATCATCAAGCTGACTGACCAGCGGCCATTTCTCTTTGCGACCCCAGAAATATGGGTAAAAGAGATACTGCATATTCTCCCATTCGAAGGCCTGCTCAATAAACTGAATATAGGCCCCTTCGGCTTCCGCCTCACTCAGATCGGCCTGAGGATAGCCTTGCGGCGGCACTCCGTAGCGCATGGCGTTGAACAGGTCGAAATGCTGACCAGTCATCTGGCTGATTGCCGCTCGTTTCAACTCGGTCCGTTCAGTGGCCCGATTTTGTGAGGGGTTGCGGCCACGGATCAACAAGTCCTCGTAGCTCTCATCCGCCTCGCGCAGCGCCGCGTCGTAAGCCGCGCGTTCGGTTGCATAAGCGCGCATCACCTTGGTAAAGACATCAAGCTGCCACTCTTCGTAGGCCTCCTTGCTGCGGACGCATTCAACCTCGATGTTGACGACATAAGCCAGCAGCAGAACCCCGGCGATGGAGATCGGTACAATGTCATCTTCGTTGTGCAGTTGGGTCGCGGCGCTGCCCCTGATCTCCTGACGACCGACAAAAACCTTGAGCTGTGGGGTCTGGTCATCCTCTTCATCGCGGGCAAAATGGGCATGGGTGCTGGCCAACCAGGTCCGGCTGGCCCGGTAGCCCTGGGGAACCTTGAGTTTTTCGCTCGATTGGGCGGTGGCCTTGGGATCGTCATTCGACCAGGTTTCGTGAAACGCCGCCGCGATCACCCGGAAGCGGGGCGGTGGCGGCATAACGTCGGCGACGTTGTAGCGCGCCGCCCAGAGTTTGTAGCTAGTTTCGCTGATATCCTTCGGCTCCAGCGCGGTAAAACGACTGCGGTCGGCAGAACAATAACCCGGCGGTTCCGGTTTCTTCAGCGTGCTCCCTTCTTTCGGCTTGGTCGCCGAAGCGTGGCGGAAGAAGGCCGCAGGTTCCGGGACGAGGATGTTGATCAGCTCGCGTTTGCCATAGTCGAACACCTGCGCTTCATAGATTTTGTCGAGCCAGCGATAGACTCCCACCACATGGCTATCCTCCTGATTGTCAAAACCGTGTTGGTTGGTTTCCTCGATCTCGTTGAAGGTTGTGACCGTCCGCCGCCGCAAGGTGCGTTCCTGGGTTTTCTGGACCGCGCGTTCGGTAATCTCGCGGGCGTGGGATGAAGCCACCCGATCCGCGGAGGATTTTGCGGTCTCCGAAGCAAAACCAGCATCGGCGGCCACTTCAACACTGAAGCCGTAGCTGGCCGTGACCGTCACCCCGGCATGGCGACTGGCATTTTCGCTGATAGTGCGCTCAGACTCTGTCTGCAACTCGAATCGCTCGGCAGTCTCCAGATCGCGTTCGTTCTCTTCGATCACTTCGGTTTCGGTCAACTCGATCGTCTCGATACTACTCAGGCTGCGATGCTCGCGCTGGCGGTTTTCCTTGGCCATAACATTTTCCACATGAGCGATTTCGCCCAGTTCGTAGCGGATCAGCCGCTGGCGCACGACGAGCAGATCGCCGATCCCCAGCGACAGAAAAGCTCCGACGGTCTGCGGCACGCTGCTTTCATCCGGCTGCGGGGCCTCTGCTTCGGGAGGCAGACACAAGCCTGGGGTTCGCCTGGGCCAATCGGGCGGCGCCAATACGTCCGGCCCGACCACCAGATCGCCGAGATCAACGTGCAGGCCGCCAAGCGCCACCACATCCCCCGAGACACCCCCTCGAAAGAGGCCATCTGCCGCGCCTGCGTTATCCGCTTCCAAGGCCGTCACCGCATGGGAAACGGACAGAAATTCGGGATCATGCCCCAACTGGCGCAGTCTACCAAGAGATGCTTCGGACAATTGTTTGGCCAGATCGACAGGCAGCACCGGTGCTGCGCCGCGGGCGGAAAAAGACTTAATCGTCATAGCACTGCGCGCGCCTTCTGCCAGGCCGATAAATTCGAGTGACCGCTGAATCAGTCCCCGCCTGGTATTCGGTTTTACGACCTTTTCCACTGGGTCTGGCGCCTCGTTGACCCTTTGGGCCTGCAATCGCTTATCCTGATTGTAGTTATTTTCCAATTCAGCAATCGCGGCATTGTTGGCCTCGATCCGGGCGGCCAGCTCCTTGACTTGCGCCTGCTTCTCGGTAATGAACTGTTTGCGGCTCTCATGCAGTTCTTTGGCGCGTTCCAGCCCCGGATCCTGGTGGCGAAGCGGAAAGATGGTCGAAGGCAGGGCCAGGGTTCCACGATAAGCCTTCTTTGCCGCTTGGGGATTCTGGACATCGTCACCAAGGAGGATTAGCAGCAGGCCTACGAAGCGGATGTCCCGTTCCAGTTGGCGGCGCTCCTGCCTGGGACGGTCGGGAACGAGAAGCGATGCCGCAAAACTGTCCTGCATGCGGCGCAGCAGGACTTTAAGGTCGGCGAGACCGATATGCAAAGAGCTCAGCAGCTCTCGCGCTTCCTCTGGATCAAGTTCGCCACGGGTTTGCGCGACCCTGCCGGCCAACGGCAGCAACTCGGGTAGCTCGACCGCCAGCCCTGAAGTAAACTCTGCCGAGGCAAGAAAATCCTTGGCAATGGCGATCGTTTCGCTGACCGCCTCGCCAGAGGCAGCAGCCTCCAGCAAGCTCGAGGCAAACTCGCCAGGTTCATCGCCCGCTAAAATCTCAATGATGTCATCACTTCTATCCGGAGGTATGGCGACAGGTGGCCGATGGGAAATAAAGCGAAAAAGATCTGTGTAAGACATATACGTCACCCACTGACAAAAATTTGCGCCTAAACAGATTTTCCCTCCTCCCGATTTATATTTGGCTTAGTGAAGATGCTGCCGGGAGTGAACTGGCTCCACCAAGGCGGCTCCACTGTTTGCGGACATTTCATGCTCTATCCGGAAGGCAGAGATAAAGAAAAGGCCAAGCACGCCGTAAGGATCCTTATCCTTCGGCAGCTCGGCCATCTTTGTCCCAAAGACCCGTCGCTTTCCGCCCCCTCCTCACAGAAGGATCGGCTTTATCGGGATTTCTTTATTCACCTTAATAGATACCACCAAATCATTACCATTCAAGTCCCAGTTATGGTTAATTCTTTCCAACTCCTGGTCGGGCAGTTGCAATTCTGCAATGGCAGAAGATCGGCCTGAGTCAGCCCCGACACCGCGCGGCCAAGTCTGCAGATGAAGCAATTCGAAGACATTAATCCCGGGTCGATCTTGGAAAATCGGGACCCGGGGATATCCCGCAACAAAATGCGACGAGCAATCCCTTCCTTAAAATTTCACGCCTTAATTACAGAACAATAGCTCGGAATATTCTCCAACACTGTGTGGAATTTTCTTCAATGAATCAGCTCTGCCAAAAAAGACTCGCCACCTCAAGAACAAAAAAACATCGCAAATTCGATAAATTGTGATTATTTTTCGAATTGGCACACTTGATGAATATTGGTTTAGCAACCTTGCAAGGAAATCGGTTGCGAAACGCGGAATAAAAATCTGAAGGCGCTCCAAATCTGAGACGAGTGCCCGACTTCTAAAGGAGAAAATTATGATTAACAAACAACTTCTCGTTGCTATTTTAGCTACATCTCTGTGTCTTGGGCTTGCCGGAACTGTCTTCGCCGGTGCAACATCGACCTACGATGGATCTGAGGCCGGAGACTGGGAGTTTAGATCCCCAGCTCCTGACAGTAAGGCCAGTATTGCTGCCAAAAACTATCATTATGATTCTGAGAAGTTAGCAAATGTTGGTACTGAGGCAGGAAATTGGAAATTTGAATTTGATGCCGCAAGCACCAAAGCCAGCCTGGCGGCCCAAAATTACCAATATGACCAGAGCAAACTCGCTGCACAAGGCACCGAGGCCGGGAACTGGGAGTTCGACTCCAATTCGTCCGGCGCAAATCCAAAGGGAGTCATCGCTGACAAGACTGATCTCTCGGCGACCAGCTGTAAAAACTGCTGAACTTGGTCCAAACGAAACCGGATCGCCTCTGTCACGATGGAGACGATTCGGTTTCGTTTGGCTTAGGCAAAACACTCATCTGCCGTAACCAAAGGGAACACTTCAAACATTAAACCCATCATGAAGCTGTGAAGATACGGGCTGGGTTCTCTCGCCTAAACTAGTTTCTGTCCGGAAACTGCCCTTTTCAGTTCGGCGTCAATCAGCACATTCGCTTGTGCGGCGTAAAGCACTACGCCTCCGCGCAAATGCTTGATTTCCCTGATCTGGCAAAAAATTGCTAGTTTCCAAATCAGAAACGCACTTTGTGCCATCCGGACTTTCCGGATGGGCACTAAACTAGCAGATTGGAAATTTTTTTTGCCGGGGCGGGATCTTTGTCCGACCGAACTAAAAGCAGTCATTGCAAGCCAGCCCCTGTGGCGGAGTTCTGAGGGTCCCGGATCAATCATTTTCCTGAAGCAGATTTTTGAACACCTTGCCCTCTTTTTCGACCTCGCGCCGAATCCCCTGCAGCACATCTTCGCGCCGCAGCAGGTGCTCACCCCCCCGGGCGAGCATTTTCAGGCAGGCATGCTGCACGACATTGATGATGCTGCCGCCGGCCAGTTCAAATTTACCAAGCATTTCCGGTAGATCCTGGCCCGCTTCAAAGTGGATATTTTCCGGGAAGGATTTACGCCAGATCGCCACCCGCTCCGCTTCTTTCGGAAAGGGGAAGCGGATGATCGCGTTGAAACGGCGTAGGAAGGCTTCGTCCATGTTGGCCTTGAAGTTCGAGGCGAGAATGATCAGGCCGTCAAACTCCTCGACCCGCTGCAGAAGGTAAGAGACCTCCTGGTTGGCATAGCGATCGTGGGCATCCTTGACGTTGGTGCGTTTGCCAAACAGGGCGTCGGCCTCATCGAAAAACAAAATCCATTCCCGGTTCTTGGCGCGGTCGAAGAGTGCCGCCAGGTTCTTTTCCGTTTCGCCGATGTACTTGGAAACCACCGTGGAGAGATCGATGCGAAACACCTGGCGACCGGTGTATTTACCCAGCAGGGTCGCGGTCAGGGTCTTGCCGGTGCCGGGTGAACCATGGAACAGCGCCCGGTAGCCTGGCTTGAGCTTTTTCGCCATGCCTAAATCGTTGAGCAGGACGGCGTTGTGCTCGATCCAGCCCTTGATGTCCTCGATCTGCGCCAGCACCTCCGCGCTGAGGACCAGATCGTCCCAGCTCAACTCGGTGTTAATCCGCTGCGCCGGAAACTCGGCACTGAAGGACGGGGCGGAGATGCGGCCCAGGGTGAACAGCTCGATGTAGTCGCGATTGAGCAGCAGCCGCCCACTCCATAAGGGCTGCCCGGCTTTGACCGGTTCGAGATGAAGAATGTTCTTCTTTGCAAACCAGTGGTCGCCGGTCAGAATGCGCTGGACCTCGAAACGCTTGCTCAGATCAGCGCCGGCCAGCAGAAACAGAGCAGTCTCGCCGGTAGGAAGGAAACCCCGGTTTTCCTTGTCGCGCACCCCACCCAGCTCAGGAAAATCGCCGGATCCGGGCAGTGCTTCTTTGATGACCTGGTCAAGAAAATGAGGGCGCACATGAGGGGCCAGGGCCAGCAGCAGGATGACCAGCTCCTCGAAGCTGGGCCGGGCCGAGGCGATGAATGTCCCCAGGGCCGAGCCGTCGTCGTAGCAGGCCAGCTCGAGAGACTCGCTGGTGCCGGTGCTGCTCTCCTCGCCCTTCCCCAACCAGAGACGGATGCGCGCAGCGATAACCTGGCCGAGAAAATCGAGCGAATGGTGGAGGTTCAGGGCATTGGACATTCCGTCCGCCCTTGCAGCCTTTGCCCCCTTTCCCCCCAGGTCCAGCCAAAACTCAGGAATATCCAAGGCTAATCTCCATGTAATCCATGTTCCTCGAAAACCTCATTGGCAAGATTTTCCATCTCGCTACGAGTAAGCCTTCTTCTTGTCTCTCCGTCGATTTCAAAATAATAAACAACGCCACGATCTCTGAGCTGCACAATGCTTGCTTGATCAGCAAACCTATTGGCAAGGGCATTAAAGGTTACTGGACCTGCCTCTTCTCCGTCGATAACCACAATATAACCGCTCCCTTCCTCACGCCAGACATCCTCAGCGGCAAGAATTTTTTCTCTGGCCTCAGCAAACCCTCTCTCTAGATTTTGCAGACCCTCGCCCGCTTTCGCCAGATTTAAATCCAGATGGCTAAGGACCGCATTGGCCCGTTCCACGCCTGCCGCCAAGGCCGACCCCGGCTCGGAAAAGTTGTCAACGAACTCATTAACGACGGCAACAACATCATTTAACCTACGCTGCAAGGTTTCTGTATCCTGCGAGATATCAAAAACCAGACGTTCATTTATCATTATCAAAGATGAAACTTCAAGAATCGCCCGCCGATTGCTCAGGAGAAACCCAGTCTCACCCTCGGTATTGGTAAGGCTCAAGATACTGTAGATAGCTGTATTGATTGCCTGTTCGTTCGGACCCTCAACAATTCTAAAAATAGCACGCAAACGCTCATAAACCGGGATTGCCTCCCGTGGGATTACCTGTGCCTCTTCCCAGAATCCATTTGCCCTTCGAGCTAGGTCATCACCTTGAGTCCGAATTCGGTCGATGGTTTGCTCTGCTACCGAGGAAAGCGCCGGCGGCTCGGCCTGAAGCAAACCATGAACTTTAAAAATGGCATCAACTGCCCTGCTTGCAGCCAGGTTCGCCGAGTTTGTTGCCGCCGCGCTCAGTTCTTCGGCTCTTACCTCAAAATCGGTAATTTTTTCATCGAGGCCCTGCTTGATGAGCTTCTGCTTATCCCTGGCATCGCTCGCGTGTTTATTTATTTCGTCGGCGTACTCTCGAAGCTCATTTAGACTTGCAGCTTCCGTGTCCAGCCCCTCGAGCTCTCTGATAACCACGCCCAGGAAGCGTGCATACTCCTCCGCTGTCTCGGCGGCACTGTTGGCGATATCCTC
>CAMYNR010000041.1:0-20914 GCA_947259715.1 uncultured Desulfuromonadales bacterium
CAGATTCCCCATTTCCAGGGCCGCATGAACCCATCCCTGGGGCTTGACTGTCGCCATCCAGGCGACAGACACCCTTGCAATGGGAAATCTGAGCCCGGTTCGGCAATTGGTTGAACGAAGTATATATCCAGATTTAACTATTTCAGGTAACGGTCCCCCTGCCGACAACCACGACGTTCGAGCTCAGCGTCAATGGCATTCAAGACCTCCCACTTATTCATCGACCAGAGCGGCGCCAGCAGGATATCGCGCGGGCCATCCCCGGTCAGGCGTTGAATCAGAGTTTCCGGTGGCAGCCGCTCGATAAAATCGACCGCCAGCTCGACGTACTCCTGCAGCTCGAGCATCGGCACCTGGCCCTGCTTGTAGAGGTCTCCCAGCGGGGTTCCCTCCAGCACGTGCAGCAGGTGCAATTTAACGCCATCGACCTGCAGGCGCGCCATCTCTTCGGCGGTTGCCAGGACCTCTGCACGCGACTCTCCCGGCAGGCCGAGAATCAAATGCACGCAAACCCGCAGACCGCGCTGCTTGGCCTGCTGATAGCTGGCAAGAAAGGTCTGGTAATCGTGGCCACGCTGAAGATAATCCAGGCTGCGGTCGTGGCTGGTCTGCAGTCCCAGTTCCAGCCAGAAATAGGTCCGCTGGTGATACTTTGCCAGCAGATCAAGGGTTTCAGGCGGCAGACAATCGGGGCGGGTGCCAACCGCCAGGCCAACCACGTCTTCAACCGCCAGCGCCTGATCGTAGCAGTCCCGCAGCACTTCGACCGGCGCAAAGGTATTGGAGAATGGCTGAAAATAGGCGATAAACCATTTGGCGCGATACTTCCGCCGCATCAACTCTTTGGCCCGCTCCACCTGGATAGCGATCGGCTCGTTGCGCTCGATGCCGACGGAGCCGGAGCCGCCGGGGTCGCAGAACAGACAGCCGTGCGCGTCACGCCCGCCGGCGCGATTCGGGCAGCCGAATCCGGCATCGATAGAGATCTTATGGACCCGGCCGCCGAAACGTTTTTTCAGATAACTTGAATAGAGATTAAAGGCTTTCTTCCGCATGCCGCCGACTATGCCAGTTCAGGTAGGGCAGAGCAACCCCCTTGTCGATTGCGCCACGTCTTTAAAATGTTATAATCGCTGCCTGCTTGACCAGCAACGGGAAAGCACAACAGATGCTTGCCCAAAATGACCAAGGAGCCATGAGCATGGCAAGAATTTTGATCGTCGACGATGAACCGGGGCTGCGGATGCTTTATAGCGCTGAACTGGAGGATGAAGGCTACGAGGTAGTCTGCGCAGCCAACTGCCGGGAGGCGTCAATCGCCCTGGAAAGCCAACAGATCGATCTGGTCGTCCTGGATATCCAGATCAAGCAGGAGAGCGGCCTCGACATGCTGCAGGAAATCGTCAAGCAGCGCAACAATCTTCCGGTCATTCTCTGCAGCGCCTACGACTGCTATAAAGACGATTTTTCTTCCTGGCTGGCTGATGCCTATATCATCAAAAGTTCTGACCTGAGGGAATTGAAAACTGAGATTCGCCGTTTGCTGAAACCGGCCCAAGACCGCTGATTTTTTTTGCGTTGCGAAGAAAGTTTTGTCGCTTCTCTGTAGCTGGCCAGGCAAAGATGCTATTATGCGCCGGCTGTGACAAGACTGGCAGCTGCCCTGCCATGGTGGTCAGCAGCTGCGAAATCTGCGTTCTCAGGCGTCCCCTTTACGGCGGACAGAATCTATGACCCTCTACTGACCGAGAAAAGGTAAAGAATGGCTGCAGCACCTGCCGAACCCGGCGTCAAAGCGCCGTTAAAAGTTTGTCTTCTCTGGCACATGCACCAGCCCGATTATCGGGATCCGGTCAGCGACCAGACATTGCTGCCCTGGACCTGGCTGCATGGGCTAAAAGATTATGGTGAAATGCTCGAAACCGTTGCCGAAACCGGGGCGCGGGTCACGGTCAATCTGGTGCCGACCCTGCTCGAGCAGCTTGAGCGCTATGCCAACGGCAGTGACCGCGACCGCTGGCTGGAGTTAGCCACTGCCCCGCCTGCCCAGCTGGATGATGCTGAACGACAATTTATCGTCGAGCAATTCTTTTCTGTCAATGAAGAGACGCAGATCCTGCCGCACCGCCGCTATCATCAGCTGTCCCGGCTACGTGGCAGTAAAAGCAGTCCCTCCGCCAGTGATTTCAGCGATCAGGACCTGCGCGACCTGCAGGTCTGGTTCCTGCTGGCCTGGACCGGTTCCCATTTGCGGAGAAAAGCAAAAGTCATCGGCGAATTGTTGGCGAAGGGGCAAAATTTCAGCGAGGAGGACAAGCAGCGGCTCCTCGAGTGCTGCCATGCGGAAGTCGCCCGGGTCATCTCCCGTCACCGCGAGTTGGAAGAATCTGGCCAGGTGGAACTTTCCGTCACCCCCTATGCCCACCCGATCCTGCCGCTGCTCTGCGACCTGCGCACCGCCCGCGAACCAAGCCCCGACCTGCCCCTGCCAGCTGTCGATTTTCGCCATCCGGAGGATGCCCGCTTGCAGGTCCGCGAGGGGCTGCAGACGGCCAACCGGATTCTCGGCCCCCGTCCCCGCGGCATGTGGCCGGCCGAAGGTGCGGTCAGCGAGGCTGCGGTTCGTTTGCTGGGCGAAGAAGGAGCGCTCTGGGCAGCGACAGATGAGGACATTCTGGCCCGCTCCCTGGATGGCGGGCTGAAGCACCGCAGCCGGCTCTACCAGATTTACCAGTATGAAGGGCTGCCGCTGCTGTTTCGCGACCGGGAGCTCTCCGACCGGATCGGCTTTCTCTATGCCGGCTGGGATTCGGGGCAGGCGGTGCATGATGTGCTGAGCCGCCTGCAGCGCATCTCCAGTATGGCGCCAGGCGGCACCGTAGCCATCATCCTGGACGGCGAAAACTGCTGGGAGCGCTACCTGGATAACGGCTATCCCTTTTTGCGCGACCTCTATACCAACCTGCAAGCCCACCCGGCCCTGCAGCTGTGCACCATCCAGGAAGCGATCAAGCTGTCGACACCGCAGTCACTGTCGCGGCTTGCGTCCGGATCCTGGATCCGCTCAGACTTTACCACCTGGATCGGTCATCCGGAGGAAAACCTCGGCTGGGAGCTGCTGCACCAGACGCGCAACGAAACCATTAATCGGGAGATTCATCAGGCGCTGGAAAACCCTGATGAGCCGCTCAGCGATCTGGTTCGGGAGCTGTTGCGCGCTGAAGGCAGCGACTGGTTCTGGTGGTTCGGCGATGAGCATGTCACCGCCCAGGCGGATATCTTCGATCGCCTCTATCGCCTCCACCTGGAGTCCCTCTACCACCAGAAGGGCCTGACCGTTCCCGCGCGACTGCACCAGTGGATCAAGCCGCCAGCCACCAAGTTGACCGAAATCGAGCCGAGCGCCTGCTTCACTCCACGGATTAACGGCCAGATCGGGGATTACTTCGAATGGCTGGCCGCCGGCCGCATCGACCTGGCCGCCGGCGGTGCCATGTACGCCAGCCGGGAAAGCCTTGAGGCGCTTTTTTATGGCTATGACCAGGAGCAGATCTATTTCCGCTTCGATCAACCGGAGCTACTGCAACGACTCTGCGGCGCTGAGGGCTGTTTTGAAATCCGCTTGACCGGTGAGCAGCAGTTCCGGATCAGCTATAGCTACAAGGAGCGAACCCTGACGATGTACGCCGATAATCAGCCCATCGGTACAGGGACAGCCGCCTGTGACCGAGTCCTCGAATTCGCCATTCCTTTACCGCTGCTGGCGCTGAAAATCGGCGAAAAGTTGAATCTGAGCTGCCACGCCCAGGATCATCAGCGGGAAAACGGTCGCTGGCCGACCGAAGGAAGTGCCAGCTTCACCTATCGCGGCTGCGATCTCGATACCGAGAACTGGTCGGTATAATATTTATCTGGCTGCGCACTTCGCACCACTGGCCAGGAACGGGCTCATGCGGCCATGGAGATGGGAAACCTGAGCCTGGTTCGCCGATTGGTTGAGCGAAGTGCATAGCCAAAGTAATTTTTCATTCCCGAAAGGAGGGCGAAGGTGTCTGAACTACGCTGGGACCCACTCAAAGGCAATTGGTCGATCATCACCCAGGGACGCAGCCGCAGGCCGCAGGACTTCATCCAGCAGCGCGAACAGATTAAAATGAGCGCCTGCCCGTTCTGCTACGGGAATGAGGATAAAACCCCGGCAGAAATCTATGCCCTGCGGCCCGATGGCAGTCGCGCTAATCAGCCCGGCTGGCAGGTGCGCGTCATCCCGAACAAATTTCCCGCCCTGCGAATCGAAGGTGAGCTGAATAATCAGGCCGAAGGTCTCTACGACCGGATGAACGGCATCGGCGCCCATGAGGTGATCATCGAACACCCGGAGCATGACCGCAGCATGGCGGATATGAGCGCCGAAGAGATCGCCGAAGTTCTCAAGGCTTATCGCACGCGCATGCTCGACCTGCGCAATGACAGCCGCTTCCGCTACATCTTCGCTTTCAAAAACCACGGCATTGAGGCTTCGGCCAATGTCCCGCACTCCCATTCGCAGCTGATCGCTGTGCCTCTGGTTCCGCCGATGATCGCCAGCGAACTGGCCAACTGTCGGGAGCACTTTAAACGCAAGGAACGCTGCCTGCTCTGCGACCTGCTCGCCCAGGAGCGTCAGAGCAAGCAGCGGGTGGTGCGCGATGACGGCAACTTCCTGGTCTTCACCCCCTTCGCCTCGAGCCTGCCATTTGAGCTGATGATCGCCCCGCTTGAGCATGGCCATGACTACACCCTGCAAACCGACCAGCAGCTGCTGCTGCTTGGCGAAACCCTGCGCGACACCCTGCGCCGCCTGCGGGCAGTGCTACGGGATCCGCCCTACTCCTTCATCCTGCACAGCGCTCCGCCGATGCACCTGCGCTGGGGACGGCCCGATTATTGGGCATCGCTGCCCTCCGATTATCATTGGCATATCGAGCTGGCCCCGAAGCTGACCCGCGTAGCCGGCTTCGAGTGGGGGTCCGGCTTTTATATTAACCCGACGCCACCGGAAGAGGCCGCCAGTTTCCTGCGCGACGCGGACCCTTCGGTGAGATATTAGACGAAAAATGGACCAGTATTCACGCCAACAACAGTATCCCCTCGGCATTCAATGCGGCCGGCAAAGCTGGCAGCAGCTGCAACTGACCGAGCGCCTCTGCCAAGAGCGGCCGCCAAGCCGCACCTACCTGCTGCATCTGGTCTCCGACCACTTGCGTCAGCAACAGCCGCAGGCCCTCTCAGCCGCTGAACTCGAACTCTGGGCGACTCTGAATCAGGCGCTGTTACAGATCGGTCGACATTTTCTGCGCAGCCGCAACTGCCGCCTGAGCCTGCAGCAGCTCATTCTCGATGAGCAGCAGCTGGCCCTGCCGCAACTGAAACAGACCCTCGGCCAGCTGCTCGAGCTGTTTCCGGCGCTGCCGGTTTGCCGGCAGCAGTTCAGCATCCCTGAACTACTCAGAGATCTTGAACAGAAGGGCCAGCTATCCGAGCTCTTGCTGGAACTTTTTCTCCTTCGGGTCCAGCGCGAGAATCCGGCCCTTAAGACGGCCGGGAGCCTGTTCTTTGCAGAGGAGCAGCAGCTGCAACAGGCAACCGCCTACCACGAGCAGCTGCAGGTTATCGATCAAGCTTTGCCAGCATTGGACGATGGCTTCCGCCAGGCTCCACAATCCCTGCTGCAACGCTTGCTGGAACCACTGCGACGCAGCAGGAGCCTGCGCGAGCAACTGAGCTACCTGCAGGAGCATTGGGGCGCGGTGCTCGGCAGCGAACTGCTGGAGCGGATCTCCGGAGCCTTTGCCCTGCAGGAGCGCGAAGGCCACACCCCCGACTTTCCCGGCGAACCGGAAAGCATCCCCCTCGACCCGAGCCAGTTCGCCGAGGCTGAAATCGCCAACTTTACCGTCGATCTCGACTGGATGCCGCGGACCGTCCTGCTTGCCAAATCGACCTATGTCTGGCTGCATCAACTGAGCCGCAAATACCATTACCAGATCCAGACCCTCGATCAGATCCCCGACGCCGAGCTGGATGAAATCGCCTCCCATGGATTTTCCAGTCTCTGGCTGATCGGTATCTGGCAACGCTCCAATTCCTCGTTAAAAATCAAAAACCTCTGTGGCCAGATGAATGTCACCGCCTCGGCCTATGCGATTCACGATTACCGGATCGCCGACAACCTCGGCGGCGACCCGGCCCTGGAAAACCTGCGCAGCCGCTGCCGGCAGCGGGGCATCGATCTGGCCTGCGATGTGGTCACTAATCACACCGGCCTCGATTCCACCTGGGTCCACGACCACCCCGACTGGTTCGTGCAGCTGCCCCACCCGCCCTACCCCGGCTACCGCTTTAACGGACCGGATTTGAGCGACGACGCCGATTTCGCCATCCAGATTGAAGATGGCTACTACGACCACAGCGAAGCGGCGGTGGTCTGCCGCTACCAGCATCGTCACTCTGGCGAGGTCCGCTACCTCTATCATGGCAACGACGGCACCCACCTGCCCTGGAACGACACGGTGCAGTTGAACTACCTGCTGCCTGAGGTCCGAGAGGCGATGATTCAACTGATTATCCAGGTCGCCAAACGCTTCCGGGTGATCCGTTTTGACGCGGCCATGACATTGGCCAAAAAACACTTCCAGCGGCTCTGGTTTCCGCTGCCGGGGGGCGGGGCCGGAGTGCCCTCACGGGCCGACCATGCCATGAGCAACGAGAATTTCCAACGGCTCTTTCCGCAGGAGTTCTGGCGCGAACTGGTCGATCGAATCCGCGCTGAAGCCCCCGACACCCTGCTGGTGGCCGAAGCCTTCTGGCTGATGGAGGGCTATTTCGTCCGCACTCTGGGGATGCACCGGGTCTACAACAGCGCCTTTATGAATATGCTCAAGCGGGAGGAAAACGAAAAATACCGGCAGACAATCAAAAACATCCTCTCCTTCGATCCGGCGATTCTGCAGCGCTTTGTCAACTTCATGAGCAATCCGGACGAGAAGCCGGCGGTCGAACAGTTCGGCAAGGACGACAAATATTACTGTGTCGCCACCATGCTGGCGACTATGCCGGGCCTGCCGATGTTCGGTCATGGTCAGATCGAAGGCTTCCAGGAAAAGTACGGCATGGAATACTACGCGCCGCGCTGGCAGGAAGAGATCGACCAGCAGATGCTTGACCGCCACCGGCGGCAGATTTTCCCCCTGCTGCGGATGCGGGCGCTGTTCAGCGGCGCAGAGCACTTTCAACTCTACGATTTTGTCTCCGGCTTCGGGGTCGAAGAAAATGTCTTTGCCTACAGCAACCGCCTTGAAGAACAGGCGGTGTTGATTCTCTGCAATAATTCCCCACACCCGATCAATGGCCAGCTTGGCGGCTCTGCGCCGCGGGCCGACGGTCGCAGCGCCGGGATTCATCAGGCATGCAACCTCAACACCGCAGGCAGTGACTTTATCCTCTATCGCGATCTTTCCAGCGGTTTGCAGCACCTGCAGCCAGCAGCTCGATTCAACGCCGGCGGGCAGTTCCAGCTGCGCCCCTACGCCCAGCATGTCTACAGCCACTTCCAACCACTGGTCGACAGCGACGGGCGTTGGCAGACCATTTGGGACAGATATGGCGACAGCGGCCGCGTCAACCTGCAGCTCGACCATCAGGGCCTGCTGGTCGAACCACTCCTCGAGCTGGGTTGGCAGCTGGCGGCCCTTAAGCCGGGCAAGCGACCGAGCAAAACACTTGCCGAGCTGTTGAAGAAAATTATCACTGAACTCGACAGTCCACCCTTGAACCGCTTTTCGCCCACCTATTACCTCAGCTTGCTGGTTCCCAGCCTTTACCATCAGGCCGAGGAGTTCCCGACCAGCGAAGCCGATTATCTGCAGCAATTGCTGACAGAGAACCCTGAGCTGAGCCGCGAACAGCTGTTCCGGGTGCTGGATCGGTTATTTAACCGGGGGATTTGGCGAAAACTCCTCAAATGTAATTATCATAATGAAACTGACTGGTTTAATCGGGAAGCCTTCGAACCGCTCATTATTATATTTTTACTAAATTTAATGTTTCAGGGGCGAAAAAAATCCTCTCCTGATAACAATGAATTACAACAAATTATATTTAACTTATTAATTAACTCAGCAAAGCTACGCACTTGGGCCGCAGAATCGGGCTATGACGTGGATGTTTTTTTGCAACACCTCCAGGGGGAAGAGCCAGAAAAGCTGGTTCTCCCTTCCACAAAAGGAGGAGAAAAAGCAATGAAGATCCTGTTTGTGACCCCGGAAGCGATCCCTTTCGCAAAAACCGGTGGTCTTGCCGATGTTGCCGGTTCCCTGCCACGCGCGCTGCGTCAACTTGGCCATGACGTGCGCGTCATCATGCCCTGCCATCGCTCCGCTGAGCGTAGCGGCGTCAGTATCCGCAAAGGGCGCAAGAGCGTCGAAGTCACCCTGCAGGGAACAGCCTATCGGGGCAGCCTGAAGCAGGCATCCTGCGACGGTGTCCCCTACTGGTTTATCGACTGTCCGCAGTTTTTTGACCGAGATCCACTCTACGGCACTGCGGAAGGGGATTACCCTGACAACAGTTTGCGCTTCGGCTTTTTCAACCGGGCTGTCCTGGAAATGATCAAACGGCTCGATTTCCGACCGGATGTCATCCACATTCACGATTGGCAGACCTGTTTCATTCCAGCCCTGCTGCGCACTGAGCTGAAAGACAACCCCTTTTATTCCTCCATAGCCACCCTGCTGACGATCCATAACCTCGGCTACCAGGGGATGTTCCCGCTGCAGACGCTGCAGCAACTGGAACTCGACAGCCGGCTCAGCGAACCCGATGCCATGGAGTACTACGGCAGGCTCTCAACCTTAAAAGGCGGCATCAACTTCGCCGATGTCATCAACACGGTTTCACCCAGCTATTGCCAGGAAATCCAGACCAGCGAACAGGGTTACGGCTTTGACGGCCTGCTGCGCCAGCGCAGCGCCGATCTGCATGGCATCGTCAACGGCTTGGATCGTCGGCTGTGGGATCCCGCCCTTGATACCGCCCTGCCAACCCCCTTCAATGCCGAAAACCTCAACGGCAAGCGGGCCTGCAAACGCTCGCTGCAAAAAGAACTGGGACTGGAACTGCGCCATGAGGTGCCGATCGTCGCCCTGATCAGCCGGCTCGACCCGCAGAAAGGGATCGATCTGGTCGAACAGGCCTGGCCGGAGCTGATGAAAAAGGATCTGCAGTTCATTCTGCTAGGTTCCGGCAGTCACCAGGCGATGGAATTCTGGCGGCAGCAGCAAGGGCAGCAACCGGAACGGGTGTCGATCAACCTGACCTTTGATGAGGGGCTGTCCCGGCGCATCTACGCCGCCAGCGACCTGCTGCTGGTCCCGAGTCGCTACGAGCCCTGCGGCCTGACGCAGATGATCGCCCTGCACTATGGAGCCCTGCCGGTGGTGCGCAAAACCGGTGGCTTGGCGGATACGATCATCGATGTCACGGAAAACCCACGCCAGGGCTTCGGTTTTGTCTTTGCCAACACCGACGCCGGGGAACTGCTGGCGGCTATCGATCGGGCCCTGGAGATCTACCCCCAGCGCAATCGCTGGCTGACCCTGGTCAAACGGGGCATGACCCGCGATTTCAGCTGGACCCGGTCGGCCGAGGAGTATCTGCAGCTGTACAGCAAAGCACGCGACTACCGCCAGATCACAGCAGCCTGACAGCTGCTGTGGAGCGCCAAGAACGGGAAAAGGCTGCCGTAACTGGCAGCCTTTTCCCGTTCTTGGCGGCACCCCGCGCTATTGTTCCTGCAAACGCTGCAGGTATTCTTCCCACTCGATCGGCAGCAGGCTTTTCTTCTGGTTGTTGCACTCTTTGCAGGCCGGAACACAGTTGCCCCTGGTCGATCTGCCACCGCGGGCGACCGGCACCACATGGTCCAGGGTCAGCTCTTTCGGCGGCACCGACTTACCACAATAATGGCAGAGCCCTTTGGCGATCCGGTTTTGCCACCAGCTCTGTTTTCGCAGCGCTCTGGCCTTCTCCCGCTCTCGACGCAGGGCCCCCTCATCCACCTCAAACATGAAATCCATCTCTGCATGGTCTCCCTTCTGATGCGCTGAGGGATTATTGCACATTTTTTCGAATTATGCGATTGTACGCGACTGTCGCCAGGCGGCGGCAGGACCTTCAACTACGGGATAAGCAATGAAAATCCTTATCGTTGGTGCAGGCCAGGTCGGCTATTTTCTCTGTGATCGACTGTCTCGTGAGGGGCATGAAGTCACCCTGGTCGACCAGGACGAAACCAAGATAGAAAACGCTCAGGACCGCTTGAATGTACTCGGCGTCACCGGCAACGGTGCCAGCGCGGAAATTCTCGAGCAGGCCGGCATCGACAGGACAGATATCTTTATCGCCGTCACCAACTTTGATGAGGTGAATATCCTCGCCTGCCTGCTGGCCAGAGAATATCAGGTCACCACCCGCGTGGCCCGGACCAAGAGCATCGAATACACCGGCAGTCGGGCGGTCCTGTCGAAGGAAAAGCTGGGCATCGACCTGCTGATCAATCCGGAGGATGCCGTCGCCGAGGAACTTTCCAAGCTCGCCTGCAGCGCCAAAGCTTTCGACATGGCAGAGTTTGCCGAGGGGCAGGTGCTCTTCCAAGGCTATCGGATCACCCCCAACAACCCGCTTTGCAACCTTTCCCTGGCCGAGCTGGGCGAGCTGCGCGGCATGTACCGCTTTATTGTGGTCGCCATCACCCGCGGCAATACCACCATCATTCCCCGGGGCGATGATTCCCTTCAAGCCGGAGACCGCATTTACATCTTTGCCCACCGCAAGGATTTGCCCGCCATTAACTACCTTCTGCAGTCGGAAAAGATCGAAGTCAAACCGACCCACCGGGCCTTTATTCTTGGCGGCAGCCGTATCGGTGTACAGGTCGCCCAGAGCATGGAGCAACTGAACTTCGTCACCAAATTGATCGAAAAGGACGAAGAACACTGCTACCGGCTGGCCGAAAAACTCGATAAAACCGTGGTGCTGAACGCCGAAGGCAAAGATGTTCAAACCCTGCTCGACGAAGGGCTGGAAGACGCCGATGTCTTTATCGCTGTGACCGAGAACGATGAAACCAATATCCTCACCTGCCTGCTCGCCAAGCAGCATCGGGTCCGCCGCACTCTGGCCCTGGTCAGCCAGCCGGAACTGCTCGGTCTGGCCTCAGACCTGGGGATTGATGCCTGCGTCTCGCCGCGGCTGGCCGCCGCCTCGGCAATCCTCAAATTCGTTCGCCGCGGCGAGATTATCAGTCTGACGGCGGTTGAGGGCAGCAACTCTGAAGTGCTTGAGTTTGAAATCTGCCCCGACAGTGATCTGATCAACCGCCCGCTCAAAGCGCTGCATTTCCCTCGCGGGGCAATTATCGGGGCGATCGTGCGGGGAGAGAATTACGAAATCCCGACCGGCGAAAACGTCCTCAGTGCCGGCGATCGGGTGTTGGTCTTCTCGCTGCCCGAGGCGCTGCAGAAGATTGAAAGGTTTTTTGCCTGAATGAACCTGGTCCTCACGCTGCGGATCCTCGGGGCCCTCTTGCTTTACCTGGCCGGCACCCTGCTATTGCCACTGCCCTTTTCGCTCTATTATGCCGATGGGGTCTGGTCGGCCTACCTGATCTCTGCCGCCATCTGTCTCGCCGTCGGCGGCCTGCTGTTCGCTAACTGTAAAAGCAGCAAAGACCTATCGGTCCGGGAAGGCTTTGCTGTCGTCACCTTCGGCTGGACCTTCTTTGCCCTGTTCGGCGCCCTGCCCTACCTGCTCAGCGGCGCCATTCCCAGCCCGCTGGATGCGATTTTCGAGACGATGAGCGGCTTTACCACCACCGGCTCCACCATCCTCACCGAAATTGAAGCTTTGCCGCAAAGCCTGCTGTTCTGGCGGGCGCTGACCCACTGGCTGGGCGGAATGGGGATTATCGTTCTTTCCCTGGCGATTCTACCGATGCTCGGCGTCGGCGGCATGCAGCTGTTCAAGGCAGAAGTTCCCGGGCCGACCGCCGACCGCCTGCGCCCAAGGATTCAGGATACCGCCAAACTGCTCTGGGGGGTCTATCTGCTCCTAACGGCGGTGGAAGCCCTGCTGCTGATGTTCGGCGGAATGAATTTCTTTGACGCCCTCTGCCATAGTTTCGCCACCCTGGCAACCGGTGGCTTTTCAACCCGTAATGCTTCGGTGGCTGCCTATGACAGCGCCTATATCGATGGGGTGATCACCCTGTTTATGATTCTGGCCGGAGTCAATTTCACACTGCATTTTCAATTGCTGCGTGGCCGCCTGCAGGAACTTCATCGCAACGAAGAATTCCGCTGCTATATCGGCATTATCCTTGTGACCACAGCCATCATCATGCTGTTTAACGGCGCCACCGGCACCTATCAAAACCTCGGCGAAAATTTACGCTATTCGATTTTTCAGGTGTCCTCAATTATCACCACCACCGGTTTTGGCACCGCCGATTATGAAACCTGGCCGGTACTGGCCCAGTACCTGTTAATCATGTTGATGTTTATCGGCGGCTGCGCCGGGTCGACCGGCGGTGGGATGAAGGTAGCTCGCATCCTGCTGCTCTTCAAGCATGCCCAGGTGCAGGTTTTTCGCCTGATTCATCCCCGCGCAATCCGCCTGGTCAAGTTGGGGCATCGGCCGGTCGATAAGGAAGTTTTGCAGGCGATCCTGGGCTTTTTTGCCCTGTTTATCGGGATTTTTGTCCTCGCCTCGCTGCTGATGGCTGCTTGCGGGATGGATCTGATTTCCGGTGGAGCTGCCGTCGTCGCCTGCCTGGCCAATATCGGCCCAGGACTGGGCACCGTCGGTCCGGTGGATAACTTTGCCGCTGTTCCGGCCTTCGGCAAGAGTGTCCTGATCGTCTGCATGCTGATGGGGCGCCTGGAACTGTTTACCGTACTGGTGCTGTTCTTTCCGTCCTTCTGGCGCAAATAACCGGAGGAGAAAGGCTGGCGTTAAACCGGTTGCCGAAAAATGGAAAGCCCCCATCCTCCTGAAAGAGGATGGGGGCCTCCCCCCTCCGTACACCCGGTGACAACTCTGAAGTTGTTCTTTCGAGCTGAAATTTTCCTGAAGTATACAGACGCCCTCTGACAAAAATCTGAATAATCCCCATACTGACAGTTTTTTTTCCCAGAGGATTGATTTTATTCTTGTCAATGTTCGGCAAATTGTTACTTTTGTAACATTTTGCCGAACAAAAAAACCGGGACCATCTCTGCCGCCGGTTCTTTGTTCAAAACTCTCAGCCAAGCATGACAAAGCCAAGCTGTCGTCCGGTCAGCCCCTGATCGCGGCGATAGGAAAACAACAACTCCGGGTGACAGCAGGTACACTGCCTGGCAGTTTCGATCTTTTTCGCTGCCAAGCCGGCCTGCTCCAGCTGCAAACGACAGCTCAGTGCCAGATCCAGCTGCCAGTGGCCGAGGCTGACCTCAGTGGCGATCTCCCTCCAGAAACCGCTGCCGTTGCGAAAGGCATCGCGCACCGGTCGATCGACCTCATACTTATGAGCGCCGATCCCAGGGCCTATAGCGGCAAAAAGCTGCTCAGGCGGACAAGCAAAATTTCGCCCGATGCTGGTCACCACCTTGCCCAGAATTCCATTCGCCGCGCCGCGCCAGCCAACATGGACCGCAGCGGCAACTCGACCATCAGCGCTCCAGATCAGCACGGGAAAACAATCGGCCACCAGCACCCCGATCATGATTCCTGGCTGATTGGTGATGATCGCGTCGACTTCAACCTTCAAGAAATGAGTCAGATCGGGATTGGCTTCATCGATCAGCAACAGATCGTTGCCATGCACCTGCTTGACCGTCAACAACTGATGTGGTGGCAGACCGAAACTGCGCGCGAAGGTCGAGCGATTGCCCTCCACATGCGCCAGGGCATCCTCGGTGTTCAGTCCCAGGTTCAACGAATTATAAGGCGGGCGACTGACACCGCCATTGCGGGTGCTGAAACCGGCAACCAGACCCGGCGCGCCGGAGGCAGGCTGCAGATAGGAAATTTTGCCTTTGCGAACAAGTTTCATCTGATTAACTCCATGTCACTGCCCGCCGCTAAGCGGACGGTGCAGCATATTTTTCCGCCAGATAATCGATAGCCCCTCGAAATGGCTCTGGCAGTTCACTGAAAAATTCAAGATATTCACCGCTCTGCGGATGAATAAAACCGAGCATTTCGGCATGCAGCGCCTGTCCGGCAAACTGCTCGAGCAGGCCGCGGAGCTGCGCATCCTGCAAACGAGCGATGCGAACCCGTTGACTGTAGAGAGGATCAGCCACCAGTGGCAGGTTCATTTCTGACAGGTGAACGCGGATCTGATGGGTCCGACCGGTCTCCAGGGACAGTTCAAACAGGGTCAATCGATCTAGATGGTAACTTTTCAGACGCCGCCAGTGGGTCACCGCCCGCTTCCCCTGACGGGATTTGCTGCTCATCTTCTTGCGCTGGACCGGATGCCGGCCGATCGGTTGATCGATGGTTCCCGACGAGGTTCTGACCAGCCCGTGTGCCAGCGCCAGGTAGCGGCGTTGAATACTATGGGCCTTGAACTGAGCGGCGAGATGCTGGTGACTCTGATCGGTTTTGGTCACCACCAACAGACCCGAGGTGTCCTTGTCGATTCGATGGACGATACCGGGTCGCAGCTCGCCACCGATTCCGGCCAGATCCTGACAGTGGTGCAGCAGCGCGTTGACCAGGGTACCGCGCGCATGACCGGCGGCGGGGTGTACCACCATTCCGGCCGCTTTGTCAACCACAATCAGATACTGATCTTCATAGAGAACTTTTAAGGGAATGGCTTCAGGAACAGCTTCAACCGGTTCGGGCTCAGGCAGGCTGACCTCGATGGTTTCGCCCCCCTTTAACTTCAGCCCGGGTTTTCCCGGAACTCCGGCCAGCAGAACCTGACCATTAGAAATGAGTTTCTTCAGTTGCGAACGACTCAACTCCGGCAGGCATTCAGCCAGAAAACTATCGAGCCGCTCACCGGAACGCTCTTCAGGAAAAGCGAATTCGGCAAATTCCATTTACCAGATGGAACTCTCAATTTTACCGGCCTGCTTGATCATCACGTCAACAATCGCGCGCTCGTAGAGATGCTCACGGTTCGGCAACTCCGGTGACACCCTGGAATAAAAGTGCTCGCGGCCCTCTTCCAGTTCATCGGTCATCAGATCGAAGATGCTGTCATTTTTGATCCCTTCATTGACCTTGTCCTGATTGTAGAGAGCGATATCGGAGACAATCGCCCGCGCCAGTCGAAATGCCAAATCGGGATTTTCTACCAATCTTGCCATTTTTTCAGCCTCCACTCCCGAGGAGAGAATTGTGAATAGGATATCGGAACGAGCCGACATTCAACTTTATTAATCTTTCCTCGAAAATGCAAGGTATATTCTTCACTTCCTCAGAACAGCAGAGCCAGATCGCTGCGCGACGAGGTTCCTCAGGCGAGCAGATCACGCAAATAGGTCTGCAGGGCGGCATGATCCCCGCGCTGCGGACAGGGCCAGTCCGGCCCGTCGCGCTCGACAATCCAGGTATCGACCAGAAATGTGGGCATGCCGACAGCGGCTGCGGCCAGATCATGCTGGGTATCGTTGCCGACCATTAAACACTGCTCGGGGTTCAACTGCAGTTGGCTGAGGATCTCTTGAAAATAACCGGCATGCGGCTTACAGAAGCGACTGTTTTCGAAGCAGGTCAGGTGGCAAAATGACTGCCCTTTAAGCTCACCCCACTCCAGCCTGGCGTCAATCATAAAGCGGGGGAAGACCGGATTGGTCGCCAGCACCAGCTGCACGCCGTGCTGCCGGCATTCCTCCAAAATGACTCTCGCCAGGGGGATCGGTTTTACCAGAGGCTGCAGTTCGCTGACCCGCTCGCGCCGATACTGATCAAAGCGCTCGCGCAATAACTTTTCTGGTACCGCCAGCCGCTCCTGCAGGGTGGAAAAGACCCGCCGCTCATTGGTTTCCCTGCCGTTACCATCGCACTGCACCAGCATGCGGATGCTGCCCAGCATCGCTTGCTGGAACGTCTTCGGCGTGACCAGATCAGCGCAGCAGGCCGCCAGACCATCGACATAACAGGAAATAAATGCCGCCATCTGCACCCGCAGCAAGGTTCCATCCAGATCAAATAAAACCGCCTTGAGCTGTGCCCTCTGCCCGGTTGAATTTTTGGTCACCACAAACCTCGCTGGTCCGAAGAAGAAATCAAAAAACTTACCAACTTCCTTTCTAGCACAGCATTCCGGTAGATTCCAGCTTCCTGAAAAATTGTAAACACTTGACTGTTTGGCCAGACAAAGTTAAAAATTGTTTGAGCTGATCTAACGAAAACCTGAATTCTTGATCACTAACGGCAAGCTGGCAATGGAACTGTTTGCGGCCGGTGAAATTAGCCGCCGGGCACAGGCCCGCAGCCCATTTTTTTCAATATTTAATTCAATCCAGGCGTTTTCCCCTAAAAAACATCCTGCAGAATTCAGGCTGAAAGGATTTCCATGGACGATTTCAGAGCGGAAGTCAAAGAACTGCAGATCGGACCGCAGATCCGTCAACTACGCCAGGAGCGGCGCATGACCCTGCAGGACCTGTCACAGGAGACAGAGCTTTCCAAGCCACTTTTGTCGCAAATTGAGAACGAGCAGGTGATCCCACCGCTGGCGACCCTGCTGCGCATTGCCAAAGCGTTGCAGGTCCCCCTGCAGACCTTTTTTGAAGAAGAGGACAATACCCAGAAATGTCTGGTGGTGCGCGCTGGCGAATCCAACCGCATGAACCGACGCCCCCGGCACGGCGGACCGCCACAGCCCTACCTTTACCATTCCCTGGCTTATGGCAAGAAGCATAAGCACATGGAACCCTTTCTGGTCGAGTTTGTGCCAAACCAGACAAAGCAATCCCAATCGGTGCAACATTCCGGGGAAGAGTTTCTTTATGTTCTGGAAGGCCAGATCGAACTGCTTCACGGTGGCGAAGAGTACATCCTGGAACCGGGAGATTCGGTTTATTGGGATTCCAACGAGCCGCACAGCCTCAAAGCCCTGGGCGCCACGCCCGCTCGGGGGGTTGCGGTCCTCTATACGAAAAATTGATCCGTTGGCGGTTATTTTTTCTGAACCGCGCCAGACTCGGTAAATCTGCTATGCTTGAGCATTGATTTTATCGTCAACCATTTCTTTCAATAAAGGAGGCTCTTATGGCAAAAGTTGGCGTAATCCTTTCTGGTTGTGGCGTTTATGACGGCAGCGAAATTCATGAAACGGTGATCACCCTGCTGGCGCTGGACCGTGCTGGCGCTGAAGCCGTCTGCATGGCCCCCGATATGGAACAGGCGGTGGTCAACCATTTGACCGGTGAAACCGTCGATGGCGCGGTACGCAACGTCCTTGAAGAATCTGCGCGAATCGCGCGGGGGAAAATATCCGATATCGCGAAGATTAAAGCAGCCGACATTGACGCTCTCATCCTTCCCGGAGGCTTCGGTGCGGCAAAAAACCTTTGTGACTTTGCTGTCAAAGGAAGTGACTGCACGGTTCACCCCGAGGTGGCCCGGCTGGTTCGGGAAATTGTCGCGGCGAAAAAACCATTGGCTGCGGTCTGCATTGCCCCCGCCTTGGTCGCAAAGGTGCTGGGGGATGATAAACTGGCCCACCAGCTGACCATCGGCAACGATAACGAGACCGCAGCGGCGCTGACCAAAATGGGCAGTACCCATGTCGACTGTCCGGTGCGGGAGATGGTTATCGACAAGCAGAACAAGCTGGTCTCTTCACCGGCCTACATGCTGGCGGGCAATATCAGCGAAGCGGCTGACGGAATCGAAAAGACTGTGCAGGCAATTCTGGAGATGATCTGAGCAACCGGCCGGCAGAATATATTCATTACCGGCCTTGTCATGTATTCGCCAATTTGCTATGGTCGCGGAAATTTTTTTCTCAGGAGGTCCCGATGGACAAGTACCGCTGCATTATCTGTGATTACGTTTATGACCCGGCCCTGGGTGATCCCGACCACGGAATCGCTCCCGGCACCAAGTTCGAAGATATTCCCGACGATTGGTGCTGTCCCCTTTGCGGGGTCGACAAGAGCAATTTCGAGCCGGCCTGATCATCTCCAAAATCAACCAGGGCCCGAGCCTGACCAACAGCATTTTGGTTGGGCTTTTTCTTTACCCGCCCCCGTATCAGGTCGACCAGGGACAGCGCATAACATGAGCAGATCTCGAGAACCCAAACCGGAGTGGCTGAAAGTCAGGTTTCCGGCTGGAAAAAAATATGCCCGGATCGATCGCTACCACCGGGAACAGGGACTGAATTCAGTCTGCCGGAGCGCCGCCTGTCCAAACCAGGGGGAATGCTGGAGCAAAGGCACGGCGACCTTCATGATCCTCGGCAACAGCTGCAGCCGCCAATGCCGCTTTTGTAATGTTTCAAGTGAGATACTGCTGCCTCCCGACCCTGACGAACCGACCAAGGTCGCCACGGCGATTGCCGAGCTGGAGCTGCAACACGCAGTCATTACCTCGGTCACCCGGGATGATCTGACTGATGGCGGTGCCAGCCAGTTCGTTGCACTGGTCAGGGAGATTCGTCGACAGGCCAAGGATTGTCGGATCGAGCTGTTAATCCCTGACCTCCAGGGCAACTGGGAGGCCCTGCAGCAGATCAACGACGTTCAGCCGGACATTCTCGGGCACAATATTGAGACTGTGCCGCGACTCTATCCTGCCGTGCGCCCAGGGGCCGACTATCATCGCTCTCTTCAATTGCTTGCTGAGGTGCATCTGCAGAACCTTGATATTCTGACGAAATCAGGGTTGATGCTGGGGCTGGGTGAGACTCAAGAAGAGATTCTTCAGGTCATGCGGGATCTGCGCGACCATGGCTGCCAACTCCTCACCCTGGGACAGTATCTGGCGCCGAGCCAGAACCATTATCCGGTGGTGCGCTATGTCAGGCCGGAAGAATTTGCCGAGTTGGCAGAAGAGGGTCGCCAGCTCGGTTTCATGCATGTCGAGGCGGGACCACTGGTGCGATCTTCCTACCATGCGGAGGAGCAATTCGGCGCCAGTCAGAAGGGTTCCCTTTAAGAGAAAGACCGCCGCCTGCCCGCGAAACTCTTTGCGCGGGTTCCCGGGTCAAGCAGCAGCTAAGCTTAGAATGGAGGTTTTAATTCTCAGGCCTTAATATCGATATTCAGACCCTTACCGGTTTGCTCGGCGATGGAAGTTCGTTCCTGCTCACTCTGCTGAACCTGATCCGACTTTGCCAGCGTTTTGGTCAAAACATCGAAGCCGGCCCGAGGCTTGCTGGCGGCCACTTCTTGCGCAAGAGGACTGGTTGTGCCTGAGACTTCCATAGATCGCTCCTCTGAGTCAGGGGGTTATTTTAAAATTACCCTACCCTAATCTTTGCTAAAAATACCATCACAACCGGTCGCAAGTCAACTTCTTTAAGCCTGCGCTCATGTTAAATATTACATCTCGACTCCTTCAATCATTACGATACGTTATTGCAGCCGTCCACGGGCTGCTCTATACTTACAAAATTCGGCGAAATTCCGGACTTTCTACCACGCCTCACTTTTTCATGATGATGGGACCCTGTCCATGAGTTCACTCGAAAATATCAGTCCGCAATGGATCGAAGTCCAATTCCAGCTCTACCAGCAGGACCCCGACCAGCTCAGCCAGGAGTGGCGCAGCTTTTTTCAGGGCTTTGAACTGGGTTTGGAAAGCAATCGGCAGAGCGCGCCGGACCACAAGCCGGCAGCCGTACAGTCCCTGATCCGCCGCTATCGGGAAATCGGTCACATCTATGCCTGCGTTGATCCCCTCACCCCCTGCGAGTGGAATCACCCGCAATTGCAATTGAGCGAGTTTGGCCTGCAGGAAAGCGATCTCGAGCGCCAGTTCGCGCCCGATCAGTTCCTTCTGCCAAACGCCAGCCTGGAAGAGATTGTTAAGATTCTACAAGAGACCTATTGCCGCTCTTTTGGCGCCGAGTTCATGCATATTCCAATCCCCAAGGAGCGACAATGGCTGCAGCAGCGGATGGAAAGCTCGCGCAACCGCCCGGAGTTGAGTCGCGAAAAGAAACTCGCCACCCAAAGAATGCTGCTGCAGGCGACCCGCTTCGAAACCTTCCTGCACCGGAAATTCGTTGGTCAGAAACGCTTTTCCCTGGAGGGCGCTGAATCGGTCATCCCGCTCCTCGATCACATTATTGAGCGGTCCACCAACCTGGCACTGCAGCACGTGATTATCGGCATGGCTCACCGCGGCCGTCTCAATGTGCTGGCCAACATCTTTCAGAAGCCGCTGGAAAATATTTTTGCCGAATTTGCCGACAACGAAACCTTTCACATCGTCGGTGAAGGCGATGTCAAATACCACAAGGGCTTCTCCACCGATCGCTACTTCAAGGACGGCTGCATCCATATTTCCCTGGCCTCCAATCCCAGCCATCTGGAGGCGGTCGATCCGGTCGTCGAAGGCAAAAGCCGGGCGCGCCAGGATTATCTCGGCAAGGACGCCGAGCAGCAGGTCCTCCCCCTTTTGATCCACGGTGATGCAGCCTTCGCCGGCCAGGGGATCGTCGCTGAAACTCTCAATTTGTCGCAATTGGAGGGCTATCGAACCGGCGGCACCCTGCATATCGTCATCAACAACCAGATCGGTTTTACCACCCTGCCGGTTGACGCCCGCTCCACCTGCTATCCGACCGATATCGCCAAAATGCTCATGTCACCGATCTTCCATGTTCATGGCGATGATCCGGAGGCGCTTTTGCAGGCCG
>CAMYNR010000041.1:20942-26225 GCA_947259715.1 uncultured Desulfuromonadales bacterium
GGCCCTGGAATTCCGTCAGGAATTCCGTAAGGATGTGGTAATCGAAGTGATCTGCTACCGCCGCCACGGCCACAACGAAGGCGATGAGCCTTTCTTCACCCAGCCGCTGATGTACGAAAAGATCCGCAACCATCCGCCCACCGCCGATCTCTATCGCAGCCAGCTGCAGGAGGAAGGGATTCCGGAGGCAGAACTGCAGGCCCTCGCTGACGACGTGGATCAGCACCTGGAAAGCGCCCTGGAGCGGAAGCCCGAGCGGGTTTCGGAGGGCTTTTTAAAAAAATGGTCAGAAGTGCAGCGCGAGTTCAGCTTTACCCCGGCCAACACCGCCGTCGCCGAAGAAACCCTGCAGCAGCTGAGTACTGCGCTGACGACACTTCCGGATAATTTCAGCCCGCACCGCAAAATCAGCGCACTGCTCAAGAAGCGTCAGAAAGCGGTTGCAGCCGGTGGCCCCCTCGACTGGGGGAACGCCGAAGCCCTGGCATTTGCCAGCCTGGCCCATGAAGGGACTTCGGTCCGGCTCTCCGGCCAGGACAGTCGGCGTGGCACCTTCAATCACCGCCATGCCACCCTGACCGACAGCAACACCGGCCAAAACTACACGCCTCTCGATCAGATCGCTGAGGAGGCCGGCTGCCACTTTTACGTCTACAACAGCATGCTCTCCGAGGCTGCGGTGCTCGGATTTGAATACGGCTATTCGGTGGAGACTCCCCATGGGCTGACCATCTGGGAGGCCCAGTTCGGTGATTTCGCCAATGGCGCCCAGGTGATCATCGACCAGTTCATTGCCAGCAGCATGACCAAGTGGGACCGCTCCTCGGGGCTGACCATGTTTCTCCCCCATGGCTACGAGGGGCAGGGTCCGGAGCACTCCAGCGCCCGTATCGAACGCTACCTGCAGCTGTGCGCCGATAACAATATGCTGGTTGTCAACCCGAGCACCCCGGCCCAGCTGTTTCACCTGCTGCGCCGCCAGGTCCATACCCCCTACCGCCGGCCGCTGATCGTCTTCACCCCCAAAGCCCTGCTGCGCCATCCGCTATGCGTCTCAACTGTGGCGGAGTTAGCAGAAGGTCAGTTTCAGGAGATCATTCCCGATCAACTTGAAACCGCTAAGTGCCGCCGGGTGCTGCTCTGCTGCGGCAAGGTATACTACGATCTGCTGCAATATCGCGATGAACAGAAGATCAAGGATGTTGCCCTGGTCCGCGTCGAGCAACTCTTTCCCCTGCATAAGGAACTGCTCAGCGAAATCGTTGGTCAGTACCAGTCGGACGTCGAGCTCTTCTGGGTGCAGGAAGAGGCCGGCAACGGCGGCGGCTGGGATCATTTGCGACCACAACTGCGCGAACTGCTCGGCAAAGAACCGGTTTACGTCGGTCGCAAGCGGGCAGCCAGCCCGGCGGTTGGTTCCCATCGTCTGCATAAACTGGAACAACAACGCATTATTGAGGCGGCTTTTGCCCTGAATCCGTGAGTACCCGCAGGCGAATAGCGCAAGCCATTGGATAGCCTGAACACTCCAAAAATCGCCGCTGAACCTTTGGGTGCAGCTCAGATTTTTGCAGCGCTCATTCAATCCAAGCACTTGCACTCTTCATCCACCGTTTACCCACGGGTTCAGGGCTGCCCAGCCAAGGAGGATTAACGCAAATGGATATCATCGTTCCGCAGGTCGGTGAATCGATTGTTGAAGCCGAAATCGGCCAATGGTTCAAGCAGGATGGCGAACAGGTTGAAAAGGACGAGCTGCTTCTTGAACTGGAAACGGAAAAGATCAATGTCGAATTGAATGCCGATGCTTCCGGCAAGCTCAGCATCCTTGTGCAGGAAGGTGAAACGGTAAAGATCGGTGCCCTGATCGGCAGGATTGATGAATCGGCCGCAGGAGCAGAACCGGCAGAGAAAACCGAACCTGCGGTTGAGGAAACTGTTGAGGAAAAAGCCGAAGGAAAGCAAGGCAGGCCCGAAACGAAGCAGGCTGCAGTTACAGCTGAGCCCAGTGAGCCGGCGAGCGACCAGGAGCAACCGCCGATGAACCCGGCGGTCGCCAAGCTGGCCGCTGAGCGCAACATCGACCTGAGCACCATCAAGGGCAGCGGCCGGGGTGGCAGGATTCTGGTTGACGACCTCCCCGAGGCTGGGAAGCAGCCGGAGCCAGCCGGAAAAGCCGAACCCGAGACGCCGCAGCCGACAGAAAGTTCCGCCAGCGAGACAGGCAAAAAAGATCTGCAGGACGAGCGGGTGGAACGGGTGCCGATGACCCAGATCCGCAAAAAGATCGCTTCGCGCCTGCTTAAGGCGCGGCAGGAAACGGCGATGCTGACCACCTTCAATGAGATCGATATGAGCCGGGTCATCTCTTTGCGCAACAGCCACAAGGCCGCCTTCGAGAAAAAACATGGCGTGCCCCTCGGCTTCATGTCCTTTTTCGTCAAGGCCTGTGCCGAAGCCCTCAAGGAATTTGCCGCTGTCAACGCCCAGATCGATGGCGACGATATTCTCTACCATCACTATTACGATATCGGCGTCGCCGTCGGCAGCAAACGTGGCCTGGTGGTCCCGGTGATTCGCGATGCGGACCGCCTGCACTTCGATGACATCGAAAAAACCATCCGCGACTTCGCCGCCCGGGCCGACAGCGGCAAGCTCAGTCTGGATGACCTGACCGGCGGCACCTTCACCATCAGCAACGGCGGCATCTATGGCTCGGTCCTCTCCACGCCGCTGCTCAATCCACCGCAAAGCGCCATTCTCGGCATGCACGCCATTCAGGATCGGGCGGTGGTGGTCGACGGCGAGATCGCCATCCGGCCGATGATGAATATCGCTCTGAGCTACGACCATCGGATCATCGACGGCAAAGAAGCGGTCAGCTTTTTAAAACAGATCAAAACCTACATCGAAGATCCGGAACAGATGCTGCTGGAAATGTAATTGCGGCGCGACGCTGCAACGGCAAGCAAAGGAGTGAATAAATGGCGGAGCAGACTTTTGAGCTGATTGTCATCGGCGCCGGCCCTGGCGGCTATGTCGCGGCGATTAGGGCAGCCCAGCTGGGGCTCAACGTGGCCCTGGTGGAAAAGCGGGCCAGCCTCGGCGGCGTCTGTTTGAATGAGGGTTGCATTCCCAGCAAAGCGCTGCTGGAATCGAGTGAGCATTTTTTTCGCGCCCGGCATGAGTTCGCTGAGCATGGCATTGAGGTCGGCGAGGCCCAGCTGAATCTCGGCCAGATGATGGAGCGTAAGCAGGCGATCATCAAAAAGCTGACCGGCGGCATTGCCGGCTTAATGAAGAAAAATAAGATCAGCACCTTTCAAGGCGAAGCCGAGCTGCAGGCCGCCGATCGGGTCAGAATCAAGAGTGACTCCGGAGAAACCGAGCTGCAGGGCAAATCGATCCTCCTCGCCACCGGCAGCGAGGCGATCGAACTGCCGCACCTGCCCTTTGATGGCGAGAAGATCATCAATGCCCGCGATGCCCTGAGCCTGAGTGAGGTTCCCAAGCGGCTACTGGTGGTTGGCGGCGGCGTCATTGGTCTGGAAATGGGCTCGGTCTGGAGCCGTCTGGGTGCGGAGGTCACGGTGGTCGAAATGCTGCCGCAGATTCTGCCGCAAAGCGACCCCCAGCTGGCCCAGATGCTTCAGCGCAGTTTAAAAAAACAGGGACTGGCGATACTACTGGAAACCCGCCTGGAGTCGATCGAGCAGATTGATGAAGGGATCCAAGCCAAACTCAGCAATGAAAAAGGCGAGCAGCAACTGGTTTGCGATAAAATACTGGTGGCAACCGGCCGCCGTGCGCAGAGCAAAGGATTGGGGCTGGAGAATGTTGGCCTCAAGACCAATAAACAGGGGCAGCTGGAGGTCGATGAGGATTTCCAGACGGAAGTAGCCGGGATCTATGCCATCGGCGACCTGGTCCCCGGCCCGATGCTGGCACATAAGGCCAGTGATGAAGGGGTGGTGTTCGCTGAGCGGCTGGTCGGGCAGAAGCCCAGCATAAACTACCAGCACATTCCCGCCGTCACCTACACCTGGCCCGAGGTGGCTTCCGTCGGCCGTAGCGAAGCGGGTTTGAAAGCCGATCAGATCCCCTACCAGGCCGGCAAGTTCTATTTCGCCGCCAGTGGCCGGGCCCTCTGCAACGGCACCAGCGACGGCTTCATCAAGGTTCTGGCCAGCCCGGAAGGGGGCCGGATCCTCGGCGTCCATATCGTCGGGCCGCACGCCTCGGAACTGATCGCCGAGGCGACCACGGTCATCTCCTTTGGCGGCAGCGTGCAGGATCTGGCGGTCACCAGCCACGCCCATCCGACCCTGGCGGAGGCCTTGAAAGAGGCCGCCCTGGCTGCGGCCGGAGAAGCGATACACGGCTGACCCGCCCCCTTGACAAAATACCGGCCAAGGTCGACAATCATTTCCCATCGTGGCAGCCTCATTAAGCTGTCACGATGTTTTTTTGTCACCCTTATTTACGCAATAGAGGTTAACAATTGAAATCACTGAAGAAGTTTTTGATGATGGTGATCCTCGGTGCCATGGTTGCCGCTGGAGTTTTTTATTTCCGAGACACCCAGGGGCCGGTCCTTAACCTGATGCCTTCCAGCGGTCCGATTTCCGCCAAGACCCCGTTGCTGCTCGGCCTGAGTGACGATGGTCTGGGCCTGAAAAATGTCCAGGTCACCGTTATCCAGAACGGTAACCGCCTGCCCCTGGCCAATCAGACCTTTCCGCCGCAGACTCGCGAGACCCAACTGCAGCTGAACCTGGCCGCGCTGAAGATTAAGGATGGCCCGATTCAGATCGAGGTTCTCGCTGGAGATCGCTCAATCTATCATCTCGGCAAAGGGAACAGCTCTCAGCAGCTCTACAACCTGACCTACGATACCCGGCCGCCGATCATTTCCACCCTGAGCAAAGCGCACAACCTGACGAAAGGGGGCAGCGGTCTGGTCAGCTACCGGATCAACGAAGAGGTTACAGAGACCGGCCTGAGAGTCGGTGAGCATATTTTTCCTGCCTTTTTACAGGATAACGGCGTCTATGTCAGTCTGTTCGCCTACCCTTACGATATGCGCGAGAGCAATTTTGTTCCCCGGATCTACGCTGTGGATCTGGCGGGCAACGAGCGCCAGGCCGGGATTTACTACCGGGCGAATAATAAAAAATTTCGCCACCGCAAGATCAATCTGAGCCAGACCTTTCTCCAGCAGAAGACCCCGGAATTCGAGCCGCTGGTGCCGGAAGTCGGCGAACCGATCGATACCTTTCTTTA
>CAMYNR010000042.1 GCA_947259715.1 uncultured Desulfuromonadales bacterium
TGCTGGCGTCCATGCCTGCCTGGCAGTTGACCGACCCGTTAAGTATTCTTGCCGGTCATAAACAGGATGAGGATGAAGGTGAGGATGAGAGCCTGGAGAAAATTATCGAAAAGGGCGCCAAAAAGGCTAAAACCAATGAGGATGAGCCGGATGAGGAGAGGATCTCATGATGCGTTTTCTGAATGCTAAGGCCCGGGTGACCCTGGGGCTTGTCGGGATCCTGATCAGTCTTGTGCTGCTGGGGTTTTTCCTGAATATTGTTCCTGACGAAGATGCCGCAGCTATTGAGCGGCGGACCGTATTGGCCGAAACGATCGCTGTTTACAGCACCGCCTTGGTGAAAATCGCCAACGTCCAGCGACTCACAGACGATTTCGAGTTGCTTCGTGAGCGCAACCGCGACCTTTTATCATTGGCCCTGAGGCATCACTCAGGTAGCCTGCTGGTGGCCACCAGCGACCACGGAGACCACTGGCAGGAAATGACCGGTAGCTATTCCTCGGGCTCCCAGGTCCAGGTGCCGATCTGGTCAGGGAAGCAGCAATGGGGCCAGCTGGAACTGAGGTTTGCGCCCCTGGCCAAAGAAGGATTTTGGGGTATTTTAATGCAACCGATGATTCAGATGGTTCTATTTGTCGGCAGCATCTGTTTTCTCATTTATTACTATTATCTTGGCAGGGTCCTGCGTCAACTCGATCCTTCCAAGGCGGTTCCCAGTCGGGTGCGATCAGCGCTTGATACCATGGCGGAAGGTTTGCTGATCCTCGACCGGAAGGAGCAAATCGTGCTGGCCAATCTGGCTTTCGGCTTGATGATGGAGAAATCGACCGAGACTTTGACGGGCTATCGAGCTTCTGAGCTCCCTTGGACCGACACCGACGGCGAAAGCCTGAAAAACAGTGAACGCCCCTGGGTCGAAGCGCTGAAAAAGGGGGCAATAATCAAAGACAAAACAGTGCGTCTGCAGCTGCCGGATGGTCACCATCGGACCTTCAAAACCAACAGTTCGCCGGTCTTGGGGGACGGCGGGAAATATGCCGGGGTGTTGGTCAGCTTCGACGATATTACCGAGCTCGAGAAAAAAGAGCTCGAACTGCTGAATTCAAAGCTGGAAGCGGAGGAGGCCAATAAGGCCAAAAGTGCCTTTCTGGCGAATATGAGCCACGAAATCAGAACGCCGATGAATTCGATCCTCGGTTTTGCCGAGCTGCTGATGCGCGGCTATGTCAAGAATGAGCAGGAGAGCTTGAAATACCTCAATACCATCCACACCAGCGGAAAAAACCTGCTGGAGCTGATTAATGATATCCTCGATCTCTCCAAGGTTGAATCGGGCAATCTGGAGTTGGAGTGTTGCCCCGTCAGCCCCTATCCCATCCTGCATGAGGTTATCCAGATGTTGCAGGTGAAAGCACAGGAGAAAGGGATCTCTCTGGTGTTTGAGGCGACGGATAATCTTCCCGAAATGATCATTACCGATCCGGTCCGGTTGCGTCAGATCGCCTTTAATCTGATCGGAAATTCAGTCAAATTTACCGAATCCGGCGGGGTGGTCGTCCGCTGCCGGATCGATGATCTTAACGCAGAACCTAAACTGATCATCGATATCATTGACACCGGTATCGGCATGAGCCAGGCGGCCCTGGAGAAGATTTTCGATCCCTTTATACAAGCGGACAGCTCTGTGGGGCGCCGTTTTGGCGGGACCGGACTCGGCTTGGCCATAAGTAAAAGGTTTGTCCGTGCTCTGGGGGGAGAGATCAGCGTCACCAGCGAAGTCGGTAAGGGGAGCTGCTTCTCGGTTTCATTGGCCACCGGCTCCCTCGATGGAGTCGCCTTTTTGACCGCTGAGCATATCAATAAACTGCAGCAGGTGATCAATGTGGACAGCGGTGTCCGTTGGCGGTTCCCGCAAGGAAAGGTTCTGGTGGTCGATGACGGTCCGGAGAATCGTGAACTGATCAGACTGTTGCTGGAAGAAGCCGGTTTAAGCATGGATGAGGCGGAGAACGGCCATGAAGGCGTGCAGAAGGCCCTGGCGGAGAATTACGATGTTATTCTGATGGATGTGAACATGCCGGTCATGGATGGCTTTGCGGCGACCGGAATCCTGCGTGCCAAAGGGGTTATGGCGCCGATCGTGGCTCTGACCGCCAACGCCATGAAGGGCTTTGCCGATGACTGTCTGCAGGCCGGTTTCAGCAGTTATCTGAGTAAACCGATCGATATCGATATCTTTATGAGTGCCATGGCGGAAATTCTTGGTGGGCAGCGGCTGTCAGAGACGGAAAACGTCCGCCCTCTGGAGGCGAGCAAAGCTGAGCCGCAGGAGAGCGCTGAGCCATTGGTCGACAGGTCGCCAATTTACCCGCAGCTGCCCCTTGATAATGAGCGGTTTCGAAGTATTGCCACCCGTTTCGTTGAGCGGCTGCAGGATCTTATTCAAGAGCTGAATGCTGCTGAAGAGGCCAATGATTGCCAGCAGCTGGCAAGCTTGGCTCATACGATAAAAGGTTCGGGGGGGACCGTCGGCTTAGCTGTGCTGACCGATCCGGCAACCTCACTCGAAGAGGCGGCAAAGCAGGGCGACCGGGCGCAGATTCAAGAAAAATTACAGGTTTTGCGCCAGCTCGCTGAGCGGATTGTTCCCCCCGCTGAAAAAAATGCTCCTGCCGGGCTTGGCGCTAAGCTCAGGGACGGGTCACCGCCGCCTGAAGCGGTGACCGGGGTCACTGAAAACGATCTGGCCAACCAGCCGGTGGTTTCCAGATTGGCTGAAAATCCGCGCATGCAGAGAATCATTCGGCAATTTGTCGCTGAATTTGAGAATAAATTGCGGGCGATGCAACAGGCACTGCAGGAAAATGACTTTGCAGCCCTGGCCAATCTGGCCCATTGGCTGAAAGGCTCTGGTGGCTCAGTCGGCTATAATGCCTTTACCGTTCCCGCTGAAACGCTGGAAAATTTTGCCAAGACACATCAGCTGGAGCCGGCTGCCCATGCCGTGGAAAACCTTGAGAAGATGCTGCAGAATATCGTGGTTCCAGATCACCGGGAAGAGGAGAAAGGGCGGGAAATAGCATGATTCTTGCTGGATTGGCTGGTATTGGCAGACACAGGGGTTGGAGCTCAGGCGATAGCGAATTCTCAAATTTTCTGATTGGGGGATGGTAAGAATGAACGCAACACGGAACGAACAAAAAGGACTGCAATCTACCAGCGCGACCATCATGATTGTCGATGATGAGCAGATAAATATCGATGTGGTTGAGGTCTTTCTCGAGGAGGAGGGCTATCACCAATTTGTCTCTTTGACCAAGCCGGGCGAAGCGCTCGCAGCCATCGAGGAACATCGGCCCGATCTGCTGCTCCTGGATCTGATGATGCCTGAGGTCTCCGGGTTCGATATCCTTGCCGAGCTGGGCACCCACCCGAAGTTTTGCCATCTGCCAGTAATCATTATGACGGCGGCAAGTGATACGGAAAGCAAACTCAAAGCCTTGGAGCTGGGGGCAACTGATTTCCTCACCAAACCCCTCGATCAGAGTGAGCTGGTTCTCCGGGTCCGAAACACCCTGTTTGTCAAAGCCTATCAGGATCAATTGGCTTATTTTGATCCCTTGACCAAGCTGCCCAATCGACAGTTGTTTCTGGAAGAGCTGAAATGGTCGTTCAATGTCGCTAAACGTCACCAGGAGTGTTTTGCGCTGCTGAATATAGAAATCGATAAATTCTCCAAAATCAACGACACCATGGGAATCGTCGCTGGCGATGAGGTGTTGCGGATTGTCGCTCAGCGGATTCAGAATGTCGTCAGGGACATGGATATTCTCGGGCGGGCCATGGGCGATGAAGAGACCGAGCTGAAACTGTTCCATCTGGACAGTAGTGTCTTTTCCCTGCTTTTAAACCGGATTCAGAATGCCGAGAGTACCGCATATGTCGCCGAGCGGATCATTCGTGAAATCAAACGGGTCATAAAATTTAATGAGCAGGAAGTCTACCTCTCCGCCAGCATCGGCATCGCCACCTACCCGGCGGAAAGCAGTGATGTCGAGACGTTGATCAAGCTTTCCTCCAGCGCGAAGGACTACGCCAAGAAGCAGGGGGGCAATTCTTTCCAGTTCTCGTCTGCATCGATCAATGAAATGTATGAACAGCGCCTGAACCTGGAAAGCCAACTGCGCCAGGCTCTGGAAAATGACAATTTTGTTTTGCACTTTCAACCCAAGGTCGATATTCAGTCCGGCGTTATCAAAGGTGTCGAAGCGCTCATCAGGATGAAGAGTGACGAGGGGCTGATTTATCCGAATGAATTTATCCCGCTGGCTGAAGAGACCGGGTTGATTGTGCCGATCGGAAAATGGTGCCTGGCCGAGTCCTGCCGCCAGTTAAAAGAGTGGCATCAGTCGGGGAAAGAGCCGATCGGGATGTCGGTAAACCTCTCGGTCAAACAGTTTGCCGACGACACCTTCATGGAATCGATCAAAGGTATCATATTGGCCAGTGGGGTCGATACCAGTTACTTGACCCTGGAATTGACGGAAAGCCTGTTGCTGGAGGAAATCGAGCATAAAATTAAAATTCTTCACAATCTGAAGGAGCTGGGGCTGAAGTTGTCGATCGATGATTTCGGAACCGGCTATTCCTCCTTGAGCTATCTGCGGAAATTACCGGTCGACGAATTGAAGATCGATCGGTCCTTCGTCATGGAGGTGGGTAATCACGAGGACAGTCGGGCGATTATTTCGACAATTATTTTCCTGGCCGATAGTCTTAAACTGGCAACGGTTGCCGAAGGGATCGAGTTGGACCAGGAACTGTCTTTTCTAAAAGAGCAAGGCTGCCAGCAGTTTCAGGGGTTTCTCTACAGCCGTCCACTGCCGGCGGAGGAATTGATCCGGCTGTTGCCCGAGGCCCGGCAGCTGGGCTGAGTGTGGCGGGCAAGGCGGCCCGCTTAACCCCTCCCGAAGGCTATCAACGGGCCTAAAGGCTCTCCTTGGATGCACTTCTGTTTCCGGCTGAACTGGGACTCACCCGAACTCCAGCGGGATCCAATCTTATTGGCTTGAAATAGATATTAAAGGGTATATAAAAATCCCGGCCATATGGCCGGGATTCTGGTGCTGAAGGACATCGGCCGGCTGATTCTGGCATTGGTACCGGAGTCAGACAGCCGTGCCCGCTATGAAGGGAACGAGTTCGCAATTATATTGCCGAACAGGACGGCCAAGGGGCAGCTGGCCAAGCTCGAGAGGACAGCTGCCGGGGCAATAAAAAAGTTTGCTCAGGGCCCAGCCAGGCAGATCTGGTTGCGGCCATTATTTTTCGCCTGATAGAGCATTTCGTCGGCTTTTTTGTACATCTCGATGGCGTTGGAGTCTTTGTTGGGGACCCAGGTGGAACCACCGATACTTATCGTAATAAACTTATCCACCGGCGAATGTTCGTGTTTCATAGCTGCCGACCTGATCGCATCGCTGAACTTCTGAGCCATAAACTCAAGAAATTCAAACGGGGTATCCGGCAGGATGACGGCAAACTCTTCGCCACCGACCCGGGCCAGCAGATCGCCCCCTCGATGCGGAACCTCGCTGAGAAGTTCAGCAACCCGTTGCAGGCACTCATCTCCGGCGACATGACCGTAGTTATCATTATAGGTTTTGAAGCTGTCAATATCTATGATCAGCAGCGAAAGGGGCTTTTCGTCGCGCTGGCCGCGGCGCCATTCCCGATCAAGGGCCTGGTCGAAAAAGCGCCGATTGGCGATCCCTGTCAGGGGATCGAGGGTCGATAATTTCTCCAGGTAGTCCCGCTGCTGCTTGACAAGAACCTGGTTTCTCACCCGGGCGATGACAATGCTCGGATTGATCGGCTTGGAAATATAATCCGCCGCACCGGCTTCCAATCCTTTGCTTTCATCTTCCGGCGAAGTCAGGGCAGTCAGAAAAATGACCGGGATCTGTTTGGTCTGCGGGTCTTCGCGCAACAGCCGGCAAAGCTCATAGCCATCGAAAATAGGCATGTTAATGTCCAGCAGGATCAGATCGGGGGAGAGCTCCCTGGCCTGCTCGAGCCCTTCGAAAGAGTTATCTGCGCAACTGATAAGGTAATCCTCCTCGAGGATTGCCGTCAGCATATTCCGGATGACTGCTTCATCGTCAATAATCAGAATTTTTCCTGTCGAGCTATGCATAGTCCGTGACCCCTCTGATGCATAAATTTGGGAATCTGAAGAGATGTTTTGGTTGCTATCCCCTGGGTTGGTTTAATTGTTGCCTGATGTAAAAAGCATGATGCCGGCCATGCCGGGAACCAGCTGGCCGTCTGGATTGTTGAACCTGGCTTTCACTTTACGCAGTCCGCTGGCCGGGTCGATGACCGGACTGATAAAGGCAATTTGGCCGGTCATTGTTATCGGCTGCAGACCGGTACTGAACTGCAGCTCAACATCCTGCCCGAGGCTGAGCTGTTGACTGACCGTCATTTCGATGTTGGCGACAAAATAACCCTGTGAGGTGTTCACGAGTCTGACCAGCTTGGTGTCAAGCTCACAATTTTCGCCGGCACTGACGATGATTTCGGCGATTTCCCCGCTAAAGGGAGCTTGCAAAGTCCGTTTTTTCAGTTGTTTTCTGGCGATGTCCAGCTCTATCTCTTCACGCTTTTTCGTCTGCTCCAGGCGGAGCAATTCCACTTCGGCGAGGGCGTGCTCAAGCTGCTGATTTTCGAGATCTTCACGCGGGACAGAACCGGTTGTCTCATAAAGCTCGCGGGTGGCTTGCAGGTGCGCAGCAAGCGTCTCAAGCTGACGGGAAACGGCAGCTATTTCGGCCCTGCTGTCAACGAGCAGCTGACGGCGCCTGACTTCCAGTTTTTCTGCCGCCTGGTCAAGCTCCAGGAGCACCTGGCCTTTATTGACTTTGTCGCCTTCTTTGACATGGATCTTCACCACCTGGCCCGTCACCGAAACGCCCAGGGTCGAATCGAGATAAGGTTCGGTAAATCCGGCAACGCTGATCTGCTCGGCAAGCAGCAGTGCCGGGAACAGCTGGATGAAAATAGCCACCAGGATTGCCCGATAAGCCGCTGTCATAATTTTTGCCATCAGATTTCTCTCTCTAGAAGTTCGACCCCGTTGTTGAGCAAAATACTGCCGTCGGCCATCTGCAGCTCGGTCAGGGCGTTTTGAAGGTTGACGCGGTTTTTCAATTGGACTTCCAAGGCATTTCTGTAGTCGTCCTCTTTTTCCAGCACCAGGCGGCTATTGCTTTTTCCTGATTTAAGCCCGGCCAGCTCCGCCTCCAGCAGCTTTCTTTGAATTTCGACGATCTCATCAGCAAGGTCGAGTTGTTCGGTCGCACTTGCCAGGTTATGCACCGCGGTATCGATAGCGTTCGTCAGTTTGACTTCCAGATCTTTAAGGGCCAGCAGTTGCCGTTTTTTCTTCAATTGCGCTTGGCGCAATTCGCTCCGACTCTCTATTCCGCCGAGCAGCGGCATGCGGAATTCCATGCCGACTGACCAGGAATCATATTCCGCATCGCGGACCTGGTCCCAGGAATCACCCGTTTCGAAATCGAGACCGTTGAGTCCGTAGCTGGCCAGCAGGTCGAGCTCTGGCCAGCGCTGGTTTTTCGCAAACTCGACCTTGACCTCAGACTGCTTCAGCCGGGCCTGGGTCGCCAGATATTCGGGCTGCAAGCTAAATGCTTTTTGGATGAGGCTCGCTTTGTTCAGAGCGAGTGGGGCCCTGTTTGGCGCGGATGCGGTTCTGATTTCAAACCGGTCGGAGTTGGCCTCGATGGCGAGCATCGCTTTCAGGTCGTTGGCCGCCTTCAGGTGGGACTGTTTCGCTTCGCTCAGCAAAGAGGTGCGCGATGCGAGGCCGGCGGCGGCTTCAAAAACTTCAGTTTCCGCCATTTTACCGGTGCGGTGGCGGACGCGATTGTCTTCGAGAATCTGCTTTGCAATGCGGATTGAATCCTCCCGCAGCTTTATACTCTCCTGGGTTTGAAAGAAATGCCAATAGGCCTCGGAGGCCTCCTCCAGGGTACTCATCATTTCCAGCCGATAATCATGAAAAGCGGCTTGCGTATCAGCCTCGGCTGCATGAATACCGGCTTTGGTCGCCTTGAGGCCGGCATTTCTAAGTAACGGCTGAGTCAGATTAAGACCGAGGAACATCTGGTATTCCTGGTTTTTGTCGACCAGGGACCGAGTCACTGAGTTGGAGAGTTTCTGCAGGTTATAGCCCAGGCTGTATTTGGCTCCGGTCGGAGCGAGCCCTTGCACTGCAGCAGAGTAGGCCCAATTTCTCTCTGAGTAGGTTGCGGCCGATGCCCGGCTCAGGGACTCTTCGGTGGTGTTTTTCTGGCTGTTATCTTCAAGGCTGATTGACGCCAAAATATCCGGTTCGAAAACCGCGTGGGTCTGCTCTTCTTCGGCCTGCTTTATGGCCCAATCGACCTGGTGCGTTTTGATCAGGTGGTTTTGCCTGACGACTTTTTTCAGGAACTCTTTGAGCGGGAACGATTTTACCTGCAACAGCTGGTTATCTTTGCTCGATGCCAATAATGTTGAGTAGGGATCATCCGGGTTTGGCGGATGCTCATTCACCACTTTAAGGTATTTTTCCCGGGCGGCAAGACGTATTGGGGATTCGGAATCCTTAGCAGGCGCTGCTAAGCCACTAGTCACTGTCAACAAGATGATTGATAGTGCTACTAGCGTTAGTTTCATCACATCCATCTATTTTCCCCATTAGGCTTAGCTCGCAAGGAATCAAGCAAAATTTCGCTGAGCAATCATGTCTCGGCCACTTGATTAGAATAAAATAATTGATAATCGTAAATATTGCAACAGAAATTATAGGGGATTCATGATTCTTGGCCAGTGTCCCCTGCGGTTAATTCCATCCATTAATTCTGGCCCTTTTACCCGCTGGCTTCGTTGCACCGCCATGGGTTTTCCGGAGTCAGTTTTGTTTGAGTCAAGCGGCGACCTCTCATTTGAGGAAATTGACTTCCCGTCTTCTTCTGAAACGTGTAATATGCCCAGTCCGAATTCATCATAATCGACTTGCTGTTTACCAAATGTCTGTCGCGAGTCTGCGACAAGTGGGTTGCCGAAAGGTGCATAATTGCCAGTGACACTTAAGTTCTGGCAAATGACGCTGACCATTGGCAAATGACACCAAGTTTTGGCAAGTGACACTAACAATTGGCAATTAGCATCGCTGCGAGGAGATACGCATGTCGGTAAATAAAGTTATCCTGGTCGGAAACCTGGGAAAAGACCCCGAACTCCGTTACACTCCGTCCGGAGCCGCGGTAGCAACATTTTCTATTGCCACCACCGAGCGTTACAAGGATCGTGACGGGAACCGGCAGGAAAAAACCGAGTGGCACAATATCGTTGCCTGGCGGCAGCTGGCCGAGATCTGCGGCAAATACCTGCATAAGGGCAAGCAGGTCTATATCGAAGGGAAAATACAGACCCGTTCCTACGATGACCGTGACGGCAACAAGCGTTACATCACCGAGATCGTTGCCGACCAGATGCAGATGCTTGGTGGCCGCGACGACCAGGGCAGTGGCGGCGGTTACGGCGGCGGGCAGCAGGCTGGAAATTATGGCGGTGGCAAGGACTACAACCAGTCGCCGCAGCCCGCGCCACAGAATAACGCTGGCGGGTACGGCGGTGGTCAGCCTAAGGGTGGTCAGCCCCAGGGTGGTCAGCCCCAGGGTGGTCAGCCCCAGGGTGGTCAGAAGTCAGGTGGCGGATTTAACGAGCCGGCTTTCAACCCGGATGACGAAATTCCGTTTTAAAGAGTACCGATTGACAAAAAGTAAACAATCTGGCGCAACCTCCTGGGGTTGCGCTTTTTTAGTGGGAATTTTTGGCAGTTTTTATCTTGTGCGGGGGTTTCGGTTGTTTTTTAGAGGTTTTTAAGGTAAAAGTTTGATAACGGTTCCCGCAAGCCCAAACCTCTCGTCATTTGAGTGCATCTCACAAAGCTCCTCCTGGAGGCAGTTGCCTGGATGAAGCGACAAATCGTTTTTTCTTTATCTGCCCTGTTTTTGCTTTTTGCCCTTGGCTCGGCGGTCGCCTTGTTCAATATTCAGCGGACGACCGATAATTTCTCCCACCTGATCAGGATCCACCAGGTTGAAGAATTAAGAAACGAGCTTATCCATAAGGTCTTAAAGGTCCAGTCCGATCTCTACACGGTCAATACCCCGCTTGGTCATAACCTGGATGACATTGTCGCTAATGTTTTCAACCTTGAGGTTGCGGCGGAGCGCTGCACAACCTGCCACCATCAGGCCGAAACCCTTGCCGGGCTATCACGCATCCAGACTCAGGTCGGCCGGTTCAAGGATGCGCTCAGCTTCTATATTACCACCTCCGCCAACCGGGAAAAGATCGAGCAGTTGAAGATGCGGGCGGCAAAGATAAGCGCTGAACTGCTCAATCAGGCGGAGCGAATGAGTTTCATCGCCACGCAAAAATCCAAAGGTCTGATTGAAGTCGCTTTGCGCGAGATCGCTCAAGCCAGGCAGATGCTGTATTTTGCTCTTCTCGCCACGTTGTTGTTCGGTACCGGCTTCGCCATTTATTTAACCCGGGCCATAACCCGCCCGGTTGCCGCCTTGGTGGCCGGCACCCGACAGCTTGCGGCGGGTAACCTGGGTTATACTCTGGGCACCGCTTATCGGGATGAATTTGCCGAACTGGCGAAAAATTTCAATGCCATGAGCGCCTCGCTGAAAGTCGGGCAGGAAGATGTTTTGCGGGAGATCGCCGAGAGAAAACAGACCGAACAGGCCTTGCGGAAAAGCGAAGAACGCTACGCGCTGGCCTCCCAGGGAGCAAACGATGGCTTGTGGGATTGGGATCTTGAGGCTGAGGTGATCTACTTCTCCCCCCGCTGGAAGGCGATGCTCGGCTATGCCGAGGAAGAGATCGGCAACCAGCCCGGGGAGTGGTTTGGCAGGGTTCATCCTGAGGATCTGGAAACGCTCAGGGCACAGATTGCGGCGCACCTTGCGGGGCAGACCAGGCATTTTAAAAGTGAATACCGCCTGCGCGACAAGCAGGGCGAGTATCGCTGGGTCTCCAATCGGGCGATCGCCGTCCGGGAGGCTGCTGAGCCTGCCCATCGCATGGTCGGTTCGCAGGCGGATGTGACGGAACGGAAGCTGGTGGAGGAGCGGCTCAAGCATGATGCCTTCCACGATGCTTTGACCGGCCTGCCGAACCGGGCGCTGTTTATGGACCGCCTGCAGCAAACAATGAAAACCGTGCAGCGTGGTGGTGATGAGATGTTTGCCGCCATGTTCCTGGATCTGGACCGCTTCAAGGTCATCAACGACAGCCTGGGCCATTTTGTCGGCGATCAGGTGCTGATCGCCGTCGCCAACCGGCTGGCCAGGCTGTTGCGGCCGGGCGATACCGTCGCCCGCCTGGGCGGCGACGAGTTTGCCATCTTGCTGGGGTCGATTGCCGACAGCAGTGCCGCGATTCATATCGCCGAGCGGATCCAGGCCAAGATTCCTGTTCCTTTACAGATTGATGAGCATGAGATCTTCACCACGGTGAGCACCGGTATCGTCATCTGCAAAGGTGAGCATCAAGATCCTGATCGCATGGTTCGGGAAGCCGATCTGGCCATGTACCAGGCCAAAACCAAAGGCAAAAACCGCTACGAAATCTTTGATAAGGCGATGCACCAGTCGGTTATTTTCAATCTGCAGATGGAAAACGATCTGCGTAAAGCAGTCCAGCACAAGGAGTTCTATCTGCATTACCAGCCGATTTTCGCACTGAACGATCAGCGGCTGGTTGGTTGCGAGGCGCTGGTGCGTTGGCAGCATCCGGAACAGGGGGTAATTTATCCCAGCGATTTTATTCCCCTTGCGGAAGAGACCGGACTGATCGCGGAGCTGGGCAGTTGGGTGCTGCGCCAGGCCGCTGAGCAGGTTATGCAGTGGCAAAAGGGGAGCCTGATGGCCCCCTGTACGATGAACGTCAACCTGTCAGGAAAAGAGTTCACCCCCGCCTTGCTGGACAAGATTAAGCAGATTATTGCTGAAACAGGCATCGATCCCAGACTGCTACGGCTGGAAATTACCGAGACGGCGATAATGGATAGTCCGGAGTTGTCCTTGTCGCTGTTGCAGGAGTTGAAAAAGATCGGGATCGGCCTGCAGATCGATGATTTCGGAACCGGCTACTCGTCACTCAGCTACCTGCACCAGTTTCCGATTGATGCCTTGAAAATCGATCGCTCTTTTGTGATGCGCATGATTGAAAAGCCGGAAAACCTGGAGATCGTCAAATCGATCATCGAACTGGCACACAACCTGAAAATTGCCGTCATTGCCGAAGGGGTGGAGAGCGAAGAGGAATTAACCGTTCTGCAGTCCCTACGCTGCGAGTATGCCCAGGGGCACTATGTCTCCAGGCCGCTTACCGCCGACCAGGCCGCAAAGCTCTGGGCTGATGGCCGTCTGCAACGTTTCTCTCCGAGGTGACATGATGAATTTTTTCCGCACCTTCCTGCTGTTGCTCTTGCTCCTCATCGCCTGCTGGGCGACTCCGGTCCTGGCTGAAGAAAACGAGCTGGTGATCGGACTGATTCCCGAAATGAATGTCTTCAACCAGGTCGCCAGATTTACCCCCCTGGCTGATTATCTGGCAGAAAAGACCGGGGCCAGGATCCGCATTTCTATTCTCAGCCGCTACGGCAATATCATCAAGAGCTTCGAAGAGAAAAATCTTGATGGGGCGTTTTTCGGCTCATTCACCGGCGCGCTGGGGATTCAGAAGCTTGGGGTGGTGCCTCTGGCCCGGCCGGTGAATCCGGATGGGGAGTCGACTTATCATGCCTATATTTATGTCCGTAAGGACAGCGGGATACAATCGGTCGCCGAAATGCGTGGCAAGCGCTTTGCTTTTGTCGAGAAGGCAACTACAGCCGGCTACATCTTTCCCCTGGCATATTTGAAAAAGCACGGCGTCAGTGAAATTGATACTTTTCTGGGCGGCTATTTTTTTGCCGGAAGCCATGATGCGTCACTCTACGCGGTGCTCCGCGGCGATGCCGATATCGGTGCCTCAAAAAATACCGTGTTCGACTGGGTGGCGGCCAGCGACCCCCGGGTGCAGGAAGAAATTACCATCCTGGCCGAGTCCTCCAAGGTTCCCTCCAACGCCCTGTGCGTGAGAAAAGACCTGCCTGATCGGCTCAAAACCTCTTTGCGGGCCGCACTGCTGAATATCCACGTCAGTCCAGAGGGGCAAAAGGTGTTGAAAACCTTCAAGGCTCAGAAGTTTATCCGGACTGTTGTCGCTGATTACGACCCGGTCTTCGAATTTGCGCGGACCGCCGGACTTGAGATCAGCGAGTACTCTTACCAGAATCACTAAGCCCCGGTTGGCCGGCGCGCGCTGGTCAGGTCTTGCAAAGCGGCGACAAATTGGCAGCATATTCCCCCGTGCTTGGTTCCCTGGCATGCCCCGGCCAGATCTGAAAACTCTTCCTCTGCTATAATGGAATAAGACCAAGTGGCCCGGAGGCAAGTGCGTTCACCGCACACCGCAAATCCTTCGGAACGCGCTGGCCAATCTGGCAGCTGGTTGTGCAACTGCTAAGCGACCGGGCCCATGACTGAAGCGATTTCAGTTCGGGGAGAGCGAAGATGGTGAAGTTCCGAATATTTTTGGTGCTGTTTGTCGGTTTGGGAATGGCCTTGCCCATTTATGCCGAACCGCTGAACAGTTCGAATCGCCTGGCAGATACCGCCAGTTTTCAATATGCCCTGGAGAATAACCGTTCAGGGACAGCGACCGCCTGGCGCAATCCGGATACCGCAGCGGGCGGCAGTACGGTTCCGGTGCGAACCTATCAGACCGCCACCGGCACCTACTGCCGGGAATTTCAGCAGACCATCATCATTGACGGTCGCCAGGAGCGTGGCTATGGCACCGCCTGCCGGCAGCCCGATGGCCATTGGCTGATTGTCAACCCCAACAGCCTCGGCCAGGCTAACCGACAACCCGCCAAGGTGGTCAAAAAGGTTCGCGTTTACGACCGGCCTGACTATTACGCTTATCCGCCTCGCTATGCCTATCCCTATTTTCCTGGCTATCTGTCTCTCAGCTTCGGTTATGTGAAGCATAAAGGCCATTCCCACTACAGGAATCGTCACCACCGGGGGCACCATAACAAATTGCATTATGGCAAATCCCGCCATTATCGCCATGGCAAGGCTCATCATCGGTTTGGCAAGCAAAAAGGTCATTCCGGCAGAGGTTATCGGCACAGGTAGGCAGCAGAATATGAATTCAATGGGTTTGGGGGCTTGTGCGTGCTTCTGGTTGCGACAGGCTCCTAGGAGGCTGTCGGACTTTCTGGATCGAAACGAAAAATTGGCTGGTCGAGACCAGATTTTCGAGAATTTGAGAGTGAATAGCAGGGCTATTTATCAAAAATTGTCGGAGATATGGGCCGATCAGGCAATTTTGCAGTCGATTCATGATAAGTCCGACAGGCTCCTAGGCCGGGCTTAAGAACCGCACCCAATCCCAACAGCAAAGTTTTTCTAAGGAACGCAGATGCAGATCACCCCTTATCCCTTCAGCGCCATAATCGGCCAGGAGGCGATGAAAACCGCTTTGCTGCTCAACGCCGTCGATCCATCAATTGGTGGTGTGTTGATTCGCGGCCAGAAGGGTACCGGCAAGTCGACGGCGGCGCGGGCTTTAGCGGCCTTGCTGGCGCAGATCGAGGTGGTTGCGGATTGCCCCTATCACTGTGACCCGAAAGATTTCCAGCGGATGCACGACGGCTGTCGCGAGCGTTTGGCGGCTGAGGGTTCTTTACCCGTAGCGCAGCGGCCGATGCCGGTGGTCGAGCTGCCCCTGTCGGCCACCGAAGATCGGGTCGTCGGCACCATCCACCTGGAACATGCGCTGAAAACCGGCCAGCGCCGATTCGAGCCGGGCCTGCTGGCGGCGGCCAACCGGGGCCTTCTCTATGTCGATGAGGTGAATCTGCTGGAAGATCATCTGGTAGATCTGCTGCTGGATGCTGCTGCTTCAGGAATAAACCGGGTTGAGCGGGAGGGGTTGTGCATCACCCATCCGGCGCGGTTTATGTTGGTCGGCACGATGAATCCGGAGGAAGGGGAGTTGCGGCCGCAGTTTCTCGACCGCTTCGGGCTGCTGGTCAATGTCGAAGGGCTGGCCGATCCGGACAAGCGGCGTGAGTTGATCCGGCAGCATATCTGTTATGAAGAGGATCGGCAGGCCTTCGCAGAGTGCTGGGCAGACCAAGAGGAATTTTATGCCCGGCAGGTGGTTGCCGCACAGCAGCGGTTGCCGCAGGTCGTCATTCCCGAAAAAGCCTATCAGCTGGCGGTGGCGTTGGCCGTGGAGCTGAAGGTTCATGGCCATCGCGCCGATATCGCTCTGCTAAAAACCGCCCGGGCGCTGGCGGCGCTGCTGGAAAAGTCGGCTGTCAGTGCTGCTGAGCTTCGCGAGGCGGCCTGTTTTGTGTTGCCCCACCGGCTGCCGGGCAGTGCTCTGCTGGGGGGGGATGCCGCGCAGGAGCTGCTGGATGCGGCCCTGGTGAAGATCTTCGAAAGCCTTCCGGAAAAGGCCGAACTTGAACAGGTCGATGAACTGGACAATCTTGATTTTATGCTGGTCGATTATGAGTTTCCCGGATCGGCTGCGGCCGGCACCATGCTGTTTCAGACCCTTAAAAAAAAACTTCAGAGCGACTGATCGATATCGACGTCTCGTTCTGTCTCGCCCCGGTCGATCTCAATCAGCTGAAAGCCTCCCGCAGCCAACCAGGTCGGCGCAGCAGCAGCCGGGCTTGGGCCCGCTCCGGTCGGCATCTGCGGAGTGTTCCATTTGCCGGTAAAGAGCGGCCTTGCGCTCTCGATCTGCCGGCGACCCTGCGCGCGGCCTTGCTGCGCAGCGGATTGGGGGCGTCGACTCTGGAAATACAAACCCCCGACCTGCGCCGTAAAGTGTTTCTGCGCCGGCAAAGGTCCCTGGTGGTCTTGGCCATCGATGCTTCAGAGTCGATGGGCGAGGGCACCCTGGAGCGGATGAAGGCGGCCAAGGGGGCAATTCTGGCCCTGCTGACCACGGCCTACCAGAACCGCGATCAGGTGGCGCTGGTCGCCTTCCGAGGCCGGCAGGCCGAAGTTCTGTTGCGGCCGACCTCCAGCATATTGCTCGCTCAGCAGCAGCTGCGAAAACTGCCGATCGGTGGAGCCACCCCCTTTGCCGCTGGCCTCTGGCAGGCCTGGCAATTGATCCGCAATGAACGTCACAAACAACCCTCTCTGCAGCCGTTGCTGGTGATTGTCTCCGACGGCGAAGCCAATCTGCCACTCGCTCCAGGGGCGGAGATCTTCCCCGAGCTGTTTGCGCTCGCCCGGAAGGTCGGCAAGGATCGGATCGACACGGTGGTGGTCGATAGCTGCGCCGGGCTCGGCAGCAGCAGACTGAAGCAGCTGGCCCGGGAGCTGGGTGGAAGCTATCAGCAGATTCGTGAATTGCATGCCGGCAGGTTGATCGAAGTGCTGCGAACAGCGGAAAAGAAATAAGCATCAGCTTTATTCCAGGCATCTTGACAAGTCCCGCCATCTTCCCCAAAATAAACACCTGAACAGCTATTCAGATGAGGAAGTTTCATGGATAAAGATATCTGCCTGGCGACCTGCGTCGATAAGCAGCGGGTCGCGCGGGTTCTGCAGGTCTTGCCGCAGCAGAAACTGCTGCATGGTGCGGCGGAGGTTTTCAAGCTGCTCGCCGATCCCAATCGTTTACGCCTGCTGCATGCCCTGGCGCAGGAGGAGATGTGCGTGTGCGACCTGGCCGAGCTGGTCGATACCAGTGCCTCGGCAGTGTCCCACCAGTTAAGGCTGCTGCGGACGGCGCGGCTGGTCAAGTATCGCCGCGCAGGAAAGATGGTCTACTACCGGCTGGATGACGAGCATGTCGACCGGCTGCTGCAGGAGGGCTTGCGTCATGCTGAAGAGGGCTGATTGCGGGAGCTGCTGCAGCGTTCCGGAAGCGGAGGAGGATTGCCGGATCGAGGAGCAGTCAGCCGCCTGGGCCAGCAGTTGCCGGTTTGCTTTACAGAATCTTGGCTGCGCCAGCTGCGCCGGTAAGATCGAGGCCGCCATCATGGAGCTGCCCCAGGTGGTCGATGCGCAGCTTAATTTTACCGCCGGCAGCCTGCGCATCGAATCGCCGCGTCCTTGCAGCGATCTGCTTGCTGAAGTGCGGGAAATTGTCGAGCGCTTCGAGCCCGGAGTGAGTGTCCGTCCCTGGCAGGAGGCCGGGCAGACCAAACCGGGCCGGCATATCCGCCTGCAGCTCTATCGGCTGGCCGGTGGCGCCGCGCTGCTAATCATTGCGTTGCTGCTGGAACGGTTTGTCTCCCAGCCCCTGGCGATTGTGATCTTTATGGCCAGTTATCTGCTCGCCGGCGGCTCAGTATTGCTGGCGGCTGTAGCCAACCTGCGCCGCGGCGGCTGGTTCGACGAGCATCTGCTGATGTCGATTGCAACCCTCGGCGCGATTTTTCTCGGCGAATATCCCGAAGCAGTGGCGGTCATGTTGTTTTACCTGCTCGGTGAAATTGTTCAGGGGCAGGCGGTCGATCGGTCGCGGCGGGAAATTGCGGCGCTCCTGGACATCCGTCCCGACAGCGCCAACCTGCTCGAAGGGCAGCAGGTCCGCACTGTTGATCCCAATCAGCTCGACATCGGTCAGCTGATCCTGGTGCGTCCGGGGGAACGGGTGCCCCTCGACGGGGTGATCATCGACGGGGAATCACTGCTCGACAGTTCGGCGCTGACCGGCGAGTCGCGACCTCGCCGGCAGACCATCGGCGACGAGGTGCTGGCCGGGATGATCAACGGCGCCGGCAGTTTGACTCTGCGGGTGGTGCGCCCCTTCGCCCAGTCCACCCTGGCGCGGGTCATTGAACTGGTCGAAAACGCCAGTGAGAACAAGGCCAACACCGAGCGCTTTATCACCCGCTTTGCCCGGGTTTACACGCCGCTGGTGGTGCTTGCGGCGACCCTGATCGCCGTGCTGCCGCCGCTGTTTGTCGGTGACTGGAGCGCCTGGCTCTATCGGGCGCTGATCTTTCTGGTGGTGTCCTGCCCCTGCGCTTTGGTGATCTCGATTCCCTTAGGTTTTTTCGGTGGCATCGGCCGGGCCTCAAGGCAGGGCATTCTAGTCAAAGGTGGAAACTTTCTGGAAGCTCTGGGCAAGGTGGAGACCGTCGTATTTGATAAGACCGGTACTTTGACCCGTGGGGTTTTCGAGGTTCGCGAGATCCTGCCCGAAGAGGGCTTCACGGCAACAGACTTGCTGGAAAAGGCGGCTTTGGCCGAGATCGACTCGAACCATCCGATCGGTCAGTCGATCCGCAAAAAATATGCACAAAAACTCGATCGCAGCCTGATCTCCGACCTGCAGGAACAGCCGGGTCTGGGAGTGGCGGCAAGGATTGATGGGCAGCAGGTGCTCGCCGGCAACCGCAAGTTGTTGCAGCAGGCCGGCATCAGCCCGCCGCGCCTTCAGCAGGCCGGAACAGCGGTGTACCTGGCCATCAACGGCACCTATGCCGGGGCTCTGCTGATCGCTGATGAGCTGCGCGGGGACGCCGCTGAGGCGGTCGCGCGCTTGCGGCAGCTCGGGGTGACCCATATCGAAATGCTCAGCGGCGACCGCAGGCGGGAAGCACAGCGAATTGCCGAAATCCTGCAGCTGGATGGTTGGCGCGCTGAACTGCTGCCCGATCAGAAGCTTGAAGCCCTTGAACAGCTGCTGGCGCAGCGCAACCGGGGCCCCTTGGTTATGGTCGGTGATGGGATCAATGATGCGCCGGTGCTGGCCCGTGCCGATGTCGGCGTGGCCATGGGCGGCCTGGGCTCCGATGCGGCGATCGAAGCGGCCGATGTGGTGCTGATGACCGATGAGCCGGGCAAACTGGCCACCGCCATTGAGACCGCCCGCCTGACCCGGCGGATCGTCTGGCAGAACATCGTCCTGGCGTTTGTCGCCAAAGGGGGGGTGATGCTGCTTGGGGTGTTCGGTCTGGCGACCATCTGGCAGGCGATTTTTGCCGATGTCGGCGTCGCCGTACTGGCGGTGCTGAATGCAGTCAGAATTATCCGAGAGTAACAATAATTGGATGCTAGGAAGCTGTCGGACTTATCTGTTCAAGCTGCCTGAGCCTGTTTCTCCAGCTGGCTGGTGGCCTGTTTAAGGGCCTTGCTGACCGGCCCCTGAGTCGGGCTCGGCAGGCGCTTCAGAATGGGCAACAGGTGGAAATTGCCCAGTTGGCCGAGGGCCAGGATCGCTTCGGCTCGCAGTTCTTCCACAGATCTCCGCTGCAGCAGGTTTTTGCGCTGGGCAATTTTTAACAGCGGGACAATCGCCTGGGAACAACCGAGGCTGACCAGGGCCTGGATCACTGTTTTTTTCAAGGCAATTTTTTTTCCGAAGGGATCCGCTTCGGCAAGCATTACCGCCAGAGGGTCAACGGCTTGTGGGTCGCTGAGAGAACCTAAGGCAATAATTGCCGGCTGCTGCAGATCGGCAGCTGGGTCGCGGGAAAGTTCGACCAGCAGAGGAATCGCTTCGTTGCCACCGATTCTGTGCAGGGCCTGAATCAGTGCGCGGCGGACCTTTGGTTCCGGATGGGCTCTGACCGTTGTCAGTAATGGCAGCGCTTTTTTCAAACGCGTCTCTCCCAGGATTTCGACGGCATCGCGAACTTGTTGCCAGGCTCCATTCTGCAGACTTTTTTCCAGTTGCGGGAAGATCCTTTTGCCCATTCTGGCGAGGATGCAGATATATCTGCGGCGGGTCAGGCTATCCTCCTCGGCTGACAGGTTTTTGCTCAGTTGTGGGGCGATCTTCTCACCCAGGCCGGCGAGAACCCGTGCTAAGGCCCGTCGCTGGCTTTCCTTGAGCTGCTTATCTGCGACGGCGGCCGTCAGAAACAACTTTCTGTCAGCGCTCAGCAGCTGATCAATGCTCTTGGCAGCGGCTGCCCGTTGGCGGTGGCTGCGCTGCTGATCCTGCTGGTGGCCCAGCAGCTGCAGAAAGACTGCTAAATGGCCAGGCAGGCCGGTCTGGGTGAAAAAGTCGGGGGCGATCCTCTTTAACTGGTCTAACAGCTGTTGTTGTTCTGAATCCTCGAGGGATTCCTTGAACAGTTCCAGTAGATCGCGCATGGTCTCAAGCAACAAGCTGTCCGCTTTTTTCGACTGGGGGCGATCTGTCCCTTCAGCTGGCTGAGGGGCTGCGAGTTCTGGCGCGTCAGCTTCTGCCGTAGCCTCTTTCGATGGTTCTGTCCAGTTGCTGTCGGTCTCGACGAGGCTGGTCTGGTTGACCCGAATGCTGTTGGCCCCGCGCTCTGCAAGGCGCTGAGAGAGACCTCCTGCAGCGAGCAGCTCGGCCGCTGGACGGGAAATTTCTTCGATGAAAATCAGCAGTTCTTCCTGGCTCAATTGAGGAAGGAAGAGCAGCTGCCTGACCTGGCGCTCCACCAGGCGCAGGGCCAG
>CAMYNR010000043.1 GCA_947259715.1 uncultured Desulfuromonadales bacterium
GTCATTCCAAACTACTTCGCTGGAGACTCTCACGTGGTGCTGCTCGACCTGGTGGCTGAACAACCAGGGCCGCTGGCTGACGTAACGGTACGCTACAAAGATGTGGTGCAGCTGAAAAACGGTGTCGTAGAGGCGAGTCTCAGCCTGGGCGAGGGTCCCGCGAAGGTGGGACCTCTGTCACGCAACGTATTGAAGAACCTGGTGAACTGGGAACTCTCGCGCAACCTGCGCCAGACCGGCAGTTTGCTGGACTCCGGCGAACTGGACCAGGCCCATGCGACCCTGTTAAGGCTGCACTCTCTGGTTCAGGGCCTGCGCCTGGAAATTGCCGGCTGGGCGAGCGATGCCGGTCTGGCGACAGACCAGGCACTCCTGATGGATTATCTCAAGGCGATCGTCTCGCCGCTGGTGAACGATAGAACCCAGCGTCTTTATCTGACCGATTCACTGCAGGTGGCGGCCTTCCGCAAGCTACACGAAACGGTGGAGGATGTACGGTGACTAGGAGGCTGCGAAACCGGCTGGTCGGCCCATATTTCTGGCATTTTTCGACAAATAGCCCTGCTATTCGCTCTCAAAATCCCAAAAATCTGGCCTCGAACATCCAATCTCTCGCTACGGTTCGTCAAGTCCGACAGCCTCCTGAAATTTTTGGAGGAGGCCGGGATCCTCGGCCAGGAGGAAGTGACATGACTACAATTACACAAATGATGTCTGTTGGCGTCAGGTTGGGTGGCCGTTTCTGGTGCGCTGCGCTGGTCGCCATGTTCGTCTTTGTCTGTCTGTCGGCGCCGTTATCGGCCAGTGAGTTGCAGTTAGCGCCACCAGCGGGGGCGGGCGAGGTCCGGGTGCCGCTTGCGGACTATACCGAGATGCTGCGCCAGCTCGGCCAGGAGCCCAAAAGGGCGCCCGCAGCTTATGCCATCGGTCAGTCCAACGTGACTATCCGGGTAAATGATGGTGACGATCACTATGCGGCGACGATCAACGTGACTTCGCGTATTGAAACCTTTACCCAGGAGTGGACCCTGGTGCCGATTTTACCCAGCGGTGTTGCGCTGCGTAGTGCCAAGGTGGACGGCCAACCCGCACAGTTAGTGCAAACTGCCAATGGTCTGGCCTGGAGCAGTCACAAGGCGGGGGTGGTTACTTTGCAGCTGAGCTATGGCCTCGACGCTACCCGCTCGGAGAGTGGCTATGTCTTGCCGGTGGCGGTACCGCAAGCCTCCGCTACCGCACTCAGCCTCGACTTTCCCGGCGCTGACCCGGATCTGGCGATTGTGCCCTCGGCTGACTTGAAGCGTTTCGCTGAGGGCGATCGCAGCCGTTTCACCGCAAACATACCGGCGACCGCCTCGGTTTTGATCACCTGGCGAACACCCGGCAAGGAGCCTTATGCGATCAGTCGCGCCGCCTATACCGGTTCGCTGGTCGGTGACGCTCTGGTTTGGACGGCACGATATCAAGTAGAGATGTTCAGTGGCGAAGAGGTGAAACTGCCGGTGCTGTCCAGCAGTGTTACCCTGAATGACCTCCGGATCGACGATCAGGCGGCGACAGTGCAAGAATCTGATGGGCTCTTCTCTACCCTTTTACAGGGGCGTGGGTTGCACGAACTGTTGGTGACATTCCAGGTGCCGGTGCAGGATAATGGAGGGCCGCCTCAGGCGGTGTTGCCGATCCCGCGGATCCCGGTTTCGCGCTTTGACCTCGTTCTGCCCGGGCACAAAGATGTGAAGGTTCTGCCCGGAGCCAACGTTGTGAGCGTGGAAGTGGGTGAAGAGACCCAAGCGACCGTTTTCATTCCTCTGACCGACCAGGTGGTCTTTAGCTGGACCGATGCGATTCCCGAAGATCTGAGCAGCGAGGTGCGGGCAACCGCCAGCCTGTATCATGCAATTCATGCCGAAGAGGGCGTGCTGCACGGGCACGGCTCAGTCGTCTATGAAATCACCCGGGGCGAAACCAGCCTGCTGGAGTTGGAAATTCCGGATGATGCCCAAGTCAACCGGATCTTGGCGCCGGGGCTGCTGGACTGGAATGTGGCCGAGGCGGAGACGCCGGGGCGCAAGAAAATATCGGTCTTTCTGGCGCTGCCCGTTGCAGGCGAAGTGCTGGTAGAAGTTTTCTACGAACGTCTGCTGGGGCTGGTCACCGGCGATCAGGCCGTGTCGGTACCGCTGTTGAGCGCCGCCAAGGTGCATCGCCAGCGTGGCATGGTGGCGCTGCTATCGGGCACGGAGCTGACCTTGAATCCGACGACAGAAAATGATTTGTCACGCGTTGGCGAGAATCAACTGCCTGTTTTTTTGCGTAACCAGACCAGCATGACCATTGCCCATACGTTTAAATATACGGCGTTGAATCCCGTCTTGGAGGTTGAGGCCGTGGCGCCGGAACGTCGCCAGGGTGTGTTCGATGCCCAGGTTGATACCCTGATCTCATTGGGCGATGTCACCATGAAGGGCTCGGCCACGGTGGAGGTCGAGGTCAAGTCGGGTAGTTTGCTTGAACTGGAGCTGCGACTTCCGGCCGGGATTAATGTGTTAGGCGTTTCTGGTCCTTCGCTACGCCGGCATCAGGTGGAAGATGTCGAAGGTGGCCAGGCCATCGTGTTGGAGTTTACTCGCGAGATGGAAGGCCAATTCCGCATTGAGGTTAATTACGAGCGGATCATGGAGGGCGAGGCTCCTGAAACCCAGGTTCCTCGTATCTCCGTGGTGGGTGCAGAGGTCGAGCACGGCCGCATTGCGGTCGAGGCGTTGACCGCGGTGGAGGTGCAGGCCAGCACCTCTGAGCAGCTATCGAACCTCGACATCAACGAGCTGCCACAGCAGTTGGTTCTGAAGACCACCAACCCGATCCTGCTCGCCTTTCGTTATCTGCATCCCCCTTTTAATCTGTCCCTGAAGATCACCCGTCACAAGGAGATCGAAGTACAGGTTGCCGTCATCGAACGGGCCGACTACAACTCTCTCTACACCCGAGACGGGCTGGTTGTGACGACCGCGCGCCTGATGGTGCGCAACAGCCGCCGTCAATTCTTGCGCCTTGCCTTGCCCGAGAATTCAGAAATCTGGTCTGTTTTCGTCGATGGCAAGCCGGAGAAGCCAGCCTTCGCCAGTGGCGATCTGAATGAGGACCAAACAGCGGTGCTGATCCGCATGATCAACTCTTCCAAGGGCTTCCCCGTGGAGGTCGTCTACGCCACGCCGCTCAAAGGCATCGAGCATATCGGCAGCGTCACCGGTCAGCTGCCGCGCCCTGATATGGTGGTGACACGCAGTCACTGGAATGTTTATTTACCGGCGGGACTACGCTATCACCGAGTTGATAGTACGATGGACGTGGTGGTTCAGGGTGTTTGGACCAATCCCCGCGCCGCTGGCGCCGCGGAACTGAAACGTGCGTCTGATGCAGCTCAAGTGCAGATGGGTCAGCCGCTGCGGATCAATGTGCCGACCCAGGGTGTACTCTATGCCTTTGAAAAGCTATATGCCAACCAATCGGCCGAGGAAGCGGGGTTTTCGATTCGCTATGTCTCCGCCGACGGCAACAATGCTGGGCTTTTGATGAGCATTCTGGGGGTGGTCTTGCTGTGGTCAGGCATCCTGGCGCTGAGCAGCGATAAAATTAAACTGGCTCGTGGTCTGGTGATTTGGACACTGGTGGCAGGTGTGGTCCTGCTGCTCGGCGCCATCGGTTATCTCGGCGCCAGTCCGGTTGTGGCCTCGGTCCTGACGCTGGGGATTGCAGCCGTTATTGCTATCTGGTGGGCGGTGGTACGCTGGCGTGGCTGGCGGCAAGCCCGCAAGACAACAGTCTGAATGGTCTGGAATTATCGATTACGAAGGCGCGGAGATTCACGAGGAGGCTGTCCGACAATAAGGGCCGAAGCGAAAATCCAGAAGCTTGAGATCAGATTTTGGCTCGTTTGAGAGCTCATAGCCGTAGCTATGGGCCGAAAAGGAGCTGAAATATGGGCCAAGCAGCTGGGTTTGTAGTCGGTCATGGATTGTCGGACCGCCTCCTGGGATTTCCGCGTCTTCTCTTTACAGGCGTAAAGACATGGAGGCAGGTCTTGAAAAATGAGGCGACTGTGGGTAGATCCTGGTTCAGAGTGCACCACACGTCGCATATAAATACACTTTGTTCTCCAAGGGAAGTGCAATATCTCCGTGAGTTGTTAGACTTGCGGTAATTGCCAGGAAAACCTGTCGGAGGCCGCTATGTTTATTGAATATGCCGGAGTTTTGGATGGTGGTATTCAGGAAGTGTGGGTGGGGCAACTCAGGCCGCTGGTGGATACCGTTGTGGATTCACCCTACTTCTGGGCCGGGGTGGCCTTGGCGTCATGGGCTTTGTTCAAGTTCACCAGAAACCTCCTCAAGTAGGGGGCCTGCAGGATAAACGACGGCCTCACAGCCCCAGTTTGTCCCTGAGCTTGCCGGCGTATTGATGATAGGCCGGTTTTTTGATGTTTCGTTCCATCAGCAGATCGAAGTTCAGTTGTTTTTCACTGAGGCGTTTTTTCAGTTCTTTCCTCTCATCCGGGTCGCTGCAGACGGTCAGCAGGTCTCTGAGGGTCATCAGTTCTTTGTTGAGCACCACTTCCTCGGGGGCCATCCCCGCATTCTTAAGAATCTTGTACCCCATGCGCAACTCTTCCGGGATGCCCGAAAGGTCTTCAACCGGGATCGGCTTGCCCTTCAGGGGCAGGTTGTCGAGTTCACCGTTGCGGATGGCGGCTTGAATCTTCTGCTCGGCGAGGGTGATAAAAACATCCATCGTTTCATTCCTTCGGCTCTTTTCTTTCCAGCATATCAAATATTTTTAGATTGATCTGAAGATGGATCTCTAATAAGCTTTTGTTGTCATACCTGCGGATGGGAAACCTCACAAACTACTTCAGAAAGTCACCTTGATACTATGGATACCAATACCGTTCTTTTCGCCTTCGGTTTGACCCTGTTTGCCGGCCTGGCCACCGGGATCGGCAGCGCCCTGGCTTTTTTTACCCGCAGAA
>CAMYNR010000044.1 GCA_947259715.1 uncultured Desulfuromonadales bacterium
GGCAAGCATTACCGTTCAGAGCGAAACCAAGCGCGCTGCCCTGGCCCTGGAAATTCAGGAAGACTTCCCCCTGATGCAAGTTGCCGACGACTCTCCCCTGCTGCAGTTAATTCGGGAGGCAGGTAAGGCGCTTGAGCGGCCGCAGCAGGTCCGCGCGGCCGGTGGTGGCTCAGACGCAAATATCTACAACGGCCAGGGCATCGAGATGGTCATCCTCGCCACCGGAATGGCCAAAGTTCACACCATCCATGAGCAGGTCAGCGTGGCAGATATGGCTCACGTCAGCCGCTTGCTCGTCGAGATTATCCGCCGCGCTTGAAAATTGCCAGGCACTTGGCGGCCCCGGACAGACATCGCATTAACCTTGCCGGGCGCTCCCCTGCATGCCACAGGGGAGCGCCCGAGTTTGTAATTTGTCCACATTCACGAAAATATATTGACCTGAAACCGATCTTATGGGATTTTAATCCTTCATTAACACCCACTGCTTCTTAATTTGACAAACCTAATAGCAACATATTGCAGATAGGCACGACCTATTAATTCATTGTGAAGTTGCCGCTCGCCAATATCGCCCCGCCTTCTTTGGGACCACACCAGGACCAGACTGCTTTTCGAATTGTCTTTCGCCTGCGCTTCGCCATGCCTGCTTCCCAGATTATTTGCAGCCTTCTTCTCCTCCTCAGCCTTGCCTCTCCTGCTTTTAGTGCCGAGAGTGTGGCAATCTTTTTCCCTGACTTATCAGCCCCTTATAAATCAATCTTTCAATCGATTCTTGATGGAATCCAATCCCAGGATGACCTTGACTACCAGCTTTATCCCATCCCCAACGATTACAACCCGGAGGAACTGAAAGAACGGCTCGACAGCCAGAAGGCGAAAGCCATTATCGCCCTGGGCAAGCGCGGCTATTTAGCTGCTCGAAGCCTACAAACCACCCGCCCGGTCATATTGGGCGCCCTCCCCCTGATTCCCAATGGCATTTCCGGCATCAGCCTGTCCGCCGATCCTGACCAGCTTTTTACCCGGATAAAAACCCTGGTCCCGCAGAGCAAGCAGATTTTTGTCGTCTACACGCCAAAAATCAACGGCTGGCTGATGCCCCTGGCAAAGAGCGCCGCAGAGAAACATGGCCTGAAGCTGATCGCTATGCCCGCCGAGGACCTACGTTCTGCGATGCAGCATTATCGAAAAATCCTGACAAGCGCGCGCGGGCCGGAAAACGCCATCTGGTTGCCGCTTGACCAGATCACCGCGAGTGAAGACGTGGTCCTGCCGATGCTGCTTCAGGAAGCCTGGGACAAGGAGCTGGTGCTCTGTTCAAGCAAACCGACTCACGTTCAGCGCGGCGCGCTGCTTTCCATGTACCCCGACAATTTTGGCCTCGGCCAGGAGCTTGCCAAACTGGCGGCGGAGAAACTATTCAATGACCAAAACCCTTTCGTCACGCCGCTGAAAGCCCTGCACACGGCCGTCAATATTCGTACCGCTGCCCATTTGGGACTGAATTTCAGTCCGCAACAGCAGCAAACCTTTAACCTGACGTTCCCATCGCGCTGACGGAGGTGCTCGATATGCAGATTGTAGACAGCATTCGACAAAAAACCTCCGGCTTTCGCAGCCGGCTGCTGGCGCTTGTTTCCCTCGGGATTATCGGCCTGGCACTGACCGCTTCAGTCACCACCGCCTGGGTCACCAGTAACCGCGCCGCAGAACAGATGATTGCGCAGGGGCTGCAAGTGGCCACCACCCTGGCCAACCAGAGCTATCTGGCCCTGATCTACCAAAGCCCGGAAAACGCCGCAGGACCGCTGGAAGCGATCCTCAGCTTTCCCGACATCATCCAGGCTGGAATCTACAATCTCGACACCCGGCCGCTGGCGGTTAAACCCCAGCCATCACAGGCCAGCCTGAGCAGCGCAACTCTGCCAGGCAGCCAGGCTCAACTCGTCAGCCAGACAACGGATGCCTGGCACTTTATCGCCCCCGTCATCACCGGACAGGCGACCGGCCAGCGCGAAGCAGAACTCGAGTTCCAACTCGGGGAAACCCCTTCCGAACATCTCGGCTATGTCCACGTCGTTATGGGCAAAGCCACTTTGCGCGATATGCAGCTGAGTATTTTTGGCAACAATATTATTATTGCCCTCTCCTTCGCCTTGATTCTCACAATCCTGGTCAATGTCGCCATCGATCGCCTGACCCGACCTCTTTACAAACTGATTCAGGTCATGGCGCAGAATGAGGAAGAGGGAACCCGGGTTTATGCCGACCTGAAAGGGCCCACGGAATTTCAGAACCTGGCCACAGTCTTCAATCAGATGATGGCCAGCCTCAATGAGCGGGATCGAAGGCTGCGAGAGCATGGCGAAATGCTCGAATCCGAAGTCGCTATCCGCACCCGCGAACTGGTCGAAGCACGCGATGCCGCCCTGACCGCCAGTCGGCATAAATCAGAATTTCTCGCCAACATCAGCCACGAACTGCGCACCCCCCTGCAGGCGATTATCGGCTATACCGATCTGGTTCGCGAAGAGCTGGATATGGAGGGGATGGAAGAGAACGCTGAGGAACTGGAGCGGGTCATCACCAATGCCCAGCGGCTGCTCACCATGATCAACAATATTCTCGATATGGCTAAGATCGAATCGGGACACATGGATATTCAATTGAAATCAGCCCGGCTTGAAGAGGTTCTCCGGGAAGCCTGCGATACGGTCAAACCGATCCTCAAGCACAACAACAACCAGCTACGGATTGAAACAAAAGGAACAGAGGCTGAAATCAACATTGATAGTGGCAAACTGCAGCAGATCATCCTCAACCTGCTGAGCAATGCCACCAAATTCACGCAGAATGGGACCGTTACGCTGCGGAGCTATCTGGATAAAAATCTGCTGAAAATTGAAGTTGAGGATACCGGAATCGGCCTGAACAAAGATCAGCAAAAGATCATCTTTGACGAGTTTCGACAAATTGACGGCAGCACCACGCGTAATTTCGAAGGCACCGGCCTGGGTTTGGCCATCACCAGACGCTTCACTGAGATGATGGGCGGAGAAATCAGCGTTGAGAGCGAGCAGGGAAAAGGCGCTCTTTTTACCGTATTTTTTCCTCTGCCCATCGGCCTTGCCACAACGAACAAAACCTTCGACTCCGATGAAACGACTCTGAAACCGGAAATAAGTGCCAATATTCAGTAAAGCACGGGGTAAAGATGCAAACCAGCTTATTGTTTAGATACCCAGTTATGCTTGAGGGGGCAAATACCAGCCTTAGCCTGGCGGGAGGTAGGTGATGCCAATGAGATATCTATGGATTTGTTTTTTTCTGTTGCTGATCAGTTTCGGTGGGGCGCTCGCAGCCGACGAAGCTGACCTGCTGCTTGACGGCGACTATGAGGATATAGAGGCCTTGTACGGTGATGAGGAGTTTGTCAGCATCGCGACGGGGAGCAGGAAGCCGGTTTATAAGGCTCCGGCGGTGGCAAGTGTGATCACTGCGAAGCAGATTGAGGAGATGGGGGCAAGAAACCTGGATGAGGTTTTGGAGACGGTGCCAGGGTTGCATGTAGTGCCATCTGCACTGAACCGACTTAATTCGATCTATTCAATTCGTGGGGTTCACACGGGGGAGAACCCACAAGTACTGATGCTTATGAATGGCGTTCCATTTCAATTACTAAGTAGTGGAGGTCGGCCATTGAATTTTCAGTTACCGGTTTCTGCTATTTCCCGAGTTGAAGTATTGCGAGGGCCGGGTTCGGCCGTCTACGGTGCAGACGCTTATTCAGGAGTCATCAATATTATTACCAAGAGTGCTAATGAAATTAATGGTTCGGAAATCGGGGTCCGATACGGTTCCTTTAAAAGCAAAGACTTGTGGCTGCAACATGGCGATACATATGGCAATTTGGATGTTATATTTTCCCTTGAATGGCAAAAGAGTGACGGTGACCGGGATAGAATCGTTAAATCAGATTTCCAAACTTTGTTCGACCCTGTAGTTTCGCACGCACCTGGGCCTTTGGAAACACGTTATGATGTATTAGATATTCATCTTGAAATGAAATGGAAAGATTGGTCATTTCGCAATTGGTATTGGCGACAGCAAGATGCCGGTGTAGGCGCCGGGGGCGCCCAGGCGCTTGATCCAACTGGCCACGATGATATAGACACTTTTCTAGCAGATCTAAGGTGGGAGAATGATACCCACTCACCAGAATGGAGCTTAATGGCTAGCTTAAATTACTATTACGCTAGCTTCGATACCCATTTTCTTTTACTACCACCAGGAACCTCAATACCAATTGGAACAGACGGGAATTTAAATCCATTTGCGCCGGCCGGAGTGGTAACATTTCCTGATGGTTTAATTGGCAATCCTGCTGCCGTGGATCAACAATTTGGTATTGACCTAGCGGCAGTTTTTAAAGGTTTTTCCAATCATCGATTGCGGGTAGGAGCCGGTATTAAATATCAGGATGAAGATACCAGTGAAGCAAAAAATTTTGGCCCTGGTGTCATCGATGGTACTGTCACCCCAATAGATGGAACCTTGACGAATGTTAGCAACACGCCCTTTGTTTACCAACCGGATACCCATCGGACCCTTT
>CAMYNR010000045.1 GCA_947259715.1 uncultured Desulfuromonadales bacterium
GCCGTTGCCGTTGCCGTTGTGGCCGGGATTGGGCAGGGGAATGTCGTGCAGCAGGCTGCCGTCGGCGCCGAGGATCACCAGGTTGCCTGAATCCTGAACGTCAGGAGCGCCGTAGGTGGCGAAGAGCAGTTCGGGTGAGCCGTCCTGGTTGAGGTCGGCGGCGGTGACCTCGGAGGAGTACATCACCGGCTTGCCGTGGGTGAAATTAAATCGCCAGAGTTCGTTGGCGCTGGCGTCATAGGCGTGGATGAAGCCGTCGTTCAGCGAAACGACGATTTCGGGGGCGGCATCGCCTTGGATATTCACGGTCGTTGCGGCCGGCACGCCGTTGGGCGGGTACCAGCCGGCCACGTTGATCGGCCATTCGCCGCGGGGCAGCACTTCCCAGCCCGGTTTGCGCATCGCCGAGCGGCTGCCGTCGCCGTGGGCGCCTTCGAGGGCCATGACGGCGTAAGCCTGGGTCTCATAAGGCTCGTTTTTCTCTACGTTCGGAATCCCGATCACCTCATTTTTTCCATCACCGTCCAGGTCGACGACATTCGGCGGCGAGGCGGTCCATTGCAACCATTCCTGGCGGCTCGGGTGGGGCCAATCGTCCTGATGCAGGTGGTAGTGAGCCTCCTCCACCTGCGGGTCGGCCCAGCGGATGAACTGGCCCCAGGTCATCGGCAGTCCGCGGTAGGCGCTCTGGCGGTTGCTGAACCAGGGGGCGGCATCGATCGCCAGGCCGTCATGGTTAAACGCCTGGATATGGTGGTTGTCGTAGGTGGTGAGGATTTCCAGCTCGGGATCATCGTCGATGTTGCCGATGCCGACATTCAGCCCGTAGCAGCCAAAACCATTGTGGCCGGCGCCGTTGCGGTCGGCATCGCCCCCTTCGCCAGTGCGATTATTGTAGCGGGGCCAGGCGGGATAGCTGAGGCCTGCCGGCTGATAGGTCGAGCCGTTGGCGGCAAAGACAAACACCTGGGCGCCGCCGCTGGCAGTATTGGCGGTCTGGGTGGTGGTGGCGACCACCTCGATAGAGCCGTTGCCGTCCAGATCGGCTGCGGCCAGGCCGCGGACTTCGGGGCGGTTGCCGGCGGTCGTGGTGTCGGCCGGCCAGCCGCTTTTCAGCTGCAGACCGCCGCGCCATTCATAGGCGTAGATCTGGTGACCGTTGCCGTAGATCACCTCGCTGATCCCGTCCCCCTCCAGGTCGGTCACCACGTGCGGGGCGTAGATGCGTCCCGTCCCACCATCGGCCCGATCGAGCAGGTTGCCGTCGCTGTCGAAGACATACAGCGAGTAGTAGGCGGCAATCAGTTCCTGACTGCCGTCGTCGTCCAGGTCGGCGATCACCGGCGAGGCATACCAGCTGGTCTGCCCGGGCAGGTTCATCCAGAACTGGGGAGCGGCCACTTCGCCGGCACTCTGGCCGGCCGCGCAGACCGGGTTGCGCTCCCCGCCGGTGGCGCTGCCGCCGACCGGGGGCGGGTTGCCTGCGCCTGAATCTCGTTGCTCACCGGAAGACCCCGACCCGCCGGAGCAGCTGATTAGCAGCGCGCTGCACAGGGTGAGCAGCAGGCCGCTCAGGGTAACCGACAGGATACTTTTTCGTTGCCAGGCCCTTTTGTCTCTCGTTGTTGCAAAGGTCAAAGCCTGCTTCGGCATGCGTAAGCCTGGGCGGCGTGTTGTAAACCAAGTGTAAGGCATATATTTGCCATCCTTCGTAAGTCGTCTTTACATTTGAGGCTGCAATAGCATCGGCTGGGTAGAATGCATCAGGAAGAATACTATTAATGAACCTATTTGCAAAAAGGATTGTTGCTGATTTTATTGCGGGGCGTTGCCTGGTGCGAAAGCATCCATTTTTCAGATGAATGGACTGCGCTAGGAGATAAATGTCGCCGGAATATACTGCCAAATAGATGTCTGGTTAATCTGCTTGGTTCTTCTAGAAGGTGGCACTGGCCGATGGTTGGTTTTGAGAAGCGGGACCGAACCATCCTTCTGACGGGAAAGAGTGCAGTCATTGCGACTGTTCTGCCGTTAGGACTCTAAGGTTCAGTGCTGCAACAGGATAATCTGCTGCTTGAAAGGGATAAATAGGGACACTCCCGAATGGCGCTAGTTTAGTGCCCATCCGGAAAGTCCGGATGGCACAAAGTGCGTTTCTGATTTGGAAACTAGCAATTTTTTGCCAGATCAAGGAAATCAAGCATTTGCGCGGAACGATATCGGTTCCGGTGCGGAATCTCTCTCATTTCATGCCTTGGGCAGCAGGGGCTGACGATTCTGACCAAATTAACCGGATTGTTCGTGTCGGCCATCGCCGCCCAGATCTTTTTCACTGGCCTGAAAAACTTCCTCAGCTGAAAATTGGACCAAACCGATCCGCGAAGTTCCAGCGCTGGGCCGGTTGCTCTGGCTTTCCAGAAAGGCGATTCTCTTCCTATCCGAAACCAGGTCTGGAATGATAAAATTGGACTATAGAAAAAAGAATTGAGGGACGCTTCAGCCCTTATTTCTTCACCCGGAAAGAAAAGGGGAGCGGTTATGGGCAAGGTCTATGAATGTAGCTTCTGTGGCGTGGTTTCTGCCGCGAGTGAACAGTTGTGCCACCCGCAGCAACAGAGTGATCTCCACGATTACTGTGGTACCACCAGGGAGCGTGGCAGGTTGTGCGATGCCACGAAAGAGTCGATTCCTTTTGTCTGCGCCAGCTGTGGACGGCCGGCTAAGCAGGCAGAACTGGTCTGCAACCCGTTGGTGATCGATCACTAAGGGCCTGTTAAAAAGCCCTCCTCCTCACCAGCCGTGCAGGCCGATGGCGGGCAATTCGAATGATTGGATATTGATCCTTAGCCGCTGAGAATTGACTGACTGATCAGCAGCAAAAAAATATCCTTAGGCTGAAGCAGATTTCGGCATCAGATACCACAGGACCCCAGCTACCAGGAACAACGCCGGAACGTCGCCAAGCAGGTTGGCCCGTTCGGTTTCATCGACCAGCGCCTGCACGAACATGATGCCGCCATGCACGATGCTCGACCAGATCGTGAACCAGATCAGGCTGGCATGCTCGAGCGGATTTTTCGCAGCCCGGATCAAGAAGACTCCCAGGGTGGCGTAAACGCCCATGATCATCTGCTCGTATTCCGGCTGTCGCGGCGTCCAACCCCAGCCTGAAGGCCAGATCCACATCATCATCAGGTAGATTCCGGCGATGAAAATGACTCCGAAAAGGTAGAGAGCGATTTTCAGATACTTGAGTTTTTCTGCCGGCTGCATAAGAAACTCCTTCCCTGAAGTCACGATTAAATTTTGCTGTTCGATAACCTTCTCAGCACCTGACAAGCACCTGACAAGCTCCTGGAAAGTTCCAATCTGGCCAAGTCAGCAGCTGAGAATTTTCTGTAAATATCATACCACGGCAGGGTGCAGTTAAAACACGATATGGCTGGCCGGAATAGCTGTGAAGGGGCTTGTTTTCGGGTGCAAATCTCCGCTGATGATGCTTAATGTTCGTAGTGAATTCAAGACAGTAGCTAAGAAGATGGAGTGGTCTTAATGGAGGTATGACTTGATCTGTCATGAATTGCTGTTATCAGTTAAAGCGAAGTTGTTGATCCAGAAAGTGCGCACCTCTGCCCTCTAAGTCCTTTAGAAAGGAGTGATTCGTCTTATTGAGTGGAAGCCTGAGAGGAGGCAATCCGCTTGCTCAGGTTGGTCATATGGCTTGAGAGCAGGTTGCCGGCTGAATATCCGGATCTCTGAAAATTTTGTGGCGATCATCTGTTCATCTACCTATCGGAAAGTAGACTGATCCATGCTGGCAAACCACGCAAGACGATTGTTTCCCGGGCTTTTACTTTTTAGTTTGCTTTGCGCTTTGGCTGGTCCTGCGAGTGCGGATGAGTGGCAGGTTGATAAATTTGGTGATCGCTACAAGGTCGTGGCGGAAGTGAAGGGCGGTTTCAGCAATATTGTCGCAATAAATGAAATCCTCATGGGCTGTGTTCCCGCAGGACTTTCTCGAGGAATGTGGAACCTGGTCGCGAACCCGAAAGGGGTGGTGCCGAAAAAGAGGACTCCTAAAGAAGGGCAGGGAAAATTTTCCGCGCAGGAATTTCACGATGCCTTGCTGAAAAAGCTCAACTATGTCGGAGTTGGGGGAGCAACGGAATCAACCGGCGGGGCAGATCAGGTTGACTGCGAGGTTGATGAAGATTCTGCCGATGGCAGCTCGGGGACGCCGGCGGCTGGTGGTGCCGGCGTCACTGAAGGGATGGCGAATTGGGCCAAGGCCAAGGATTCTCTGGCGGCCAGCCTGGGTTTTAGTGTGACCACCAGGGTGCATAATGCGCCGAAGCAGGGGACCAGCCATCGGAAATTCTTCCAGAAACTGATTCAGGCGATAAATCTCGGCCAATCGGTTGAGTTGTATATCAATGGACACCTGTCCTTTATTGGGCAGATTTTAGAGTACGAAAACGGCGATATCGGCATCGTTATGGCCGATGATAAAACTCCCAATGGAGAAGATCCGGAAACCAGCAAGCGTGGGCCATTCAAGTTCGATCCGCGCACCGGGAAGTGTAAAAATCCTGGCCATACCTCTATCTATATTTACGGGGCGCTGATAGAGAAATAGCAAGTTCTTGTTTGGGCCGACAATGTCGATCCGCAATGGGCGATCGGCATTGATTCAGATTTCGATTATTAATCGAAGAGCGTATGCCGCGACTCTAACCGGCGAGCCATTCAGAGAATAGTCTAGTTGCCATCCGGAAACTCCGGATGGCACGCTGCGCGTTTCTGATCTGGAAACCAGCAATTTTTTGTCAAATCAAGCAATTGCGCGGAGGCGTAGTAGTTTACGCCGCACAAGCGATTGCGCCAATTGACGCCGAGTTGGCAAAAAAAGGGCGGTTTCCGGACAGAAACTAGTCTATACAGGCTCTTTCCGCCAATGGCAAAGATCACTTCCCGTTCCCCCAGGAGCCACTATGCACTGAAATGTACATAGTGGCTCAGTTTCTCCCCCTTGGCCGAATGAATACCCTCGCTGTGAGACTCCTTAGCCAATGAGCCCCTAGGCATAGCGTAGTTTTCCTGCCTTCAGAGAGTGTCAGTCACAACCGGAACCATTACACAGGTTAACGATGTTATTCGTCGTAAAACGTGGCCCATTAAAGGTCTGGCCAAAGGATCCTGTACAACTGCCGCCGTCATAACCACTGACCACTGAATTTACCCAGTTGCCCCCGTTTCTATAGCTGCGAATCCATGGGCCGCCACTTGCGCCGTAGGTCATGGAACAGCCGGTATTCAGCACCGTGGTCCCACCACAGCTGCCAGAAGGGCTGAAACTTTCGGATACACAGAGTTCCATTTTATTGCCGGCGCCGATATTTCCAGGATAACCTATGGCGTGATGAACCTGCGTGGATGACCAGTTCCAGGAACGTCCCAACCAGCCTGTGTAGTATGTTACCGGCTTACCGCTTGAATTATTGCCCAAAGAAATGAGACAGACATCACTTTGCCGGTCGCCGGTGGTCAGCCATCTGTTCAAGACTCGAGCAGATCTCCAGGGGAACATTCCGTAAGGGGAATACCCGTCGCGATAGGCAGGCGCAAAGTCCCAGCCACCAATCCAGGAATTATTTCCCCGGTTATAGCAACAGTGTGCAGCGGTAACGATAATATTATTACCGCTTATCACCGAAGCTGAGCAGGTCCCGGAATTTGAAAATAGCTTCCCAACGGCTTTTTGTGGATAGTTCAGGTTCACACCTGAGCAATTCTCACAATATTGGGAAAAGACATCTTGGGTACCAAAGTCAGTACTTAGCGATGAGCCGGGTCCTGTTGTCTCGGTCGTGGATTCTTTCAGCCCCTTCCAGTCTTCAGGAAATGCCTTGCTGGCTTCTTCGTCCGCTTCCGCTGCCGGGGCATTCCCCGGAGCCAACCCCGGTTCACCCATAACAGGCGCGCGGGTTTCTGGTGAAATAGCTGGAACCTCGGTCACAGTACCCCGCGTTGCGTCCCAATCCAAAGGCTGGGCCTTCAATCGTTGTTCACGGGTGTCGAACTTACCGCTCTCTGCAGCAAGCGATTGGGTCGTAGAGATATCAATACTTGTTGTGTCATCTGACCTACTGTCCTGCGCGAATCCATTTACGGAAATAAGCAGAACAGCCATTATCGCAACCAACCAGATCTTGTAATTCATTTGAAACCTCCTTACTTGATGTTAGGAAATTGCTTGGCTGGACGCTCCAAGCGAGGGAGGCGCCCGGACGCTTGTCCAGGCGCCTGTCGATGATGTCAATCAAGGTTACCGACGGCCGCGAGGGTCCAGTTCCCGCTGACCGGGGTATGGATGTTGATACCGCCCTGGCGCTGGCCGTTCTGCAGCGGCCAGTAGTGGACCTGACCCAGGCGGTGCTGCCAGACGATGTCGTCGGTGCCATCACCGTCCACGTCGCCGACATCAGCGAGGGTCCAGTTTCCACCCACCGGGGTATGAATGTTGATGCCGCCCTGGCGCTGGCCGTTCTGCATCGGCCAGTAGTGGACCTGGCCGCTGCGGTGCTGCCAGACGATGTCGTCGGTGCCATCACCGTCCACGTCGCCGACATCAGCGAGGGTCCAGTTTCCACCCACCGGGGTA